>NZ_CEEDBP010000016.1:0-125549 GCF_979252845.1 Belnapia sp. AC561
CATCGGCAGCAGCAGATGGTGGAGGCCGCGCCGCCGCCACCGCCGGCCATGGCGGAGCCGCTGCCGATGCCGCCGCCACCCCCACCGGCGCCGCCGCGGGAGGTGCCGCGCGAGCCACCGCCGCCTGCCCAGTCAAGGCCGCGCCCGGCGCCGCCGCCACCCCCGCCGAGCCAGCGGCTGCCGGGGGTCTGGATGCCGGAGGCCAGCGCCCTGGCGCGGCCCAGCCCGGCGGCGCGGCCCAATGCGCCGCGCTCGCAACTCGACCTCACCCCGGGGCCGATGGCCTCGCGCGGGCGGAATTCACCGTCTTCCGAGGCGGAGGTCCGCGGGGCGGAGGTGGGGCCGGACTGGCGCAATGCCTTCCGCCGCTGGGTGGATGACCACAAGCGCTATCCGGAGAATGCCGTCGTCGCGGGACACCAGGGGCCGAGCCGGGTGCGGGTCATCGCCGAGCCGGATGGGCGGGTGCGCTCGGTGCAGCTGATCGGGCCATCCGGCTCGGTCTGGCTGGATGCCGGCACCGTCTCGATGTTCCGCGGCGCCAAGCTGCCGGCCTTCCCGCCCGGGGCGGATGCCGGGGGCGTCACCATCGACTTCACGATGAACTACATCCTAGTGCGGAACTGAGGCGCCTCAGCGCTTGGCGACATGGGCGGCGGCGGGGCCGAAGCGGGTCCAGCCGGGGACCTGGGCGGCGAGGTTGACCTCGCGCCACTTGGGATGCCGCGGCGGGCGCAGGAAATCGGGGAATTTGGTGAAGAAGGCCTCGACGAAGCGGGCGACCTTGCGATGGCGCTCCGTCGCCTGCGGCCAGGCATAGGCGGCCATGACGGCGCCGACCGCGATGGTCTCGACCGGGGCGCCGCCGACCAGCGTCGGGTAGTCGGTCGGGGCCAGGGTGGAGGGCAGGTAGGTCTCCAGCAGCGCCGGGGTCGCCGGCACGGGCAGGAAATGCAGCCGGCTCTCGGCGGGGATGCCGGTGAAGAGCCGGGCCGGCTTGCCGGCGACATAGACCAGGGCGGCGATCTCGCCGCGGCGGAGCTGCTCCAGCGCGGTATCCTGCGGGGCGTAGCGCGGCTCGATGGCGATGCCGTCGAAGAGGATGGTCGCGGTCATCGCCGTGCCGCTGCCGCGGCCGTCGACGTTCACGGGCTTGCCGGCCAGATCGGCCAGGGCGGTGATCCCCGGCGCGGCCAGGACATGCACTTCCTCGTCGTACAGCTTGGCGATGTACTGGATGAGTTGCTCGACGCCGGGCAGCAGCCGCTCGCGCCGGGCATAGGCCAGCACGTCGGACTGGACGATGCCGACATCGACGCCGCGGAGCGCCAGGATGTCGCTGATGTTCTGCACCGAGCCCTTGCCGAGGATGGGCAGCACCCGCAGGCCATCCGGCTCGTCCAGCACCGCGGCGAGATCGGCGGCGATGCGGGCATAGGTGCCGTCGATGCCGCCGGCGATGACGCCGACAGTGCCGGCATTGGCCCGGGCGGACAGGGTATTGAGCGATTGCAGCAGGCCCGGCGAGGGGGGCTGGGACGGCGCCTGGGCCAGGGCGGGGAGGGTGGTCGCCGCCAGGGCGGCGGTGAGCAGGCCGCGGCGGCTGGCGGTCATCGGGCGAGCTCCGTCAGATCGGTCGATTGCATCTCGCGGGCCCGGCGGTACCAGGCGGCGGCGGCGGCGAGGTCCGGGGCGATGCCGCGGACCTGGAGGCCATCCAGCACCGCCGGGTCATAGGTGCGGCCCATGGCCTGCGCCCCGGCCGGATCGCCGGCCTCGGCCGCCCTTTCGAAGAAGCGCCGGGCGCCGGAGACGTCGCCGAGGGCCAGCAATGCCTCACCGCGGCGGTGGCGGTGCGACGAGGATGGGATCCGGCGCCGCCAGGGTCGCGCTGACGGGCGGCGGCGGGACCTGCGGCACCGATGGCGTGGCAACCAGGGTAAGAAGCGCCGGCGGGGCGGGCACGGGGGGCGGCTGCGGCGGCTCGCCCAGCGTGTCCGGCGCTTCGATCGGTGCTGCTGATGCAATGGGCTCGGCCTGGGCCGGTGGCGGCTCCGGCGCTGCCGTGGCGAGCGTCAGGAATGCGGAGTCGTCCTTGGTTCCGGCAGCGGACTCGGCTGCCGGTTCTACCGGTGCCTCGTTCACCGGTGAGGCGGAGGCGGCCTGGAGCGGCGTTGCGGTGGTGATCGCCCCGGCCAGCACCGCCAAGGGCTCCGGCGCCGGGCCGGGGCGGGCGAGGAGGGCGGTGCCTGCCAGCATCCCGGCAAGGCCGAGCCCGCCGACGATCCGCAGCGTCCGGCGTCCGGGCGGGCGGGGCGATGGCTGCCACGCTTCCGGCTGCGCCTTGGGCCGGGCGAGCAGGGCGCGATGCACGACATGCAACCAGGCATCGCCCGCCGGCAGGTCCAGCTCGGGCTGGCCGGCGAAGGCCTCGGCCAGCAGGCGGGGCAGGGCCGCCGCCTCGCCGGGCTGGATCATGCGATGCACCACCGGCAGGTGGCCATGGAAGATGGCGGCGAAGCGGGCCAGTTCGAGCCGATGGCGCAGCCGCTCGGGCGCATCCACGGTCCAGCGCGGGGCGAACTGCAGCAGGGCGATGCCCAGCCGCGGATGGAGCAGCACGAGGTCGATCGGCTCGCCACCCAGCGGCGCATCGGGCAATTGCAGCCAATCGGGCCCCAGGACTTCTCCCAGACAGACCGTGAGGGATTGGGCTGGCGCCGACCCCGCGGATGAGACGGATAATTCACCTTGGAGAGGCATTCCGTTTCGCTCTCCCACCATATACGGGAGAAACTGTATACGAATTATTCGTGAATGGCTGGGCCGGGGCTAATCACGGCTGGGCGAGAATGCGCCGCAGACCGAGCCCCACCGGCACCATGCCGGGGATGACCCGGCGGGTGAAATTGCCGATCGCCTCCAGCGCCGCCGGGCCGGGGCCGGGCGGCGGCGGGGCCGGCAGGCTGAGGTCGAGGGCGGTGGCCTCACGCTGCGCCAGGGCCACCGTCGCATCGCGGGCGGCGACCAGGGCCGGGGCGGCGAGCAGCGGCGCGGCCCAGTCGGGCAGGGCGGCCAGCAGGGCGGGCCAATGCGCCAGGTGCAGGTAGAGGCTGGGCACCACGCCGCCGGGGTGGCGGGCGGCAAGATCCTGCACCTGCGCGGCGGTGGCCGGGGGCAGGTCCTCCAGCCGGGGCAGCGGCGGCGGGGCCGGCAGCAGGGCGGGGGACGGCAAGGTGGCGGCGGGCGGCGGCTTCGCGGTGACGCCGGCCTCGGCTGCCTGGCGCAACGCCGTCAGCAGGATGAGGTTGGTCAGGTTGCCGCGGTTGTAAACCTCGACCAGGGCGGCGATGGCGCTGCGGTCGGCCACGGCCAGCCCCGCCGCGGCCCAGGCTTCGGCGGGCAGCGGGGCGAGCGCCGGCAGCGGCACGGCGGCCGCCAGCCGGTCCCGTGCCGCGGCCAGGCGGCCATCCTCCAGCGGCGGGCGGATGGCCTCCCAGACCCAGGGCAGCACCCCGTCCAGGGTGGCGAGGTGCCGGTAGATCAGGTTCACCAGGGGCACGCCGCTGGCCTTGCGCAAGGCTGCGTAGATCGCCGCGATCTCCGGCGGTGCTTCCGCTTCCCGCAGCTCGGCCAGCGCCATGTCCTTGGTCTCCTACAGCGTGGTGACGTTCATGCCCTCGGGGTACCAGCCGAAACCCTCGCCTTCCTTGGCGACATGGCCGAGGCCGGGCCAGGGGAAATGGTAGGACAGGACCGGATGCTTGTCCGCCGCGAGGCGGGTCAGCATCTTCAGCCGCGACTGGGCCGAGAGCTTGGGATCGGTATCGAAGGAGAATTCCCAGAGCGGCTTGCGCAGCAGCAGGATCTGGTGATGCGCGAGGTCACCGGTATTCACCACGATGTTGTTCCCATCGGCGATGAAATAGACCATGTGGCCGAGGGTATGGCCGGGCGTCGCGAAGGCGGTGACGCCGGGCACCACCTCCTTGCCATCCTGCACCATGATCATCCGGTCGCGGTAGGCCGAGAGGTTCTTCTTCGCCCCGTCGATGAAGGAGGTCATGAAGGCCGGGCCGCGCTTGTTGGCATCGTCGGTCCAGAATTTCAGGTCCACCTCGCTGACGGCGACCTGGGCATTGGGGAAATTCTTGTTGCCGTTCGCATCGACCAGCGCCCAGCAATGGTCGCAATGCGCATGGGTGAGCGCGACGATGTCGATCTGCGAGGGCTCGATGCCCGCGGCCTTCATGTTGGCGATCAGCCGGCCGGTGGTCGGGCCGAACATCTTGCTGGCCTCGCCCATGCTCTCGCCCATGCCGGTATCAAACAGGATGAGCTGGCGGCCGGTGTTCAGCACCAGCGCATTCTGCTCCAGCGTCGCGGTGGTGGGGGCGAGGAAATTGCTGGTCAGCAGGTCCCGCACCTCGGCCGGCGGCGAGGAGGGGAAGGCCGGCCCGGTCTCGCCGAGCGGCAGGGAGCCGTCGGAGATGATCGTCAGCTCGTAGCTGCCGACCTTGAAGCGGTGCCAGGCGGGCGGCAGCTGGTTGCGGAATGGGGCGGCGGCCTGCGCGGTGGAGAGCAGCGGCAGGGTCGCCGCGGCGGCAGCCGTGCCCAGCAGGGCGCGGCGGCTGAGATTGATCATTGGTTCCTCCCGTATCAAGGCCCGCAACGGCGTGCGGTGCATCAGCATGGCACAACCGCGCCGGGTGGCACGCGGCAAAATCATGGCAAAGGGGTAAGTCGCGGCCGAGGTTGACGCCGCGCCACCGCTGCCGCCACGCTTGGGCGAACAGGAGGACGCGGATGCCGCAACTGGCACATTGGGCAGGGCGCCAGGCCGAGAAGCCGGCTGCCATCTTCCCGGATAGCGGGGCGGTGCTGACCTATGGCGGGCTCGATGCCCGGGCGCGGCGTGCGGCGCACTGGCTCATCGGCCTCGGCCTGCAGCCGGGCGACGGTATCGCGCTGCTGCTCGACAACCGGCCGGAATTCCTGGAGCTGGCAGAGGCGGCGCGGCTGGCCGGCCTGTATTTCACGCCGCTGTCCATCCATCTCAGGCCGCACGAGGTGGGCTACGTGCTGGCCGATAGCGGGGCGCGCTTGCTGGTCGCCAGCCCGGAGCTGGCGGGGCTGGCCGCGGCGCTGGTCGCGGAAGGGGCGCTGGGAGACCGGCTGCGCTACGCGTTGGGTGATGGGCTGCCGGGCTACGAAAGCTACGAGGCGGCGCTGGCCGCCCAGGATCCGGCGGCGCCGCTGCCGGAGCGGCCGCTGGGGCGGGAGTTCCTCTATTCCTCCGGCACCACCGGACTGCCCAAGGGCATCCGCCGGCCGCTGCTGCCCTACGAGCAGCGCGACGCCCCGATGTGGGACATGACCTGGAAGGCGCTCTACGGATTCGACACGGAGACGGTCTATCTCTCGCCGGCACCGCTCTATCATGCGGCACCGATCGGCTATGTCGGGCGGACGCTGCTGGAGGGCGGCACCGCCGTCATCCTGCGGAAGTTCGACGCGGCGCAATGCCTGGCGGTGATCGAGCAGCATCGCGTGACGCATAGCCAGTGGGTGCCGACGATGTTCCACCGGCTGCTGGCGCTGCCGGAGGCGGTGCGGCTTGGGCATGACCTGTCCTCGCACCGCTGCGCCATCCATGCGGCAGCGCCCTGCCCGGTGCCGGTGAAGCGGGCGATGATCGACTGGTGGGGGCCGATCGTCTGGGAATACTACGCCGGGTCGGAAGGTGTCGGCACCACGGTGATCAGCAGTGCGGACTGGTTGCGCAAGCCGCGCTCGGTCGGGCGGCCGGTGAATGGCGTGCGGGTGCATGTCACCGGGGAGGATGGCGCCGAACTGCCGCCGGGCGAGACCGGCAGCATCCGCTTCGAGGGCGGGCCGCGCTTCGCCTATCACAATGCGCCGGAGAAGACGGCGGCCTGCTTCGACGAACGCGGCTGGGCGACGCTCGGCGACCTCGGCTGGCTGGACGAGGATGGCTTCCTGTTTCTGTCGGACCGGCGGGCCGACCTGATCCTGGCGGGCGGCGTGAACCTCTACCCGGCGGAGGTGGAGGCGGTGCTGATCCAGCATCCGGCGGTCGCCGAGGTGGCCGTCGTCGGCGTGCCGCATCCGGAGATGGGGGAGCAGGTGCATGCGGTGATCGTGGCCCGCGAACCGGTCGCGGCGGCGGAGCTGGAGGCCTGGTGCCGGGAGAGGCTCTCCGGCCTGAAGCGGCCGAAGTCCTTCGAATTTGTCGAGGAGCTGCCGCGCTCGGAGGCCGGCAAGCTGCTGCGGCGGATCCTGAAGGAGCGCTACCTCAGCCCGTCCTGAGGCCGAGGCGGGTCACGCGCTTCTCCTCGAAGTCGATGGTCTCGGCCATGTTGCGGGCGTAGTCCTCCGGGCCGAGGTACTCGACGGTCTGGTCGAGGCGGTCGAGCACCGCGAGGTGGGACGGGTCGAACAGCGCCTTGCGGAAGCCCTCGTGCAGCGTCGCCAGCACGGCGGGGTCGAGGCCGGCGGGGCCGACCAAGCCATAGGGCGAGGTGACGACGAGGCCGGGGTAGCCGACTTCCGACAGGGTCGGCACCTGCGGCCAGCGCGGCACCCGCTCCCGCGTCCACACATTGAGGTAGCGCAGCTTGCCGTCGGCGACGAGCTGGTTGGAGCCGGTGCCCCCGGCGGTCGCCTCGATATGGCCGCCGAGCAGGTTGGGCGTCGCGTCGGCCTCGCCGCGGAAGGGGACGTGGACGACCTCCAGCTTCTCGCGCTCGGCGAAGTCCACCATGGTGAGGTGCGGCGTGCCGTTGACGCCGGTATTGCCCCAGCGGTGCTTGCCGGGATTGGCGCGGGCATCGGCGACGAGCTCGGCCCAGGTGGTCCAGGGGCTCTCGGCGCGGACCACGACGGCGAAGGTATAGCCGGTGAGGTGGATGACCGGGGTGAAGTCCCGCCGCGGATCGAAGGCCATCTTCTGCAGGAAGGGCAGGCGGAGGCCGGGGAGGGGCATCTGCGCCAGGGTATAGCCATCCGGCTTGGCGCGGGCGACGGCGGCGACGCCGAGGGTGCTGCCGGCGCCGGGGCGGTTCTCGGTGAGGACGGTCTGGCCGAGGGCGCGGCTGGCGGCCTCGGCGAGGGCGCGCATCTGCACGTCGGTGGCGCCGCCGGCGGTGAAGGGGACCAGCACGGTGATCGGGCGCTCGGGGAAGCGGGCCTGCGCCAGGGCCGGGGTCGCGAGCGCGGGGGTGGCGAGCAGCGTGCCCAGCAGGGCGCGGCGTGGCAGCTTCGGCATGGCGGCATCCTCCGGCAGCCGTCTTGGGGGCCGCTCGGAGGTCATCCCGCCATGCACGCCGGGGTGCGTCAACCTCTACAGGGTGCGGCCGATGATCTCCCGCATGATCTCGCTGCTGCCGCCGTAGATGCGGCCGACCCGGGCATCGGCCCAGGCGCGGCCGATCTCGTATTCCGCCATGTAGCCGTAGCCGCCGTGGATCTGCAGGAAGTCGTCGAAGAGCTTGTTCTGCAGCTCGGCGCCGAGCAGCTTGGCCGTTGCGGCGAGCTCGACCGTCAGCTCGCCGCGCAGGTGCAGCGCCAGGCAGTGGTCGGCGAAGACGCGGAACATGGTCGCCTGCGCCTTGGCGTCCGCCAGCTTGAAGCGGTTGTGCTGGAAGTCGATCACCGGCTGGCCGAAGGCCTGGCGTTCCTTGGCGTAGTCCACGGTCTTCTGCAGCATCACCTCCATGCCCATGGCGGCGCGGACGGCGATGACCAGGCGTTCCTGCGGCAGGTTGCGGATGAGGTAGGAGAAGCCCTTGTTCTCCTCGCCGAGCAGGTTCTCGACCGGGACGCGGACATCCTCGAAGAAGAGCTCCGAGGTGTCCTGGGCATGCAGGCCGATCTTCTCGAGATTGCGGCCCTTGGTGAAGCCGGGGGTGCCGGCGGGGACGCAGATCAGGCTGATGCCCTTGCGGCCGGCCGCGGGATCGGTCTTGGCGCAGACGATGACGAGGTCGGCCAACTGGCCGTTGCTGATGAAGGTCTTCGAGCCGTTGATGACGTAGTGGTCGCCGTCGCGCTTCGCCGTGGTGCGCATGGCCTTCAGGTCGCTGCCCATGCCGGGCTCGGTCATGGCGATGGCGCCGATGATCTCGCCGCGTGCCATCTGCGGCAGCCACTCGCGCTTGCGTGCCTCGGTGGCGAGGTCGGCGATGTAGGGGACGACGATGTCGGAATGCAGCGGGAAGCCGGGGCCGGTGCAATTGGTCCGGGCGATCTCCTCGATGATGATGGCGCTGTAGCCGAAGTCGGCGCCGGCGCCGCCGTATTCCTCACTCAGCATGGGGCAGAGCAGGCCCGCCGCACCGGCCTCGAGCCAAAGGCTGCGGGGGACGATGCCGTCGCGTTCCCATTGGCGGTGGAAGGGGACGATGTGGCGGTCGAAGAACCGCGCCACCTGGTCGCGGAACATCTCGTGGTCCGAGGTATAGACGTGGCGGGGGCCGCTGAGGCTGCGGCTGGGAAGGCTCGGATTGGTGTCCATCGGTTTCGTCTCCCTTAGATGGCTTCGGCGCTGCGGAGCGCGTCGAGTTCGGCGGCGGTGAAGCCGCAGTCGGCCAGCACGGTCTCGGTATCCTCGCCGCGCAACGGCACGCGGGCGCCGGCCTCGGCCGGGGTGCGGCTGAAGCGGGGGGCGGGGGCGGGCTGGACCACGCCGTCGCGGTTCAGGAAGGTGCCGCGGGCGGCCATGTGCGGATGCGCCGGTGCCTCCTCCATGTCGAGGATGGGGGCGATGCAGGCGTCGGTGCCGGCGAAAAGCGCGGCCCAGTCGTCCCGCGTGCGGGTGAGGAAGATCGCGGTCAGCTCCGCTTTCAATGCCGGCCAGGTGGCGGGAGACATGCGGTCGGGGAAGCGCTCCGCATCGAGGCCGAGCTTGTCGCACATCAGGGCGAAGAACTGCGGCTCGATCGGGCCGACCGAGAGCCAGCGGCCATCGGAGCAGGCATAGGTGTCGTACCAGGGGGCGGTGCCGTCGAGCATGTTCACGCCGCGCTCGTTGCGCCAGCGGCCGCGCGCCTTCATGGCGTAGATCGGCGCCATCAGCAGCGCCGCGCCATCGACCATGGCGGCATCGACCACCTGGCCCTGCCCGCTGCCCTTGGCCTCCAGCAGTGCGGCGAGCAGGCCCATCGCCAGCAGCATGCCGCCGCCGCCGTAGTCGCCGACCAGATTGAGCGGCGGCACCGGGCGTTCCTCTGGCCGGCCTATGGCCCAGAGCGCGCCGGTGAGGGCGATGTAGTTCATGTCGTGGCCGGCCGATTGCGCCAGCGGGCCGTCCTGGCCCCAGCCGGTCATCCGGCCATAGACCAGCCGCGGGTTGCGCGCCCGGCAGACCTCGGGGCCGAGGCCGAGGCGTTCCATGACGCCGGGGCGGAAGCCCTCGATCAGCGCATCGGCGCCTTCGGCGAGGCGCAGCACGGCCTCGACCGCGGCGGGGGATTTCAGGTCGAGCGCGATGGAACGGCGGCCGCGGCCGGTGAAATCGGCGCGGTCGCCGGGCGGGCCATCCTTGCGGTCCAGCCGGATCACCTCGGCGCCGAAGTCGGCCAGGATCATGCCGCAGAAGGGGCCGGGGCCGATGCCGGCGAATTCCAGGATGCGCAGGCCCTTGAGCGGTCCCATTCGACGTCCTCCGTTTTCCCGAGCCTAACAGCGCCGGGCGGGTTTGACACCCGCCGGCTGCGGTCCGACCCTTCCGGCAAAAGATCGGGGAGGAGGGTCAGGATGGCTGGTCACGGCGCCGCGGCGGTTTCCCGGCGTGGGCTGGGGCTGGGGCTGCTGGCCTGTGCGGCGACCCCCGCCGCGGCCGCTGGCGCACAGACCTGGCCGGACCGGCCGGTGCGGCTGGTGGTGCCCTATGCGCCGGGTGGGGCGAACGACATCCTGGCGCGGCTCTATGGCCAGCGGCTGACGGAGCGGCTGGGCCAGCCCTTCGAGGTGGAGAACCGGCCGGGCGCGCAGGCGATCATCGGGGCCGAGATCGTGGCGCGGGCGGTGCCGGATGGTCATACCCTGCTGGTCGGGTCCAGCGGGCCCCTGGTCTTCAACCCGGCGACCCATGCGAGCCTGCCTTACGACACACTGCGGGACTTTGCCCCCGTGTCCCTGCTGGCGGCCTTCCCGCTGGCGGTGGTGGTGCCGGCGGATGGGCCCTTCCGCACCCTGCAGGACCTGCTGGCCTTCGCCCGGGCCCATCCCGGGCGCTGCCACTACGGCGCCAGTGCCGCCAGCTTCCAGCTGCCGACCGAACTGCTGAACCAGCGGGCCGGTACCCGCTTCCAGCACGTGGCCTATCGCGGCAGCGCCGATACGGTGACCGCGGTGGCCAATGGCGAGGTGACGATGGCGCTGGTCGATACCGCGCCGGCGACGATCGGCTTCGCTGCCGGGCGCCTCCGCGTCCTGGCGGTGACGGCGCCACGGCGGCTGCCGGCCTGGCCGGAAAGCCCGACGATGGGCGAGCTGGATTTCCCCGACCTGACGATGGAGCTGTGGAGCGGCATGCTGGCACCGGCCGGGACGCCGCCGGGGGTGGTGGCGACGCTGGCGGCGGCGGCGGCGGAGATCACGCGCGAGGCGCCGATCCGGGAGAGGCTGCGGGTGCTGGCGCTGGAGCCGGTCGGGAGCACGCCGGAGCAGTTCCAGCGGGTGATCGCGGCGGAATTGCCGTTGTGGAGGGACGTGGCACGGAAAGGTGGGGTGAGGCCAGAGCGGTAAATTCGGGAAGGCAAAAGGAATTGCCGTTCCCTCCCCGGCATCCTTACTCGCTCGGCGCCAGGTCCAGCCGGCAGACGATCCCCTCCAGCCCCGGCACCGCCGGGTAGCGCCGCATCACCTCCGGGTCGTGCCCCGGGACGATGTGCTGCGGGCTGGGTGCCAGGCGCTTCAGGGTCTCGAAGCCTTCCAGCATCTCGCCGATGTGGAAGGCGGTGGTGAAGGGCCGGCCGCTCTCCATGTTCTCGTAGAAATGGGTGACGTCGGAGGCGAGCACGACGGTGCCGCGCGCGGTCTGGACCGTCACGCACTGCAGCCCGGCGGAATGGCCGCGGACCAGGTGGGTGCGGATGCCCGGGGCGATGTCGGCGTCGCCGTTCAGCATGTGGACGCGGCGGCCGAAGTTCAGCTTTACCATGCCGGCGATATCGTCCGGCTCGAAGCTGTGGGAGAGCTTGGGGAAGCGCATGAAACGGCCGCAGGCATAGTGCATCTCGGCCTCCTGCAGGTGGAAGTCGGCCTGGGGGAATTGGTCGAAGCTGCCGACGTGGTCGTAGTGCAGGTGGGTGAGGATCACGTCCTTGACCGTCGCCGGGTCGAGCCCGACCAGCTTCAGGCTCTCGGCCGGGCAGCGCAGCCATTGCCGCTTGCGGCGCTTGGCGACGGCCTCGGTGAAGCCGGCGTCGATGACGAAGCTGCGCTCGGCGCCGACCACGGCCCAGACGAAGTAGTCCATCGGCATCGGCCCGTCATGCGGGTCGCCGCCGATGAAGTGGTCGGACCGCATCGCCTCCCGATGGGCGTAGCGGATCGCGTAGATCTCGTACATCAGGGCGGGTCCTTGGCCAGCACGGCCTTGATCGCCGCGGGGTCGACGCTGAAGGACACGCCCGCCCGCTCGTTCTGCAGGATCATCGGGGACCGGCTGTCGCGCTGGCCCCAGCCGCGGTTCAGCGCCTCGGTCATCTCCTCCATGACCAAGTTGCTGAGGCGCATCGGCACGCCCAGCTCGCGCCCGAGGCTGACCGCCAGCGACACGTCCTTGAGGCCGAGCCGCAGCGCGAAGGCCGGCGGGTCGTACTTGTTCTGCAGGTACTGGTCCTGGATGCGGTCGAAGGTCCGCTTGCGGCCGAGCGCGCCCTTGCGGATCGCGGTCCAGAGCTCGAGCGGGTCCATGCCGGCCTTGACGCCCATGGAGAAGGCCTCGGCGATGACGGTCTGGATGGCGTAGCCGGAGAGGTTGTGGACCAGCTTGGCGACCGTCGCGGTGCCGATGCCGCCGATATAGGCGGGGGCGTCGCCGAAGCCCTGCAGTACCGGCAGGTACTTGTCGAAGGCGGCCTTGTCGCCACCGACCCAGATGGCGAGCTTGCCGGTGCGGGCGCCCTCGGGGCCGCCGCTGACCGGGCTGTCGAAGCTGGTGCAGCCGCGTTCGGCGAAGGCGGCGTGCATGCGCTTGGCCATGGCCTGGCTATTCGTGGACAGGTCGAAGAAGGCCATGCCGGGATGGGCGCCTTCCAGCACGCCATCCGGGCCGAAGACCACCGCCTCGACATCGGGCGGGGCGGGGAGGGAGGCGAAGACCACGTCGCATTGCGCGGCGACCTCGCGGGCGGTCGCCGCCCAGGTGGCGCCGTTCTCGATATGGGTGCCGGCGGCCTGGCGGTGGATGTCGTGCACCACCAGGGTGTAGCCGGCCTTCTGCAGGTTGGCGGCCATGTGGGTGCCCATGGTGCCGAGGCCGATGAAGCCGATTTTCGGCTTGGCGGCGCTCATACGGCGGGCTTCCCGGAATCGATGTCCTCGTAGACGTCGCAGGCGATCTGCGCCCCGGTCATCGCCGCCGGCCAGCCGGCATAAATCGCCATGTGGGTGACCACCTCGGCGATCTCCTCCCGCGTGACGCCATTGCCCAGGGCGCGGCGGAGATGGGTGGCGAGCTGCTCCTCGCGGCCCAGGGCGATCAGCGCGGCCACGGTGATCATGCTGCGGTCGCGCTTGTTCAGCGCCTCGCGTTCCCAGACATCGGCATAGGCAACCTCGTTGGTCATCTGCACGAGCTTGGGAAAATTCGGGATCAGCCGGTCGCGCCGGCTGGACGGGGGGGCTGCTGCCATGATGGACGTCTCCTTTGCCCCGATCCTGCGCCAGCCCCGGCGGATGGGAAAGAGGGGTGGCGGCGGCAACTGCGGCCGAATGGCGGCGGCGCTGCCCCGAAAGCAGCACCGCGGCGACGCATCCCCGACATGAGCTGCGGCGTTAATGCCAGAACGGAGGAAGCACCGGCATCCCGCCCCCGCTGACCGCCCCATCGCCTTTTCCGGAGGTCACCATGGCCAGCCGCATCCTGAAGCTCGTTGCCCTGCTTGCCGTCACCGCCTCGCTCTCGGCCTGCGCCGTCTATCCGGCGGGGGGCGGGTATGGCTATCGCGGCGGCTATGGCCGGCCCTCGGGCTATGCCTATTCGGCGCCTTACCGCGGCGGCTACGGCGGGGGGTATGGCGGTGGCTATGGCGGCTACCGTGGGGGGTATGGCGGCTACGGCTATGGGTATGGCCGCGGTGGCGGCTGGCGCTGAGGCCAGCCGCCCCGGGGCTTTGCGCCGCCTGGCGCCCCGCTAGGGCGCCGCGGCGCGGTAGCGGGCCAGCATCTCGCTGCCTTCCGGCCCGGCGCGCTGGACCCATTCGGCGGTCTGCGTCTCGCCGATCGCCTTGAGCTCGGCCATCATCGCCTCCGGTGGCTGCGGCAGCTGCATGCCCTGGCTGCGCAGCCGATCGGCCATGGCGACTTCCGCCGCCTTGGCCATCTCCTTGCCGCGGGTCGTGGCCGTCGCCGCGGCGGCGACCAAGGCTGCCCGGCTCGGCGCATCCAGCGCCTGAAGGGCGCGGGTATTGGCGAAGACCGCGTTGCGCGTCCGCATGCCGCCGACGTTGTACCAGTAGCGGGTGAAGTCCCAGGCGGTGACGTTCACCCCGGTCTGCGCCGAGGTGAACATCGACTGGATGACATTGGTGGCGAAGGCCTGGCTGACCTCGGCCGCCTGCACCGTCACCGGCGTCGCGCCCATCAGCTCCGCCATGCGGGCGGTGACGTTGTTGTAGGCGCGGAAGCGGGTGCCGCGCAGGTCGGCCAGGCTGCGGATCTCGGTCTTGGCATAGAAGCCCTGGGCGTCCCAGTGGACCATGTAGAGCAGGGTCAGGCCCTGGCGCTCCAGCCGGGCGCGGACATAGGGCTCGGTCGCCGCGTTCAGCGCCTCCGCCTGGGGCCAGGTCCAGGCGAGGAAGGGGACGCCGTCGACCTCGAAGAAGGGATCCTCGTTGGCATAGGCGCTGAGCAGGACCTCGCCGAGCTGGACCTGGCCGGTCTGCACGCCGCGCTTGATCTGCGCCATCGGCAGCAGGGAGGCATTGGCGTGGAGCTGGATCGTCAGCCAGCCTTCGCTGGCCTTCTCCACGTCGGCGACGAATTGGCGGATGTTGAGAGTGTGGAAATTCTCGGCGTAGGGCGTCGCCATCACCCAACGGGTCTGGGCCTTGGCGGGCATGGCCAGCCCGAGCAGCAGGCCGAGGCCGAGGCCCCGTGTCATCCATCGCGGCATCCGAAAGCTCTCCCGGTCTTTTCGCAAGCGGGAGCGTTCCACAGGCCGTGTCGCCATCGCAAGGCTTGCGGCAGGCCCCGGGCATGGCAATGATCGACGCGAGGAGGCCCCATGCCCGATACCGCAGCAATCCCCGCCCGTCTGGTCATCCAGCAGCCAGAGGAGGTCCGCAGCTACTGGCAGCCGGTGCCGGCCAACGGCTTCGTCCGCTGCATCCTCGACAGCGCCATGACCGGGGCCGAGACGCCCTTCGCCATGGGGACCCAGACGGTGGACCCCGGCTGCCACGTGCGGGAACACCTGCATGACGCGAACGAGGAAGTGATCTTCGTCCAGTCCGGCGAGGGCGAGGCGCATATCGAGGGCAAGGTCCATCCGATGCGGCCGGGGAGCTGCTTCTTCTTCCCGCGCGACCGGCCGCACAGCTTCCACAATACCGGGACGGCGCCGCTGACCTTTATGTGGCTCATCCTGCCCGGCGGGCTGGAGACCTTCTTCGCCCGCATCGGCCGCGCCCGGACCGAGGGCGAGCCGCCGCCAGCGCCCTTCGCCCGGCCGGACAACGTGCGGCAGATCGAGGCCGAGACCGTTTTCGGCCGGCTTTAGTTGCACGCCCGGGCAGCGGGCCGCATCCTGGCCGCAAGGACCCAGGAGGAAACCCGATGCGCGCCTTCGCCGGATTGCTGCTCGCCATGACGCTCGCCATGCCGGCCGCGGCGCAACCGGCGATGCGCTGGGCCACCAGCTGGGCCGCCTCGGTGCAGGGACCCTATCCGACCGGCAATCCCTCCGCCCAGCCGGACCAGCGCTTCGCCTTCCCGGATCCGGCGCGTGGGGCGCGGGACCAGACCCTGCGGCTGGTGCTGCGGCCGAGCCTCTGGGGGCAGCGCGTCCGGCTGCGCTTCAGCAATGCGCTCGGCACCCAGCCGCTGGTACTCGATGGCGTGCATGTCGGCCTGCAGATGGGCGGCGCCGCCATCACCCCGGGGACCAACCAGGCGGTGCGCTTCGGCGGCCAGCCTGGCGTGACGATCCCGCCGGGCGAGATGGCCTGGAGCGATGCCGTCGCGCTGCCCTTTGTGCCGGACGGCGAATCCGGCCTGCTCGCCGGGCGCAAGCTGGCGGTCAGCCTGCATGTGGTCGGCGAGAGCGGGCCGATGACTTGGCACGCCAAGTCGCTGCAGACCTCCTATGTCTCGCCGCCCGGCTCCGGCGCGCATGGCGAGGATGAGTCCGAGGCGGCCTTCCCCTTCAGCACCGCGAGCTGGTTCTTCCTCGATGCGCTGGATGTCATGGCGCCGGCGGGCACGCCGGTGGTGGTCGCCTTCGGCGACAGCATCACTGATGGCACCGCCAGCACGATGAACGGCGACGACCGCTGGCCTGACGTGCTGGCGCGGCGGTTGTTTGCCCGCTACGGCAACCGGGTGGCGGTGGTGAATGCCGGGATCGGCGGCAACCAGGTGGCAGGGCCGGCCGAGTATTCGCCGGCGAAGCCCTTCCCCGGCGGCCCCTCGGCGGGGATGCGGCTGGAGCGGGACGTGCTGAGCCTGTCCGGCGTGACCACGGTGGTCTGGCTGGAGGGGACCAACGACTTCAGCCGCAACGGCAATGCCAGCGCCGAGACGGTGCAGGCGGCGATGCGCGACGCCGTGGGGCGGATGCGCGGGCGGCTGCCCGGGGTGCGGGTGGTGGGCGCAACCCTGACCTCGGCGCTGAACAGCACCAGTGCGGCGCATGGCTTCGCCGAGCAGGATGCCAAGCGCAAGGCGCTGAACGCCTTCATCCGGGACAGCGGCGTGTTCGACGCTTCGGTCGATTTCGACACGCCGACGCGCGATGCGGCGACGGGGGCGCTGCGGCCGGAAATGGTGCCGGAGAGCACGACGGGCGGGAAGGGCGACAGGCTGCACCCGAACCGCGCGGGATACCTGGCGATGGGGACGGCCATCGACCTCGGCGTGTTGCTGCCGGGGTTCCGGTAGGGGCGTCAGCCGACGCCGGCGAGCAGGGCCGTCAGCGGAGCGCTGTCCGCCGTCTCGAAGCCTGCCACCATCGCCACCACCTCGCTGGCCTGCGCCTCGCTCAGCAGGCCGGCGACATTGGCGCGGAACTTGGCCTCCACCTCGGCCGGCGTCACCGGGTTTTCCGGGCTGGCGCGGCGGTGCAGCACCTCATGCCGGTGGATGGCGCCGTCCCGGGCATGGACGGCGATGCGGCAGGCATGGCGGAAGGGGGCGCCCAGGGCCTCCAGCCCCGCATCCTCCGTCACCACGATGCGCGGGATGAAGCCGAGGATGACGGGGTCGGCCAGGTACTCCTCCCGGTAGAAGCCGGCCGTGGGGGCACCGTGCAGGGCCGTCACCGCCAGGCCGAAGAAGATGTTCATCTGCGCCGCCGTCACTCCGGCCGGCTTGTAGGACCAGGCGGTATGCACATGCGTCATGTGGCCGACGCCGACCTCGATCCGCTCGATGTCGGCGGCGGCCAGCCCGGCCTCGGCCATGACGTGGCGCAGCGCATCGAGCGCGCTGTGGATCGAGGTGACCGAGGGGTACATCTTGAAGCCGGTCTTCGCCGCTTCCCAATCCTCGCCGAGGCCGGCGGTCAGCTTGGTCGCCGCGGGCGTGCGGGCGATGGCCGAGAGGAAGCCGCCATAGGGCGCCTCCAGCACATCGAGGATGCCGGTGAAGCCGCGCTCCGCGAGCAACGCGGCGCGGACACCGCTTTCGGCGGCGCGGCCGGCGTGCAGGCGCTTCACCATGGCGCCTTCCTGCGCCGCCATCAGCCCGGCGCCCATGGAGCCGGCGATGCCGAGGGCATGCTGCAGCCGCGGCGCATCGAGGCCGAGCAGCCGCCCGGCCGTGGCGGCGGCGCAGAAGGCCCCGCTGGTGCCCTGCGGGTGGAAGCCGTTCAGGAACAGCGCCATCGTCGCGGCATTGCCGACCCGGGTGCCGATCTCGTAGCCGGCGACGATCGCGGTCAGCAGATCCCGCCCCGGCAGCCCGCCCCGCATCTCGGCGAAGCCGAGGGCGATGGGCGTGGTCAGCGAGTTCGGGTGGAGGATGCTTTCCTTGTGGATGTCATCCATCTCGAAGGCATGGCCCGCGGTGCCATTGACCAGCGCCGCCTGGGCCCAGGAGCCGCGCTGGCCGGCCCCCCAGAGGGTCGCGGCCGGCGTCGCGCCCTCGGCGAGGGCCAGGGCCTGGACATGCCGGGTCCAGGGCAGCGTCGCGCCATGCAGGCAGACGCCGATGCCATCGAGCAGGGAAAGCTTCACCTGGGCGATGACGGCGGCGGGAATGGTCTCGAACTGCAAGCCGGCGGCGAAGGCCGCGAGGTCGCGCGTCGCATGCGCCAGGAGCGGCGGGGCAGCATCCATCGGTCGTTCAGCCTTGCGTTGCCGGCACCCGCAGCACCAGCCCGTCGAGCGCCGGCGTCACCAGGATCTGGCAGCATAGCCGGCGCCCCGTGGGGACGGAGCCGATGGTATCCTCGATCATGTCGCTCTCGTCCGGGCCGGCCGGCGGGATGCGCGTGGCCCATTCCTCCGGCACGTCGACCATGCAGGTGGCGCAGGCCAGTTGCCCGCCGCATTCGGCGGGCAGCCCGGCCACGTCGGCCCGGATCGCCACATGCATGACGGTCGGTTCCTCGCCGGCCTCCAGCACCTGGCGTGTCCCATCCGGCTGCACGAAGGTGATCGACGGCATTCCCTGCTCCCTTGAAGCGGCCGCCATCCTGCCCGCGGGCTACTCCGGCTTCAATCCGGCCAGGTCGATGGCCCGGCGGGATTGCGCCCGCTCCCGCTCGATCAGCGCCGCGAAGCCCTCCGGCGTGCGTTCCTCGGGTGTTGCCAGCAGGTTGCCGATGGCCTCGACCCGGGCCTGGAGCGCCGGGTCCGCCAGCGCCCCGGCGAAGGCCTGCTGCAGCCGCTGGCGCGGCTCCTCCGGCGTCGCCGCGGGCACCAGCAGCCCGATGAAGGAGACCAGCCCGCCATCCTGCAGCCCGACCTCGGCGAAGGTCGGCACCGCCGGCAGCAGCGGCGCCCGCTGGCCGAGGCCGATGCCGAGGATCTTCAACGCGCCGTCCCGGTGCTGCGGCAGCGCGGTGGTGATCTGGTCCATCGAGGCGGTCAGCGCCCCGGACAGCAGGTCGGCGAGCGAGGCGCCGCTGGCCCGGTAAGGCACATGCACCATGCCCATGCCGGTCGCCGCATTCAGCAACTCGATCAGCAGGTGGTTGGTGGTGCCGGTCCCGGCCGAGGCGCAGGTCACCTGACCCGGCCGCGCCTTGGCATAGGCGATGAACTCCTGAAGGGTGGCGACCGGCAGCTTCGGGCTGACCACCAGCACATTGGGCGTGCGGAAGCCGAGGCCGACCGGTGTGAAGGCCTTCGCGGCGTCGTAGGGCATGCGGGCCATGAGCATCGGGTTGGTCACCAGCCCGCCGTTGGATCCGACCAGCACCGAATAGCCATCGGGCGCGGCCGTGGCGACGAGCTCGGCGCCGAGGTTGCCGCCGGCACCGGGGCGGTTCTCGACCACCACCGGCTGGCCGCCGAGGCGTTGGGACATCCCCGGTGCCACCAGCCGCGCCAGGGTATCGAGGTTGCCGCCGGCGCCGAAGGGCACCACCAGCCGCACCGGACGGTCCGGGAAGGCGGCCCGGGCCAGCCCGGGGGCAGCCAGCAGCAGGCCGGCCGCGGCCAGCGCTCCACGGCGTGTGGGCATTCGATTCCTCCTGTCTTTTGCCGCCAGCCTGCGCGGAGTGGCGCGCCGCGGCAAGCGCTGGACAGCGGCGGGCGCCAGCGGCATCACGATGGGGGCAAGACGGGGAGGGACCACACCATGGCCTATGCGCCATTCGATCTGACGGGAAAGGTGGCGCTGGTCACCGGCGGCAATGGCGGGATCGGCCTCGGCATGGCCGAGGCGCTGGCCCAGGCCGGCGCCGATGTCGCGATCTGGGGCACCAACCCGGCGAAGAATGCCGCCGCCAAGGCCAGGCTCGAGGCGACCGGACGGCGCATCCTGGCGCTCGAATGCGACGTCGGCGAGGAGGATCAGGTCGAGGCGGCCTTTGCCGAGACCCTGCGGGTGCTGGGCCGGGTGGACGGGTGCTTCGCCAATGCCGGCATCTCCGGTGGCCGGTCGAGCCCCTTCCTCGAGCGCACCAAGGAGCAATGGGACCGGGTGCTGCGGGTGAACCTCACCGGCGCCTTCCTGACCTTCCGCGCCGCGGCGCAGCACATGAAGGCTCGGGCCGATGCCGGGGACAAGGGCGGCGTGCTGGTGGGTACCGCGTCCCTGGCGGCGATCGAGGGCGCGGCGCGGAACGAGCATTACGGCGCCTCGAAGGGCGGCATGGTCTCCATGGTGCGGGCGCTGGCTGTGGAGCTGGCCCGGCACGGCATCCGTGCCCATTCCATCCTGCCCGGCTGGATCGAGACGGACATGACCGCACGCTCGGTCGCCGACCCGAAATTCGCCGGCAACGTGCTGCCGCGGGTGCCGATGCGCCGCTGGGGCAATGGCGGCGACTTCGGCGGCATGGCGATCTACCTGATGAGCAGCGCCAGCGCCTTCCATACCGGCGATACGCTGGTGATCGACGGCGGCTACTCGCTGTTCTAGCCGCGCTGGCGGCGCTAGCCTGGGTCAAAACCCAGGGGAAGCGCCGCCATGTCCACGCCGCTCGAATTCGGCTGGTTCCTGCCCACCTCGGGCGACACCACCTGCTACGGCGACCGCGGCTGCGCCGTGCCGCCCTCCGCCGCGCTGTTCGACCGGGTGGTGCTGGCGGCCGAGGCGGCGGGCTTCGAGTATTTCCTCGTCCCCGTCGCCGCCACTTGCTGGGAGGCCTGGATCAGCAGCGCCATGGCGGTGGCCAAGACCAAGCGCATCAAGGCGCTGGTCGCGGCGCGCCCCGGCTACGTCAGCCCGGTGCAACTGGCAAAAATGGCGGCGACCTTCGACCAGCTCTCGGGCGGGCGCCTGTCCGTCAACCTCATCGCCGGCCAGAGCGAGGCGGAGGCGACCGCCGAGGGCATCACCCTGGCGAAGGAGGACCGCTACGCGCTGATGGCCGAGGATGTCGCCATCATGAAGGCGCTCTGGACCGCGCGTGGGCCGGTCGACTTCGCCGGGCGCTTCCATACCCTGAAGGGCGCGCGGATCTCGCCGCAGCCGCTGCAGCAGCCGCATCCGCCCTTCTACCTCGGCGGCGGCTCGGCCGAGGCCTGGGCGCTTTCGGCGGAGCATTCGGATATCCACCTGTTCTGGGGCGATACCCCGGCCCGCATCGGCGAGAATATCGCCGCCATCCGCGGCCTGGCGGCCCGCCACGGCCGGGCCGAGGCGATCGGCTTCGGCATGCGGCTGCAGATCTGCTGCCGGGAGACCGAGGCCGAGGCCTGGGACGCCGCGCATGAGCTGGTGCGCGACGTGACCGAGGCGCAGACCCGCTTCATCCGCACCCATTACGCCGCCTCCGTCGCCAACCAGCGGGTGCAGCAGCTGGCGCGGGAGAATGGCGAGCTGATCGCGCCGCACCTTTGGACCGGCATCACCCGGGTGCGGCCGGGGGCGGGCATCGTGGTGGTCGGCGATCCGCGGCAATGCGCCGCCACCCTGCAGGCGTTCATCGACCTCGGCTGCCGGTCCTTCTGCCTCTCGGGCTACCTGCACGACGAGGAGGCGATGCGCTTCGCCCGTTGGGTCCGGCCGCTGCTGGCCGAGCGCAACCCGGGCCGCATGCTGGCCGCCTGAGCACGGCCGGGCTAGGTTGCGCGCCACTGACGGGGAGACACGGCCCATGGCCGATTTGAACGCGACGCATGATCCGGACCGGCAGAGCTGGCTCGAATCGGCGAATGAGCCGGATTGCGACTTCCCCATCCAGAACCTGCCGCATGGCGTCTTCTGCTGGCCGGGCGAGGCGCCGCGCGGCGGGGTCGCGATCGGCGATGCCATCCTCGACATGGCGACCGCGGTGGAGGCCGGGCTGTTTGCGGGCATCCCCGCCGAGGCGGCCCGCGCCGCGGCCGAGCCCTCGCTGAACCGGCTGATGGCCATGGGCAACGGCGCGGCCTCCGCCCTGCGCGCCCGGATCTCGGACATCCTCCGCGCCGACCATCCGGATGCGGCGCGCTTCGCCGCCATGGCGCAGCGCATCCTGGTGCCGATGGAGGATGTGGAAATGCGGCTGCCGGCCGCGATCGGCGCCTTCACCGATTTCTTCACCAGCAGCTACCACACCGAGCGCGGCCGCCGCGCCCGCGGCGAGGAGCCGGCGCTGCCGCCGAACTTCCAGTACCTGCCGATCGCCTACAACAGCCGCGCCAGCTCGGTCCGCGTCAGCGGCGAGGCGGTGCGCCGCCCGAACGGCCAGCGCCAGCGGGCCGATGGAACCGTCGCCTTCGGCCCCTGCGAGGGCCAGGATTTCGAGCTGGAGCTCGGCGTCTTCGTCGGCCCCGGCAACATGCTGGGCGAGCCGATCCCGCTGCGCGCGGCGCCCGAGCATATCTGGGGCTTCTGCCTGGTGAACGACTGGTCGGCGCGGGACATCCAGCGCTGGGAGAGCACGCCGCTCGGCCCCTTCCTGTCGAAGAGCCTCTCGACCAGCATCTCCCCCTGGGTCGTCACCGCCGAGGCCCTGGCGCCCTTCCGCGCCCCGGCCATGACGCGGCCGGCCGGCGACCCGGCACCGCTGCCGCATCTGGCGCATGACTACGACCAGCGGCTCGGCGGCTTCGACATCGACCTCGAGGCCTATTTGCTGACGCCGCGGATGGCGGCGGAGGAGGATGAGCCGGCCCGCATCACCCTGACCAACTTCCAGCACATGTACTGGACGCTCGGGCAGATGCTGACGCATCACGCCAGCAACGGCTGCAACCTGCGGCCCGGCGACCTGATCGCCAGCGGCACCGCCTCCGGCCCCACCGACGAGAGCCGCGCCTGCATGGCGGAGATGACCCGCGGCCGCGACCCGATCACCCTGCCGAATGGCGAGACGCGCGTCTGGCTGCAGGATGGCGACGAGGTGATCTTCCGCGGCCGGGCGCATCGGCGTGGGCATGTCGGGATCGGCTTCGGCGAGTGCCGCGGGCGGATCGACCCGGCGCTTGCCTGGCCCGTCTGACCCGCCAACGCGGTTTACAGAACCAGCATCAGGGAGAAGGCTGAATGGCCCGGCGTTTCATCGATATCTCCGTCGCCCTCAAGGCGGGCATCAAATCCGATCCGCCGGGGATGGAGCCGAAGATCGAATACACCGATCACCACCAGTCGGCACCGAAGATGGCGGCCTATATGGACGTGCCCGTCGAAGCCTTGCCCAACGGGGAATACGCCGCGGTGGAGCGGGTGGACATCAGCACCCACAACGGCACCCATCTCGACGCACCCTACCACTACTTCTCCCGCATGAACGAACGCCTGGTCCCCGGCGGCGAGGCCTCCTGGCGGATCGACGAGGTGCCGCTCGAATGGTGCCACAACCCCGGCGTGAAGCTGGACTTCCGCCACTTCGAGGATGGCTATGTGGTGCAGCCAGCCGATGTGGAGGCTGAGTTGCAACGCATCGGCCATACCCTGAAGCCGCTCGAGATCGTCGTGGTCAATACCCGCGCCGGGTCCCGCTACGGCGAGGACGACTACATCGATACCGGCTGCGGCATGGGCCGCGCGGCGACGCTCTGGCTGCTGGAGCGCGGCATCCGCCTGGTCGGTACCGATGGCTGGTCCTGGGACGCGCCCTTCAGCCACACCAAGCGGAAGATCGAGCAGGGCGGCGATGCCGGGCTGATTTGGGAAGGCCACCGGGCGGGGCGGGAGATCGGCTATTCCCACCTGGAGAAGCTGCACAACCTGGAAGCCCTGCCGGCCGATGGCTTCCAGGTGGTCTGTTTCCCGGTGAAGGTCCATCGCGGCTCCGCCGGTTGGACCCGCGCCGTCGCGATCATCGACGACTGATCCAACCAGCGGCCCGATGGGTCCGCATCGGTGTCAGGCCCGCAGCAGCAGGCGGCGCAGTGCCGGCAATGCCTGGCAGATGGCCTGCTGGTCGGGGTCGGATAGCTGCTGCCGCGCCCGGTCGATCCGGCCGAAGACAGCCTGCCGGACCACACCGATGGTTGTCCGCCCATGCGCCGTCAGCGTAAGCTGCACCCGGCGGCGGGAGACCGGGTCGCGGCTGCGGTCGATGTAGCCATCGGTCCCGAGCTTCACCAGCATGACGGAGGCGGTCGGCAGCCGCACGCCGAGATGCGCCGCCACCTCGGAGACGGAGGCTCCCGGATTCACCAGCAGGAAGTTGAGGATGCGGAACTGCGGCGGAGTCAGCCGAGCCTCCGGCACCGCATGCAGGGCTTCCAGCATCATCAGGCGATTGGTGGTGAGCATGATGGCGAGCAGCGCCGGGGCGATCTCCGCCGGCAGGACCGCTGCGGCATCCTCCAGCCCGACCAGTGCCGGCAGCCCATGCGAGGCTTGGGCCTCGGGTTCCTGGGTTTCCACCGGCGCAAATTACGGGAAGCGCGACGAACCGTCCAGTATTTGCCGCCAGGCGATGGTTCCTTTGGCCGGATGCGACCCTGGGCTGGGAGGGGGCTTCGGACAAATTCGCCGCGGGCCGGCAGTGCCGCCTCCCGCGTGCGGGCGGTGGTGCCGATTTCCTTCAGACGAATGACCCTGGTGCCGCAACTGCCCCGCTTCTTCTCACCTTCGCCGCGCCGGGCTATCTCGACCGCCTTGGCGATGCGCTGCGGGAGGCGGCCGTCGCCGGCGCCGGCATCGGCCAGGGCGCCTTGCGGCCGGTGCTGCGGTACTGAATGCCGGAGGGCAATTCCGTCGCCGTGCTCGACCCGCCGCAGCGGCACCTGCCGGCCAAGCTGCGTAGCTACATCGACTTCCTGCTGCTGATTACCAGGACGCCGTGCGGCGTCAGCGCCAGGGGATCGGCACGGTCGGCGGCGGCGCCACCTCGAAGGTGTTCAGCTGCATCGCCAGCAGGCTGTAGTAGCCGACCAGGCCGGTCAGCTCGACCGTGCCCTTGTCGCCCAGCAGCGCCTGGGCGGCGGCGTATTCGGCAGCGGGAACGCGTCCGGTCCGCAGCAGGGCACGGACGAAGCCGACGATGGTGGCATCGGCCGGGGCGTCGAAGGGAATGCGCTCGGCGCCGGCCCCGACGGCGGCGATGACGGCATCCGGCACGCCCTGCTGCGCGGCGATCGGCGCATGGGCGAACCATTCGTAATCCGCCTGCCAATGCTGGCCGACGCAGAGGATCGCCAGTTCCCGCAGCCGCATCGGCACGCTGCATTCGTAGCGGATGAAGACGCCCAGTTGCTCGACCCGGCTGCACAGCTCGGGGCTGAGGATGAGCGCGGTGAAGGGGCCACCGACGCCGCCCCGGGCGCCGGAGGCGATGCGGTCCCAGACCGCCTGCGCGGCGGGTTCCAGCGCCTCGCGGCTCAGCTTCGGCAGGCGGCTCATTCGGCGGCGACCGCCTGGAGGGACCGGAAGGACGGCATCACCTCGGCGGCGAAGGCGCGCAGGTTGGCGATGCTGGCATTGGGATCGACCAGCAGGATGGTCTCGACGCCGCCGGCCTCGAGCCGGCGGATGCGGGCGATGATCTCGGCCGGGGTGCCGAGCAGCGCGGCGTCGTCCTCCTCGATGCTGGCGGCCTTCCGGCCCTTGTGCAGGTCGCCGATCACGCCGACAACGCGCTTGCGGGTCTCGTAGGCCGCGGCCCGCTCCTCCTCGGTATGGATCATCTGCAGGGCGCGGGCGACGGCGACCATCCGGCCGTCGTAGGCGCGGCCGACGCGTTCGCATTCGGCGCGGAAGATCGCCACGCGCTCGATGATCTGCTCGACCGAGGCAAGCTGGTCGAGCAGCAGGTTGAACCCGTCCCGCGCGGCGCGCCGGATGCTTTCGGTGCTGCCGGCGGCCAGCCAGAGCGGCGGGTGCGGCTGCTGGATGGGGGCGGGTTCCACCACCACGTTGTCGTAGTGCCAGCGCTTGCCGTGGTGGCTGAAGCGCTCCTCGCTGGTCCAGGCCTTTCGGATGACCTCGATCGCCTCGTCGAAGCGCTCCGTGGCTTCCTCGGGCGGGATGCAGAAACCGTCGAACTCCGCCACCCGGTAGCCCTTGCCGACGCCGAAGTCGAAACGGCCGTTGGAGAGCAGGTCGAGGGTCGCCGCCTGTTCCGCGACCAGCACCGGATTGTGCCAGGGCAGCACCACGACGGCGGTGCCGAGGCGGATGCGGGAGGTCTTCGCGGCAAGATAGGCGAGCAGGGTCAGGGAGGCGGAGACCTGGCCCTGGCCGGTGAAGTGGTGCTCCACCATGAAGAGGCTCTGGAAATTTAGCCGCTCGGCTTCCTGAATATACTCGATGAAGCTGCTGTAGCCTTGGCTATCCGCCAGACCCACCGCGCGCTTGGTGCGCGCGCCTCCGAACAGACCGAAGCGCATCCGCGGCATTCCCCCGACTGGCGTTCCCCCCAGGATGCACCCGGCGCCAGCGGATAAAAAGACCGGAATAAGCCGAGAGCCAGTGCTGATCTGTCCGCAATCATCGGCCGCGGCCGGGCTATGCTGCGGCAAAGCCGAGGGAGGCCATCCATGCCGTTGCACCATCTGCAGCATGTCCTGATCCAGACCACCGACCTCGCCGGCACGGTGCGCTGGTGGGAGGAGGTGCTGGGCCTGCGGTCCGGTCCGCATCCCGACTTCGGCTTCCCCGTCGCTTGGCTTTATTGCGGCGAGGAGGATGTGGTGCATGTCACCGAGGGCGGTGCCGGCGTCTCGGCCAATCGCCAGGCCTATCTGGCGCAGCAGAGCCAGGCGGAGCGGGGCACCGGCGTGCTGGACCATATCGCGTTCCATACGACCGGGTTGGCAGAGATCCTGACCCGCCTGCAGGCGCAGGGGGTGCCTTTCCAGTCCCGCCGGGTGGCTGCGCAGGGGCTGTTCCAGCTTTTCCTCTTCGATCCCAATGGCGTGAAGGTGGAGCTGAACTTCGCCGGGTCCGAAGCCGAAGCGGCCGGCGTCACGCCGCAGCTGATGGCCAGCGACCTGCCGCGCTGAGGGAGCCACCCGTGATGCGGACCGGGGATGGCGCGGTGCTGACCATCCGCAACCGCGTCACGCTCTAGGATGCGCCGCGCTACGCGGTCTCGGTCATCGAGATCACCGCGCCGGAGGGGCCTGACGGCTGGCTCAACCGCGGGGTCTTCGTCGGCACCCTGGACAGCCTGCGGCCGGAGCGGGCCGCGGTCCTGATCCGCGCCTTCGTGCTGGCTTGGTCCGCCGTCACCCCCGCGGCCCTGACCACCGCGGGCAGCACGTCGGGTAGGTTGCCGTGGGTCCAGTCGGCGCGGCGGGCAGCAGGTCCGTCATCAGGCGGGAAGGGCGCCACCACGCGCACCGGCCCGGCGGGCGACCAGTTCGGTGCCCCTCCCTGCGCCTGCGCCGCCGGTGGCAGCAATCCGGCAGCAGGCAAGGCGCGACGCTTCGGCAGAGGCGGCAACTCCAGGGTCGCCCGGGTCTAGCAAGGCACATACTGCCGTAGCAGACTGTGCACTGCAGCAAAGGTTGTCCCATGCCGAAGATCGATGCCGAACGCTTCCTCAAGGACCTGAACGATCTGCGCAAGATCGGCCAGTACAAAACGGGGGTGCATCGCCCGACTTATTCGCCGCAGGACATGGAAAGCCGTCGCTGGCTGGTGGCCCGGCTGGAGGAAATCGGTCTCGAGGCGAGCATCGATGGCATCGGCAATGTCTATGGCCGCCACAGGGGCCCTGGACCGCATCTGCTTGCGGGCAGCCATATCGAGAGCCAGAACCAGGCGGGCTGGCTGGACGGCGCGCTCGGTGTGATGGCGGCGGTGGCGCTGGCCCGGGCCGGGCTGCCGGTGGATGTCGCCGCCTTCGCCGACGAGGAGGGGCATTTCGAGGGCGGCTTCCTCGGCAGCAAGTCGCTCATCGGCATCTTGTCGGAGGAGGAGATCGACCGCAGCCGCAGCCGCAACGACGGCACGCCGCTGCGCGACGCCCTGGCGGCCGCGGGCCTTGCCGGCAAGCCGCGGATGCAACTCGAGCCGGGGCGGCACAAGGCCTTCTTCGAGATGCACATCGAGCAGGGCACGCAGCTCGAGAATGCCGGGCTGCAGGTCGGCGTCGTCACCGGCATCGTCGCCATCTGGCAATGGCGCATCACCATCGAGGGCACGCAGGACCACGCCGGCGGCACCACCATGGCGGAGCGCCGCGACGCGGGCCTCGCCGCGGTGCGGCTGCTGGCGATGATCGATGCCGAGTTCCCCAAGGTCTGCGGCGACCGCAGCACCTGGACCGCCGGCCGCATCGTGGTCGAGCCGGGAGCGCCCAGCATAATCCCGGGCAGGGCGGATATCCTGTTCCAGTTCCGCGACATCTCCCTGCCGGTGCTGGAGCGGATGGAGGCCTGCCTCCGCGCCTGCGTGCAGGAAAGCAACCGGCGCGAGCGCTGCACCGCGACCCTGACCAATGTCAGCAAGTCGCTGCCGGCGCCCTGCGATGCGGCGACCATGGCGGCGCTGGATGCGGCGGCCGAGCAGCATGCGCCCGGCCGCTGGCAGCGGATGCCGAGCGGGGCGGGGCATGATGCGCAGTACATTGCCCGGGTCATGCCGGTCTCGATGATCTTCACCCCCTCCATCAAAGGCATCAGTCATCATTGGGCGGAGGATACCAAGGAGGAGGATCTGGCGCTGTGCTGCCAGGTGCTGGCGGATGCGGCGGAGGCCTATCTGAAGGGCTGACGCTCCGCCCCTGTGTTCATCCCCGGGCTTGACCCGGGGACCTGCATGCTACGGCATCAGGCTCACATGCGCGGCGACGATGCGCCAGCCGTCGTCCGGAAACCGCACCCAGGTCTGGCTCTGCCGACCGCGCCGGCCGCCGCGGAGGAATTCGGTATTGGCGGTGGCGAAGTCGCGGCCATAGGTGGTGATGACGGTATTCTCCAGCGTGCGGTCCAGCCCGACCGGGGATCGCCCCGCGCGGAAGGCGGCGATGGCGTCCCAGCCCAGCAGGTTCTCCGCGGGCCCGTAGCGCAGGGTGCGCGGGTCCCGGCGGAATAGCGCCTGCAGCACCTCGACGTCGTTGCCGATCAGCGCCCGCTCGTATTCGGCGAAATTGGCCCGCATCTCGGCCAGGATCTCGGGGATATCGACATCCATCATCTGCTGTCCTTCATTGTCAGATAGGCCCGCCAGCCGCCGGTCGCCGAGATATCCGGCGTGCCCTCCGCCCCCGCCGTCTCGCAGAGGAATCCAAGCGGGGCCGAGCCATCCGCCAGCCGCACCCGGCCGAAGCCAAGCGGCGGCGGGATCTCCGCGAGGAAGGGGCCGATGGCGGCAGCGGGAAAGGCCCAGATTTCGCCTGCCACCGCCACGCCGCCTTCACCCACCCTGACCAGACCCGGCCGGCCGCCGAGGTCGTGCAGACGGTACTCCGGCACCGTCGCAGCCTCCGCCACAAAACGCCCGCCATGGCGCAGCATCTGCGGGTTCAGCGGCAGGCCGGACATATGGGCACCGATCGCCAGCAGCGGCAGCTCGCCGGCGGCCAGGGCAGGCGGGGCGGGGGGCGGCGGCACCGTCCCGCCCAGGGCGCCGAGCCCGACGCCGGCCGCCGCATGCAGCGCGGCGCCGAGCCCGGCCAGCCGCGCCTCGTCGAAGGCCGGGCCGACCAGGGTGACGCTGGCCGGGCGGCCATCGGCGCGCATGCCGGAGGGCACCGCCAGCGCCGCGAGATCGCAGATATTAACGAAATTCGTATAGGTGCCGAGCCGGGAATTGCCCGCCACGGGCTCCGCCATGAGATCGGCCAGGGTGGGCAGGCCGGGGGCGGTCGGCAGCAGCAGGACATCGGTGGTGGCGAACAGGACCCGGGCCAGGCGGCGGGCCTCGGCGGCCGCATGGAAATCGTCCCAGGCGTCGATCGTCAGCTTGAGCAGGCCGGCGGCCAGGATGCCGCGGGTGACCGGATGGAGGGCTTCGGGCCGATTGACCAGCATGTCCCGCAGCGCCGCCGTGCGCTCCGCCACCCAGGCGCCCTCGTAGAGCCGCTGGGCAATGGCCAGGAAGGGTTCGATATCGACCTGCGTCGCCTGGCCGCCGAGCGCCACGGCGCGGGCCACGGCCGCCTCGAACAGCGCCGCGTCGTCCGCGGTGTCGAAGACCCGCTGCGCGGCCAGCGGCACCGCCAGCCGCCAGGCAGGCTGGCCGGCCGGGGTCGCGCGCCAGCCGGCGGGTGCCGCGCGGGAATAGCGATCCTCCGGCGCCGGCCCGGCCATCACCTCCAGCACCGCCGCCGCATCGGCGACGGTCAGCGCGAAGACCGAGACGCAGTCGAGCGAGCGGCAGGCCGGCACGACCCCCTGGGTCGGCACCAGCCCGAGGCTCGGCTTCAGCCCGACGATGTTGTTGGCCATGGCCGGCACCCGGCCGGAGCCCGCGGTATCCGTCCCCAGCGAGAACGCCGCGATCCCCGCCCCGACCGCGGTGGCGGAGCCGGAGGAAGAGCCGCCGGGGATGCAATCGGCCGCCACCGCGTTGCGCGGCGTGCCATAGGGGCTGCGGGTGCCGTTCAGCCCGGTGGCGAATTGGTCGAGGTTGGTCTTGCCCAGCAGCACCGCGCCGGCGGCCAGCAGGCGGGCGACGGCGGGGCTATCGGCCCCGGGGTGATAGGCATAGCCGGGACAGGCTGCGGTGGTGGGCAGGCCGGCGACGTCGATATTGTCCTTCACCACGAAAGGCACGCCGTAGAGCGCCCGGCCACGCGGGCCTTCCGCCGCCAGGGCGGCGGCGCGGGCCCGCACCGCCTCGGGCGGGACCGCGGCGATGAACAGCGCCGGATCGGCCCAGGCAGCGATGCGGGCCAATGCCGCTTCCGCCAAATCCAGCGGCGAGCCGCCCGCGGCATAAAAGCCGGCGAGCGCATCCAGGGTGAAGGCGATGGGGAGCGTCATCATCAATGCTTCAGCAGGTCTTCGCAGGCGCGCAGCAACTCGCCGCGCGGGGCCTTCAGCGCCTCCAGGATGCGGAAATGATCGGCGCCGACGACGGGGATGAGGGGCCCCGGCGCATGCGCCTCCGCCCGCCGCGCATGGAAGTCGCGCGACTGGCGGCGCAGCTCGGGCAGCTCGCGGCTGCCATAGGCGATGGCCATGGGCTTGTTCACGACGGGCAGCCGCATCGGCGAGAGGGCGGCGATCTCCGCCTCGGTCAGGTGCAGCTTCTCATCCAGGTCGGTGTCGCGGATCGGCGCCAGTTCGAAGATGCCGGAGATGGCGAGGCCGGCGGTGACGAGCGGATGCGGCATCGCCATGCCGACCAGATGCCCGCCGGCCGACCAGCCGGAGATGACCACCCTGCCGGCGATGCCATGCTCGGCGCCATGCGCCTGCAGCCAGTCGAGCGCCGCGGTGATCTCCCCGGTGATCTGCGTCAGCGTGGCATCCGGGGTGAGGGTGTAGCCGGGTAGCGCCGCCGACCAGCCGCGTTCCAGGGCGCCGGCCATGAACGAACAAAAGTCCTCGCGCCGGTTGCGCTGCCAGTAGCCGCCGTGGATGAAGACCAGGCAGGGGGCGGCGGGGTCCTTCGCCGGGAAGATGTCCCAGGCGTTGCGTTGGCCGGCGCCATAGTCCCCCGTTTGGTAAGGAATATCGATATGCTCCGGCCGCGCCGCGCGGAAGGGCGCGGCTTCCGCGTTGCGGGCGGCGATCAGCGCCGGGCTATCGGCCACGGCCTTGCTGTTGTCATAGGCCGCGCTCCGTTCGGCGAAGCTGGCGGCCGCCCAGAAGCCGGGCAGGGGCTGGTAGGTCATCGGGCGGGTTCCATGGTCAGTGCAGGCTGCCGAGCAGTCCGGAAAGGTGCCGGCGAAGGGCGTTGAATTCCACCCCCGTCGGATCACGCGGGCGCGGCAGGGCGATCCGTTCATCGGCGATGATCCGGCCGGGACCGGGCGACATCACCACCACGCGGTCGGCGAGGATGATCGCCTCCTCGATCGCATGGGTCACGAAGATGACGCTGAGCTTCGCCTTGGCCCAGATTTCCAGCAATTCCTCCTGCAGGCGTTCCCGCGTCATCGCATCCAGCGCGCCGAAGGGTTCGTCCATCAGCACCACCTCGGCGTCGTTGGCGAGCACCCGGGCGATGGCGACGCGCTGCTTCATGCCGCCTGAGAGCTGGTGCGGATAGGCCTCGGCGAAGCGGGTCAGGCCGACCATCTCGACGAAGCGGCGCGCGGTGGCGGCGGCCTCGGATTTGGGGCGGCCGCGGGCGATGGGGCCGAAGGCGATGTTCTGGGTGACGCTGAGCCAGGGGAACAGCCCATAGTCCTGGAAGACCATGCCGCGATCCGGCCCCGGCTTCTGCACCGGCTTGCCCCACATCAGCAGGGCGCCCCTGGTGACGCTCTCGAAGCCGGCGATCATCCGCAGCAGGGTGGACTTGCCGCAGCCGGAGGGACCGATCAAGCAGATGAACTCGCCCTTCGCCACCTGCAAGCTGGCATCGGACAGGGCGGTGATCGTCTGCGCACCGAAGGCGAAATGCTTGTCGACGTGCCGAATGTCGAGAATGGGCAGCTCAGCCATGCTGCGGGCTCCAGCGCAGCAGCCGGCGCCCGACCATCTGCACCGCCTGGTCGGAGAGGAAGCCGAGCACGCCGATGGTGACCATGCCGCTGATGACGATCTCGGTGCGGGAGAGCTGGCGCGCCTCCATGATGATGGCGCCGAGCCCGGTCTGCACCCCGGTCATCTCGCCGACCACGATCACCACCCAGGCGAAGCCAAGGCCGAGCCGTAGGCCGGTGAACATCGAGGGGAGCGAGGCCGGCAGCACCACCTTCCAGAACACCGCCTGGGGCGAGACGCCGAGCATGGCCGCGGCCTCGAACAGCCTTCCCTCAACGCTGCGGACGCCGAAGATGGTGTTGAGCAAAATCGGGTAGAAGGCGCCGAGGAAGACCAGGAAGAAGGCCGAGCGCGGGCCGATGCCGAAGACGATCATCGCCAGCGGCAGCCAGGCGGTGACGGGGATCGGCCGCAGGATCTGCAGCGACGGGTCGAGCAGGTCGCGCACCACGGCGATGCGGCCGATCAGCATGCCGAGCGGCAGCGCCACCAGTGCCGCCAGGGCGAAGCCGCCATAGACCCGGCCAAGGCTGGCTGCGGCATGCTCGAACAGCGTCGCCGAGTAGAGGTCGTCCCAGATGCCGCCGAAGGCGAGGTCCCACCACTGCACCGCCACGTCCCAGGGCGGCGGGATGAGGTGATAGCCCGGCCCGGCGGTGCCGAGGTGCCAGGCGATGAGCCCCAGGACCGGCGCGGCGACGGCCAGCAGCGCCTGGCGCGGCGAGGTGCCGCGCCCTGCCGTCATGCTCATGCCGCGGCCTTGGCCAGCTCGTCCGAGAAGCTTGCGTTGAAGAACGTCCCGAAGTCCGGCAGGGCGCGGATCTGCTTCAGGCTGAGCATGTGCTCGGCATAGGTCTTCGCCCGCGTCACCATCTCCGGTGTCATCTGCCAGTTCAGCTCGACGTTCGGCAGGCTGACCTCCAGCGCGTCGCGCTTCATGCCGAGCCGGGCGACCGCGGTCTCGATGGTGACGTCGCGGTTGGCCATGCCGAACTCGCTCGCCTGGCGATGCACCTTCAGCATGCTGCGCACGAGGTCGGGCTTCTGCGCGATGGTGTCCGGATGGGTGGCGAAGATCATGTTCAGCGAGCCCATCGGCGTCGAATAGGGATACTCAACGATCTTGCCGATGCCGGAGGCGATGGAGACGCCGGGGCCGGGCTCGGCGCCGACATAGGCATCGATGTCGCCGCGGGCCAGGGCGATGGCCATCTCGCTGAAGGAAACGCGGATGTTCTGGATGTCGCGGATGGTCATGCCCTCCATCCGCAGCCGCTCGAGGATGAAGACCTCCTGGGTCGAGCCGGGCCAGATGCCGACCTTTCTGCCGCGGAGGTCGGCAAGCGTGGCGATCGGCCCATCCTTGCGGGAGACGACCGCCATGCCGCGGTCGCAGCAGGAGCCGACGACCGTCACCGGCTCCCGCGCCGCGGCGCCGAGGATGCCGGCGGCGATGCCGAAGGCGGCAAAATCGACCGACTTGGTCACCACCGCATTCTTGCCCTCGGTCGGGCTCTCGAAGGGGATGACCTCGATCTTCACCGCGGCTGGCTGGAAGCGTTCATAGAGGAAAGGGGCGATGGAATGGATGAGGCGCAGCGCGCCCATCTTCACCACCACGCCCTGGGCATGGACGGCGGGGGCAGCGAGCACGACAGCGCTGGCGCCCAGCAGGGCGCGGCGGGCAAGGGCCATGGTCCGGATCCTCATCGGATGGAGTTTTGGCTAACTTGCATGCAACGCTCATGCCGCGAGCAGGCCGAGGCGGCAGATCATGCCGAATTCCCGGTCTGCCCGCGAAACATGCAGGCGGCGATCAGTCCCCGCGCAATTGCCGTACCGGGGTCCCGGCCAGGTAGCCTTCCACCGCCTCGACCGCACCGAGGAAATACTGCCGGTAGTTCTCCTCCGTCACGTAGCCGAGGTGCGGGGTCAGCACGGTATTCGGCGCCGCGAGGATCGGATGGCCGGGCGGCAGCGGCTCGGCATCGAAGACGTCAAGGCCGGCACCGGCAATGCGGCCCTCCTTCAGCGCGGCGATGAGGGAGGGCTGGTCGATCAGCGGGCCGCGGCTGGTATTCACGATAAAGGCGGTCTTCTTCATCCGCGCCAGATCCTCGGCGCCGATGATCCCGCGCGAGCGGTCGGAGAGCACGAGGTGCAGGCTGATGACATCGGCCTCGGCCATCAGGGTCGCCTTGTCGACGGCGGTGGCACCGGCCGCCTGTGCCTTCTCGGCGGTCAGGTTCTGGCTCCAGCCGATCACCTTCATGCCGAAGGCGGCGCCGACCTTGGCGACGCGGGTGCCGAGGTTGCCCAGGCCGACCATGCCGAGGGTCTTGCCTTCCAGCGTATCGCCGACGCTGCCGCCCGGCGCGAGCTGCCAGCCGCCGGCCCGCAGCGAGGCCTGCTGCTCCGGGATGCGCCGCATCAGCGAGAGGATGAGCCCCCAGGTCAGGTCGACCGTCGGATTGCCGAAGCCCGGCGTGCCGCAGACGGTGATGCCCTGGGCGGTCGCCGTCGCCAGGTCGATGCTGCGGTTCCGCGCCCCGGTGGTGATCAGCAGCTTGAGCTTCGGCAGGCGGGAGAGCAGCGGCTGCAGGAAGGCGGTGCGCTCGCGCATCATCAGGATGGCGTCGAAGGCGGCCAGCCGGCTGGCCAGGGCATCGATATCGGTCAGGGTGTTGCGGAAGACCTCGATGGTGAGGTCCTGCGGCAGCCGGTCCCAGGGGCCGCGGGTCAGGGCGACGCCCTGGTAGTCGTCGAGAATCGCCAGACGCGTCAGCTTCGGCATGTTCGTTCCTCCATGTGGGATTCTACCCGCGCAGCACCCGCAGGGCATTCAGGATGACCGCGACATCGATCACCTCCTGCAACACCGCGCCCTGCACCGGTGTCAACTGTCCTGCCGCCGCCGTCAGCATCCCGAGCACCGAAAGCCCGATGCCGAAGCCGATGCTTTGCAGCGCGATGCCCCGTGCCCGGCGGGCGATGCGCATCGCTGCGGCCAGCCGGTCGATCCGGTCCACCAGCACGACCGCATCGGCGGCCTCGGCGCTGGCGACGGTGCCGCGGGCGCCCATGGCGACGCCGATATCCGCCGCCGCCAGCGCCGGCGCGTCGTTCACCCCATCGCCCAGCATCAGCACCGGGCCCCCGGGCTTCTCCCGCAGCACGGCCGCGACCTTCTCGACCGGGGAGCGATCGGCGAGCACGGCATCGACGCCGACGCTGCGGCCGATCGCCTCGGCGATCGTCAGCCGGTCGCCCGAGAGCAGCACCACCCGGTGGATGCCGGCCGCCCGTGCCGCGGCGAGCATGGCCGGCGCATCCGTCCGGACCGGATCGGCGAAGACCAGGACACCGGCGGGGATGCCATCCAGCGCCACCAGCACGCGCGCCGCCCCGGGGGCCTGGCCATCCGGCAGCGCCGGAAAGGCGCCGACGAAATCCGGCCCGCCAAGTGCCACGGCGCGGCCCTCGACCCTGCCGGCGATGCCGGCGCCTGCCACCTCGCGCACGGCATCCGGTGTCGCCAGCACGAGTCCGGCCTCCCGCGCCGCCGCGACCAGCCCCACCGCCAGCACATGCGCCGAGGCCTGATCGAGTGAGGCGGCCAGCCGCAGCACCTCGGCCGGATCGAAGCCCGGCAGCACCAGCGTCTCGGCCAGGCGGGCACGGCCCTCGGTCAGTGTCCCCGTCTTGTCCAGGACGAGCACCCGGACCCGCCCGAGCAGCTCCAGCGCCGCGCCGTTCTTGACCAGCACGCCGACCGCGGCGCAACGCGACAGCCCGGCGATGATCGCCACCGGCACGGCGAGGATGAGCGGGCAGGGGGTCGCGACCACCAGCACGGCCAGCACCCGGCGCGGATCCTCGGACACCAGCCAGGCCAGCAGCGCGATCGCCGCCGTGACGGCGAGGAAGCCGAGCGCCCAGCGATCGGCCAGCCGGGCCATCGGCGCCTTGCTGGATTGCGCCTGCTCCACCAGCCGGATGATGCCGGCATAGGTGCTCTCGGCGGCCGGCTTCATGGCCTGCAGGTCGAAGGCCTCCCCGGCATTGGTGGTGCCGGAGAGGATGGCGGCATCGCGTGTCAGCCGCAGCGGCACGGACTCGCCGGTCAGGGCCGAGGCATCGACCACCGCCGCGGCCGAGGCGAGGCAGCCATCGACGGGGACCACCTCACCCTGGCGCACCAGGATGCGGTCGCCGGGACGGATTGCATCGATCGGCACCTCTTCCAACCCCGAGGCGCCATGCCGGGCGGCGTGGCGGGGTTGGCGGGCCAGCAGCGCGGTCATCTCCCGTGTGGCGCGGGCGCGGGCGAAATCCTCGAGGAAGGCACCGCCGGCGACCATGAGCGCGATCACCGCAGCCGCAAGGTTTTCGTCCAGCAGCAGCGCCCCGAGCATCGACAGCGCCGCGAGCAGATCCAGCCCCGCATCGCCCCGGCGCAGGCCCTGCACGATGTCCCGGATCAGGATGCCGAGCACGGGCAGGGTGCCGAGCAGCAAGGCGGGCCTGGCGCCGGCAAGCCCCGCCGCCAGGCCGCAGGCGGCGAGCACCAAGGCGGTTCGGCGCAGCGCCTGGCCGGTCACTGGCCGGATCACCCCAACGGCAGCAGCAGCCGCGTCGCCGCATCCCGCAGCCTGGCCGGCAGCGGCACGCTGCGGGTCTGCTCGGCGCGCGCGACGTAGACATGGATGAAATGCGCCTCGGCGCTGGCGGCATCCTCGTCGTTGCGGAAGATGCCGATCTCGTAGCGGATGGAGGCGCCGCCGAGCCGGCCGCAACGGACGCCGCAGGTGACGCGGTCCGGCCAGGCGATGGGCGCGAAGTAGCGGCACTGGGTTTCCACCACCAGCCCGACCTCGGTGCTGGTGGCGAGGTCGAGGACGCCGTTCCCGACCAGGAATTGCGCCACCGCGGTATCGATCCAGCTGTAGTAGGTGACGTTGTTCACATGGCCATAGACGTCGTTGTCCATCCAGCGCGTCGGGACTTCGGTGAACCAGCGGTAGTCGGCCCGGGTGCCGATCGGGGCGCGGGCATTCATGACAGCGCTTCCGTGACGATGCCCTGGTCCACGCAAAGCTCGAAGGGCGGCACATGGCCGATGGCGCCGGAGGCGAGCATGGCGGCGCCCAGCGTCTCGAAGGCTTCGCGCGGAAAGGCGGGGCCGGTATCCCACAAATTCAACCCCTGATAGCGGGCGATGGCCCGTACCCGATGCGCCGGCGGCACATCGACGAAGCGCGGCGCGATGAGCTCGGCGATCTCCTCGGCCGGGGCGCTGCGGATGAAGGCCAGCGACTCCGCCATGGCGCGGATCATCGCCATCAGCTCCGGCCGCTTCGCTGCGATGCCGGCCTCGGTCGCATAGAAGCTCGTATAGGCGGTCAGGCCGCGGTTCGCCTGGGCATGCCAGACGGCGCCGCCGGCATCCTCGACGCGGCAGGCAAAGGGCTCGAACATCTGCGCCACGTCGAGGGTGCCGGCAGCCACATCCGTGGCATTCTCGGCCATGGTCCTGTCCGTGACGGTGCGGATCGCCCTGCGGTCGATACCGGCCCGGGCGAAATCGCCCTGCAGGCACCAGGCCGGCGTCGGCACCTCGGAGACGAGGCCAAGCGTCATCCCCGCCAGGTCCTGCAGCATGAAGCCCGGCCGCGGCTGCGGGCCGAGCAGCAGGAAGGGATCGCGCATCACCACGGCGCAAAAGGAGCGCAGCGTGCAGCCCGGGTCCTTGCTCCGGAGCAGCAGCGGCCGCATCGGGCCGGACCAGGCGAGGTCGGCCTCGCCGGCCAGCAGCATCTCGGCGGCGCGGTCGGTTGTGCCGGCGGTGACCATGCGCAGGTCGATCCCCTGCCGGGCGAAGCTGCCGCGCGCCTCGGCCAGGTAGAAGGGGGCGTAGAACAGCGCGCGGAAGGGCTCGAGCAGGGTCATCGGACGCATGGCGCCCTCCTTTGTATGCGCCGCCATTATGGCCGGGCCACGCCTGAAGCCAATCCGTGCCGCGATCCGCACTTGGGGCCGCATTCGGGCTTCGCCCTGGGACGCGTGGCGGCTATAGACCTCTCATGGGTTGCATACCAAGCTGCCCGGTCCCGCAACCCCTTTGCCCGTCGCGGCAGGTCCGAGAGCGCCTTGAGCAGCCAGACGCTTCCAGAAGCATTCCGCCTCCGCGCCGGCAATTTCAACCTGCTCGTCCTGCGCCTGCTGGACCCGCGGCCGGATGCGGTGCTGCCTGCGCTGGGCGACCAGTTCCGCCGCGCGCCCGGCTTCCTGCGCTTCGCCCCCATCGTCATCGGCCTCGCCGATCTCGAGGCCGCGCCGGAGGAAGTCGATTTCCGCGGGCTGATCGCCGGGCTGCATGCGCTGGAGATCGTGCCCATCGGCACCTCCGGCGGCAGCCAGGCAATGCGCCAGGCAGCGCAGCACGCCGGCCTGCCGCCGCTGCGGCCGGTCGGCGGCAAGGATGCGGAGGCGGATGCCGCCGTGCCGATGGAGGCCCCCGCGGCATCGCCATCCACGGCCGCGGCCGAGACGGCTGCACCGCCCGCGGCGCCGGCCGCCGATTTCCTCGGCTCCGGCCGCGCCGCCATGCTGGTGACCGACCCGGTGCGGTCCGGCCAGCGGATCTATGCCCAGGACGCCGACCTCATCATCACCGCGACGGTCAATCCGGGCGCCGAGGTCATCGCCGACGGCAATATCCACGTCTATGGTGCGCTGCGGGGCCGCGCGGTGGCCGGCGCCTCGGACGACGCCACCGCGCGGATCTTCGCCTTGAATTTCGATCCGGAACTCGTCGCCATCGCCGGTTTCTACGCGGTGCGCGAGGGTCTCGGCAGCGCGCCCATCGGCAAGCCCACGCAGGTGCGGCTCGAGGGTGAGGAAATGCGGTTCGCGCCGCTCGGCTCGTAACGTGGTTTGGTTTCGTCTGGGCTGGCGTCAGGACCGGGGGAATTGCATGCGGATGAGGGGAATGCGTCCATGGCGCAAGTGATCGTCGTCACCTCGGGCAAGGGCGGCGTCGGCAAGACGACGACCAGCGCCGCCATCGCCACCGGCCTCGCCCAGCGCGGCAAGAAGACGGTAGTGATCGACTTCGACGTCGGGCTGCGCAACCTCGACCTCATCATGGGGGTCGAGCGGCGGGTGGTTTTCGACATCGTCAACGTCATCCAGGGCGAGGCGCGGCTGAACCAGGCGCTGATCCGCGACAAGCGCGTCGATACGCTCAGCATCCTGCCGGCCAGCCAGACCCGGGACAAGGATGCGCTGACGCGGGACGGCGTGGCGACCATCATCGACCAGCTCAAGGAGGATCACGACTTCATCCTCTGCGACAGCCCGGCCGGGATCGAGAAGGGCGCCCTGCTCGCGCTCTACTTCGCCGACCAGGCGATCATCGTCACCAATCCCGAAGTCTCCTCGGTCCGCGATTCGGACCGGATCCTCGGCGTGCTGCAGTCGAAGTCGAAGCGTGCGGAGGAGAAGCGGGACAAGGTGAAGGAGCATCTGCTCGTCACCCGCTACGACCCCAACCGGGTCGAGCGCGGCGAGATGCTGAAGCTCGAGGATATCCGAGAGATCCTGGCGATCCCGCTGCTCGGCGTGATCCCGGAGAATGAGAGCGTGCTCCGCGCCTCCAATACCGGCACCCCGGTCATCATGGACCAGGAAAGCGCCGCCGGTCAGGCCTACAAGGATGCGGTCGGCCGCTTCCTCGGCGACGACCTGCCGCATCGCTTCCTCGAACCCGACAAGAAGCCGGGCATCTTCAAGCGCCTGTTCGGAGGGAGGGCCGCGTGATGAGCTGGCTCGATTATTTCCGCGCCAACCGCAAGCCCGAGCCGCCCGCCACCGCTTCCGCCGCGAAGGAGCGCCTGCAGATCGTGCTGGCGCATGAGCGCATCGGCCGCACGCGGGAGGATTTCCTGCCCAAGCTGCAGATGGAGCTGGTGGCGGTCGTCGCCCGCTACGTCGCCATCGACCCGGGCAAGGTGAACATCAACCTCGACCGCGGCGGCGACATGTCGACCCTGGCGATCGAGATCGAGCTGCCGGGCCCGCCCGCGGCCCGCGGCCCGCGCGCCGCCGCCGGCTGAAGGCCCGATGGGCATGGCGGCCCTGCCACCATGCCCACCCACCACCATTGCCTGTGCTCCCTCTGGCGCCGTCGCTGGGCCGGCCATAGGCTCGGTCCATGTCCGAATCCGTCCCCCTGTCCGCCGGCCGCGTGCTGGATGCCTATGCCCCCGCCGTGGCCTATGCCCTGGCCCATCCTTCGCCCTGGCCGCGCGATATCCGCGCCCATATCGAGGCCGGCTTCTTCGAGCCGGCGCCCGACAATGCCATCCTCGGCCCGGTGGCAAGCCGCGGTCCGGCGAATGGATTGATCCTGCGGCACGGCCAGCCGGTCGCCCGCTGGGGCGATACGCGGCAGGTGGACATGACCTTCTCGGTCGCCAAATCCTACCTGGCGATCCTGGCCGGACTGGCGGTGGGCGACGGGCTGATCCCGGATCTCGATGCCCCGGTCCGCGCCCTGGTGGATGATGGCGGTTTCGAAGGGCCGCAGAATGCCGGTATCACCTGGCGGCACCTGCTGACCAATACCTCCGAATGGGAGGGCAGCCTCTTCGGCAAGGCCGATACCATCGACCGTGGCCGCAACCTGGTGGTGGAAGGCCAGGGGAAGAAGGGCCTGCCGCGGCCGCTGCAGCCGCCAGGGCAGTACTGGGAATACAACGACGTCCGGGTGAACCGCCTCTCGCTCGCCCTGCTGCGGGTTTTCGGCCGGCCGCTGCCGGAGGTCTTCGCCGAGCGGATCATGCAGCCGATCGGGGCTTCCAGGGAGTGGCGCTGGCATGGCTACGAGACCTCCTGGGTGGAGGTCGGCGGCCGGCAGGTGCAGAGCGTCTCGGGTGGCGGCCATTGGGGCGGCGGCGTCTTCATCCATGCCGAGGACCAGGCGCTGGTCGGGCAGCTCACCCTGCAGGACGGCGTCTGGAACGGCCGCCGCCTGCTGCCCGCGGGCTGGGTGGCGCGCTGCGCCACGGCCTGCCCGCTGAACCCGCATTACGGGCTGCTCTGGTGGCTCAACACCGGGCGGACCCGCTGGCCCTCCGCCAGCGCCGGCAGCTGGTGCTTCTCCGGCGCCGGCGGTAACGTCACCTGGGTGGATCCTGAGGCCGGGATCGTCGCCGTGCTCCGCTGGGTGGATGCGACGAAGCTGGATGGCTTCATGGCGGCGGTGCGGGCGGCGATCTAGCCTAGCGGTACCAGCCGCCACCCCAGCGCGGCGGCGGGGCATAGTAGCCGCCGCCATAGCCACCGCCGCCGTAGTAGCCGCGGTAATGCGGCCGGCCATACCAGGGCGGCGGCGGAGGCGGCGGGGCATAGTAGCCGCCACCATAACCGCCGCCGTAGCCATAGCCGCGGTCCCAATGCACCGGGGTCGCCTGCAGCGGCGCCTCGGCGGATGCCACGGCCGGCATGGGCTGGGCCGCGGCCGGGTGGGGCAGGGCGGAGAGGCCGCCGGTGAGCAGGGCTGCGGCGGCGAGGAGGGGGATGAGCTTGCGCATGACCTTCATGTCCCTGGCGGGTCCGGCTGCGGACCATCGCCACGCCGTCACTATGGCTGGGGCCGGGTTGCACCGGCCTCGGCGCCGGGTGAATTCCGCCGGGACCGCCGGTTACCTGTGGGTTGCATCCTGCCACGCCGTCGCCACGCCACGGCCTTGCGTCCGCCGGAGAGCCGTATGAAACGCCCCGATCCCCTCCCGCACCTGGCCAGACTGGCGGCGGCGCTGGCCGAGCCGGGCCCGCCGGCGGCCGGCTTCGCCGCGCTGGAAGCGGCGCTCGGTGCCCTGATCGGGCATCGGCTCTTCACCATCATGCGGCGCGACCCGGCGGCGGGCAGCAATGCCCGCATCCATTCCAGCCAGCCGGGGGCCTATCCCTCCGGTGGCCGCAAGCTGCTGGAGGATACGCCCTGGACGCGCCATGTGGTCCGGCAGGGACGTCCCTGGATCGGCCGGGACCAAGCCGAGATCGCCGCCAATTTCCGGGACCATGCGCTGATCCATGCACTCGGCTGCGACAGCATCCTGAATCTGCCGGTGCGCTGGCGGGGCGAGACGATCGGCGCGCTGAACCTGCTGCATCAGGCCGGCTGGTACACGGAGGCGGATGTCGAGGTCGGCCGGATCGTCGGCGGCCTCGCCGTCCCCGTGCTGCTGGCGGCCAGCCTCCCGGATTAGCTCAGGGGCGCGGCTGCACCGCGAAGCGGCCCGGCCCGGTCCAGGCGAGGATCAGGAAGCCACCGCACATCGCCAGGTTCTTGAAGAAGGAGAAGATCTGGCCGACCTGCGCGCCGCCGGTGAATTCCCAGAAGCGATGCGCGATGGCGCTGGTGCCGATGGTATAGAGGATCAGCCCGAAGGCGGCGAGGCGGGTCTGCAGGCCGAGGATGATGAGGATCGGGAAGATGGTCTCCGCGGCGATGGCCAGCATACCGCCGACCAGGGGCAGCGGGGCACCCTGGGTCGTCAGCATGGTGACGATGCCGGGCCATTGGATGATCTTGAAATAGGCGCTGATCGGGAAGAGCACGACGAGCGCGATCCGGCTGATCAGCAGCACCAGGTCGAAGTTCGCCGGGGCGGTTGTCATGGGATAGCTGGGTTCGGCAGACATGGGACTCTCCGCTTCGGGCTGCGATCTTGGGCCCTGACGCTGTAGGGGGTTTCGCTGCGCTGCGGCAAGGCTTGCGACGGATGATCGGCATGCGACACTCCCACGGCCACGCGCAGGGGATGTCGGATGCCGCTTCAACCCATGGTCTCGGGCCGCCGCCATATGGTCTCCGCCGGGCATTGGCTGGCGACGGAGGCCGGCCATGCCATCCTGGAGGCCGGCGGCAATGCGGTGGATGCGGCGGTCGCCGCCGGCATCGCCCTCGGCGTGCTGCATGCCGACCAGGTCCAGTTCTCCGGCGTGGCGCCCATGGTCATCCACCTGCGGGAGACCGGGGAGACGGTCAGCATCGCCGGGCTCGGCTGGTGGCCCCAGGCGGCGGATGTCGCCTATTTCGAGCAGAACCACGGCGGGACCATCCCGCAGGGCATCCTCCGCACCGTCGTCCCCGCCGCGCCCGATGCCTGGATCCTGGCGCTGGAGCGCTATGGCACGAAATCCTTCGGCGAGGTCGCCCAGGCGGCGATCCGCTATGCCCGGGACGGCTTCTGCGTGCATCCCGTCATGGCGCATTTCATCGCCACCTTTGCCGAGAACTACCGCCGCTGGCCACAGAATGCCGCCATTTTCCTGCCGGGTGGCGAACCACCGAAGGAGGGCGACCTCTTTGTCCAGGCGGACCTGGCCCGGTCGCTGCAATACATGGTGGACGAGGAGACTGCCGCGGCGGCCGGCGGGCGGCTGGCCGGCCTCGCCGCGGCGCGGGCGGCTTTCTACGAAGGCGACCTCGCCGTCGCCATGGCCCGCTTCCATGCCGAGAACGGCGGCTGGCTGACGCGGGAGGATCTGGCCGGCTACCGCTCCGTCGTCGAGCCACCGGTCCGCCGCGTGGTCGATGGCACGGAGGTCTATTCCTGCGGTCCCTGGTGCCAGGGCCCGGTGCTGCTGCAATTCCTCAGCGTGCTGGAAGGCATCGACCTCAAGGCATTGGGCCATAACTCCGCGGCCTATGTGCATCTGCTGGCCGAGGCGATGAAGCTGGGCTTCGCCGATCGGGAGCGCTTCTATGGCGACCCGCGCTTCGTCGAGGTGCCGCTGGCCCGGCTGCTGTCGCCGGCCTATGCCGCGGCGCAGCGCGCCCGGATCGACCCGGCCCGGGCGACGCCGGAGATGCCGGAGCCCGGCAATCCGGCGCTGTGGAATGCGGCCGACCCGTCGCTGGTCGGCGATACCTCCTATGTCTGCGTGGTCGACCGCTGGGGCAATGCGGTCTCGGCGACGCCCTCCGATACCTCCTGGGAAAGCCCGGTGGTCCCGGGCCTCGGCTTCGTGCCCTCCTCCCGCGGGTCGCAGAGCTGGGGCCGGCGGGACCACGCCAGCAGCCTTGCGCCGGGCAAGCGGCCGCGGCTGACGCCCAACCCGGCGCTGGCCATCCGCCCCGGCGAATGGGTGATGCCCTTCGGCGGCCCGGGCGGCGACCTGCAGCCCCAGGCCATGCTGCAGGTCTATCTCAACCGCACCGTCTTCGGCATGAGCCCGCAGGAGGCGGTGGAGGCGCCGCGCTTCGTCACCCACAGCTTCCCCGGCAGCTTCGAACCGCATGCCTATCACCCCGGCCGGCTGGATGTGGAGGAGCCGATCGGGCGGGATGTGGGCGAGGTGCTGGCGACGATGGGTCATGCCATCCAGTGGCGGCCGGCGCTGTCCCTGAACACCGCGGGGGTGATGGCGATCAGCCGGCGGGAGGATGGGTTGCTGCAGGGCGGCGCCGATCCGCGACGGGCGGCACGGGTGATGGGCTGGTAGCGCGGCCCGATGCCGACTGGAATGTTGTGTTCTCTCGCGCGAAGCGCGACACAGCCGCAGGGGCCCTTCGCCATTCCTGCGGAGCCGGCCCGGCAAGGAGAGTATCGCCGGCATGATGTTCCGAATTCCCGCCGCCCTGGCCCTGGTCACCGTGCTCGCCGCCTGCGGCAGCGATTCGACGACCTCCACCGGCAATACCGCTGGCCTCGGCAATGAGGCCGCGCTTGGCCAGTCCGGCAGTGCCCTGGGTGGTGCCGGCGGCGCCGGTGGGGCGGGCGGCCGCGCCGCCGCCGGGCCGGGCAGCCAGGAGGATCTGGTCGCCAATATCGGCGACCGGGTCTTCTTCGTCACCGACAGCGCCAGCGTCGGCGCCGACCAGCGCCCGGTGCTCGCCCGCCAGGCCGCTTGGCTGCAGCAGTACCGCCAGCTGACCATCGCGGTCGAAGGCCATGCGGATGAGCGCGGCACGCGGGAATACAACCTCGCCCTCGGCCAGCGCCGGGCGAATGCGGCGCGCGATATCCTTGTCTCGCAGGGAGTCGCCGGGGCGCGGATCCAGACCATCAGCTTCGGCAAGGACCGGCCGGCGGCATTGGGCTCGGATCAGCAGGCCTGGGCGCAGAACCGGCGGGCCGTGACGGTCCTGCGCTGAAACCGGCTTCCCCGCCGCCTAGCGCGGCGGGGAGACGGCGTGTTCCTTCATGCAGGCGCCGGTCGCGGGGTCCATCTCCCGCAGCAGCACGTCATAGCCCCAGAGGCTCGCCAGGTGCCGCAGGACCTGCCGGGCCTCCTGCTCCTCCAGCAGCCGGCCTGAGTGCACCCGGTGCTCCAGGATCAGGCGGCGATCGCCGGAGAGATCGACATCGACCACCTGGATATCCGGGTCGGTCCAGGCCGGGTCGTATTGCTTGGCCAGGGCCCGGCGCAGCCGGCGGTAGCCGCGCTCGTCATGCATGGAATCGACGCGTAGCGCCGGCTGCCGCTCGTCATCCTTCAGGTGGAAGAGCTTCAGCTTGCGCATCAGATGCGGGCTGAGGAACTGCAGGATGAAGCTCTCGTCGCGGAATTCGGCCCAGCCATACCGCAACGTCGGCATCGGGTCGCCGCTGCCGGCGAAATCGGGGAACCACTCCCGGTCCTCCTCCGTCGGATTGCGGCAGATGCGCTCGATATCCTCCATCATGGCGAAGCCGAGCGCATAGGGGTTGATCCCCGAATAGCGCGGGTCGTCGAAGTCCAGCTGCATGATGACGCTGGTATGCGAATGCAGCGCCTCCAGCAGCGCACCATCGCTGAGCTGCCCCTCGGCATGCAGGGTATTCAGGATGCGGTGGTGGACATAGGTGGCGCAGCCCTCGTTCATCATCTTGGTCTGGCGCTGCGGGTGGAAGTACTGCGCCATGTTGCGGACGATGCGGAGGATCTCGCGCTGCCACGAGGTCAGGCGCGGCGCCGATTTCTCCAGGAAGTAGAGGATATTCTCCTGCGGCAATTGCAGCAGGGCGCGGCGCTTCTCGACATCCCCGGCGATGGCCTGGGTGCTGGCCTTCTCCGGCAGGGTGGACCAGAGGACGTTGTACATCTGCTCGTCATGGGCCCGCCGCTCGCGCTCCCGCTTCTCCTCCGACCGCAGGTCGAGGGTGCGGCGGTGGTGCCGGTGGACGCCGTAATTCATCAGCGCATGGGCCGAATCGAGCACCCGCTCGACCGCCGCCTCGCCGTATTTCTCCTCGCAATCGGCGACGTAGCCCTTGGCGAATTCGAGGTAGTCAAGAATGCCCTTGGCATCCGTCCACTCCTTGAACAGCCGGTTGTTCTTGAAGAAATGGTTATGCCCGAAGGCCGCATGGGCGATGACCAGGGCCTGCAGGGTCGCAGTATTCTCCTCCATCACGTAGGAGAGGCAGGGGTCGGAATTGATCACGATCTCATAGGCCAAGCCGCGGAGGCCCTTGCGGTACAGCGCCTCGTGATGGGCGAATTGCTTGCCGAAGGACCAGTGCCGATAGAACAGCGGCAGGCCGGTGCTGGCATAGGCATCCAGCATCTGCTCGGCGCTGATGATCTCGATCCGGTTCGGATAGACGTCGAGGCCGAGGTCCCGATGCGCCACCACCTCGCAGGCATCGTGCAGCTTCATCAGGGTGGAGAAGTCCCAGTCGGCGCCTTCGTAGAGCAGCCGGTCGGGCGTGACGGGCGCGTTCATCCCTTCGCCTCCTCCAGGATGCCGCGCTTGGCGAAGAGCTCCCGGAAGACCGGGAAGATCTCGCGCCGATTGCGGACCTTCTTCATGGCCATGGGCGCGCCGGCCGAGACCAGCTGCTCATAGGTCCGCCACAGGTCGGTGGGGCCGCGGGGGAAGCCGGGCATGCCATGCTCGCTGTCGCGGCCGACCTCGATATAGGCGTAGTACTGGCAAGCCGGCAGAATGGTATCGATCAGCAGCCGGGCGGTGCGCTGGCTGTCGCCGGCGGCATTGTCGCCATCCGAGGCCTGCGCCGCATAGATGTTCCAGTCGGACGGCGGGTAGCGGTCCTCGACCACCTTCCGCATTTCCTCCAAGGCGGTCGAGACCAGGGTGCCGCCGGTCTCCCGGCTATGGAAGAAGGTCTGCTCGTCCACCTCCGCGGCCTCATGCGTATGGCGGATGAAGACCAGGTCAACGTGCTTGTAGCGGCGCTGCAGGAAGAGAAAGAGCAGCGTGTAGAATCGCTTGGCCAGGTCCTTCATGTCCTCGGTCATGCTGCCGGAGACATCCATGAGGCAGAACATGACGGCGCGGGCGACCGGGCGGGGGACCGGCTCGAATCGCCGGTAGCGCACGTCGATCGGGTCGATCCAGGGGATGCGCTGGCTGCGCTTCACCTGGGTCGCCAGCTCCGCCTTCAGTGCCAGCAGCCTGTCCACCGCCTCCGGGTCGCCTTCCAGTGCGGCGATCTCGGCCTCCAGCGCCAGCACCTCGGCCGGCTTGGGACGCTTGAGGGCGATCCGGCGCGAGAGGCTGTTCCGCATGGTCCGGGCCAGCGACAGGTTCGATGGCGTGCCCGCCACGGAATAGCCGGCGCGGTGCCAGGCGGGGTCCGACCCCTCCACCAGCCGGCGCTTGGCCAAGTCCGGCAGTTCGAGGTCATCCAGGAACAGGGTGAGGAATTCCTCCCGCGTCAGGACGAAGCGGAAGGCATCCTCGCCGCTGCCGTCCGGCGAGCCCTCGGAGCCGCCGCCACCGCCACCGCTGGGCGGGCGCTGGATCTCGTCACCTTCCCGGTATTCCTTGTTGCCGGGCAGGACGTGGTCGCGAACCCCGCCGCCGCCATGGTGGAAGCTCGGCTCCCGGATGCCGTGCAGGGGGATGCTGACTTCGCCCCCGGCATCGGCACTGCGGATGTCCCGTTTGGCGGAGGCATCGCAGACCGCCTCCTGCACCAGGGTCTTCGCCCGGCGCAGGAAGCGCTGTCGGTTGGGCAGGCTGCGGCCGCTTGGGTTCAGGCGGCGGTCAAGGATCTGCATCTAGCAGTGGCCTCGCGATCCGTTTCGGGCTTAGCCGGCCTGCTTCACCCGCATGTACCATTCGACAAGCCGGCGCACCTGTCTCTCGGTATAGCCCCGTGATGCCATGCGTTGCACGAACTCCCCGTGCTTCTTCTCCGACTCGCCATCCTTCTTCGAGCCGAAGGAGATGACGGGCAGCAGATCCTCCACCTGGCTGAACATGCGCCGCTCGATGACCTCCCGGATCTTCTCGTAGCTGGTCCAGGAGGGGTTGCGGCCGCCGCGGTTGGCCCGGGCGCGGAGGGCGAACTTGACCACCTCGTTGCGGAAATCCTTCGGATTGGCGATGCCGGCTGGCTTCTCGATCTTGGTGAGCTCCTGGTTCAGCAGCTCCCGGTTCAACATCTGGCCGGTATCGGCATCCTTGAAGTCCATGTCCTCGACCCATGCATCGGCATAGGCCACGTAGCGGTCAAACAGGTTCTGGCCGTAGTCATTGTAGGATTCGAGATAGGCCTTCTGGATCTCGTTGCCGATGAACTCGGCATAGCGCGGCGCCAGCTCACCCTTGATGAATTCGAGGTAGCGCTTCTCGGTCTCGTCCGGGAGCTGGTCGCGCCGGATGGTCTGCTCCAGCACATACATCAGGTGGACCGGGTCGGCGGCGATCTCCGTGGTGTCGTAATTGAAGGCCGCGGCCAGCACCTTGAAGGCGAAGCGGGTGGAGGCGCCCTCCATCCCCTCATCGGGACCGGCCGAGTCGCGGTATTCCGAGAGGTTCTTGGCCCGCGGATCGGTCTCCTTCAACGATTCACCGTCATAAACCCGCATCTTGGCGTAGATGTTCGAGTTCTCATGCTTCTTCAGCCGGCTGAGTACGGTGAAGCGGGCCAGCATCTCCAGCGTCGCCGGGGCGCAGGGGGAGGCGGCCAGTTCCGAAGAAGAGACCAGCTTCTCGTAGATCCGCTGTTCCTCGGTCACCCGCAGGCAATAGGGGACCTTGATGACATAGATACGGTCGATGAAGGCTTCGTTGTTCTTGTTGTTCTTGAAGCTCTGCCATTCCGACTCGTTGGAATGGGCCAGGATGATGCCCTGGAAGGGCAAGGCACCGATATTCTCGGTGCCGATATAGTTGCCTTCCTGCGTCGCCGTCAGCAGCGGATGCAGCATCTTGATCGGCGCCTTGAACATCTCGACGAACTCGAGGATGCCCTGGTTGGCCCGGTTCAACCCGCCGGAGAAGCTGTAGGCATCCGGGTCGTTCTGGCCGAACATCTCCAGCTTGCGGATGTCGACCTTGCCGACCAGGGAGGAGATGTCCTGATTGTTCTCGTCGCCCGGCTCGGTCTTGGCGATGGCGATCTGGCGGAGGCGGGAGGGGCGGACCTTAACCACCCGGAACTGGGAGATGTCGCCGCCGAAGGCATCCAGTCGCTTCAGTGCCCAAGGGCTCATCAGCCCAGTCAGGCGGCGACGGGGGATGCCGTAGCGTTCCTCCAGCATTGGCCCCATCCGCTCGGGGTCGAAGAGGCCGAGCGGGCTTTCGAAGACCGGGCTCATCTCGTCGCCCGCCTTCAGCACGTAGATCGGCTGCGCCTCCATCAGCGCCTTCAGCCGCTCCGCCAGGGACGACTTGCCGCCGCCCACCGGGCCGAGCAGGTAGAGGATCTGCTTGCGTTCCTCGAGGCCCTGGGCGGCATGGCGGAAGAAGCCGACGATCCGCTCGATCGTCTCCTCCATGCCGTAGAATTCGGCGAAGGCCGGATAGGTGCGGATGGTCCGGTTCAGGAAGATGCGCCCGAGGCGTACGTCCTTGGCGGTATCGACCACGGTGGGTTCGCCGATCGCCTGGAGGATGCGCTCCGGTGCGCTGGCGAACATCCCCGGATCGGTCCGGCATCCTTCGAGATATTCCGAGATGGACATGTCAGTTTCACGCCGGGACTCATAGGCCCGGGCGTAGTCGGCGAAGATGTCCTGCGTGCTGTTCATCGGCCGCCCCTGCAAGCGCTGCCAGTTAGATGGCAACGCCGACAGTGTGCGGAATGCCCAGACCGATTGCGGTAAACTTTTATTGCTGCGGCGCACCCGCGCCCTGTAAGCTGCAAATCACGGAGAGGCGAGGCGGGTCGCGGCAGCGCGATGGGCCTTGGTAGACCGCTCGCCTGTCAGTCAAACCATGCCTTGCGCATTGTGCGGGGCATCCCATGACTGCAATGGCGTCTTGGCGGTTTCACCGCCGGCGGCAATCGATGCGAAGTCACGATTTACCAGCGGCGTTAAGGTTCAAGTTACACTTGGATACCGCCGGCCATGACCAGTTTGGGGCCATGAATAGTCGGCCTGGACGCCACTGCTTCGATTTGACCGCCGGCAATGGTCATGCAAGCAGCAGGCCAGCGACGGCCGGCAGGACCGTCGAGGGGCACGCCAGGGGGTCCTGGCGCACCCCCGGAGTGGGCTCAGTCTTCGCTATTGGCCGGCGCGCCGCAGAGCACGCCGCCATCGATGATCATGTGCTGCCCGGTCATGAAGCTGCCGGCCGGGGAGGCGAGGAAGACCGCGGCACCGGCGATCTCGTCCGGCTCGCCGATCCGCTTCAGCGGCGTGTCGCGGGTCCGCTTCTTGTAGTTCACCGGATCCTCCCAGAGCGCCCGGGCGAAGTCGGTCCGCACCAGGCCGGGGGCGATGCAATTCACCCGGATGTTCTTTGGCCCCCATTCCACCGCCAGGTTGCGCGCGAGCTGCAGGTCCGCCGCCTTGGTGATGGCATAGGCCCCGAGGTTGACCGAGCCCTTGAAGCCACCGATCGAGGAGACGATCACGATCGCCCCGCCGCCGCGGGCCTCCATGCTGGGGATGCACATGTGGGACAGCCACATGTTCGACTTGATGTTGGTCGCCATCATCTTGTCGAAGATGTCGTCGGCGATGCCCATGGCCGGGCCGAAATGCGGGTTGATGGCGGCGTTGCAGACCAGGATGTCGACCCCGCCCCAGAGCTTCACCGTCTCATCGGCCAGCGCCTGCAGTTCCGGCTTGCGGCCGATGTTGCAGGCCATGGCGACGGCGGTGCCGCCCTTCGCGGTGATGCCATCGACCACCACCTGGCAGGCATCCAGCTTGCGGGAGGAGACGACCACCTTGGCGCCGTGCTCGGCCATGCGCTCGGCGATGGCCCGGCCGATGCCGCGGGAGCCGCCGGTGACGATGGCGACCTTGCCACTGAGGTCAAAAAGAGTTGGCATGCTTGGCTCCTCCGGTTGTTGGGGCGATTGTCCGCAGCGGAATTGCCCGGCGTCAACCCGTCGCCCCCCAAGGAGTGCCCATCCGTGACTCTCGACCTGCCGTATGCCGTGCCGCTCGAAGGCGCTTCCAACCTGCGCGACCTGGGCGGCTGGCTGGTGGCCGATGGCCGCCGGGTGCGGCGCGGCATCCTCTACCGCTCTGCGACCCTGGCGGCGCTGACCCCGCAGGACGTCGCCACCATTGCCGCCCTGCGGCTGCGGACGGTCTGCGACCTGCGCGGGGTGGCGGAGGCAGCGCAGAACCCCTCCCGCCTGCCGGGGGGGGCCGAGCGGGTCTCGCTGCCGATCGAGCCGACTGTCGGCGCGTCGCTGCGCGACCTGATGCGGCGGGAGCAATCGACCGGGGAGGATGTGGTCGCCCTGCTGCGGACCGCTTACCTCGACTACGGTACCCACTTCATCGGCGCCTATCGCGGGTTGTTCGAGCTGCTGCTGGACCCGGCGCGGCATGCGCTGCTGTTCCATTGCTCCGCCGGCAAGGACCGCACCGGCCTTGGCGCGGCGCTGGTGCTCTCGGCGCTGGGCGCCACGCGGCAGACGGTCCTGGAGGACTACGTCGCCACCGACCGGCTCTGGCAGCGGGACTTCGCCCTGCCGCCGGAGACGCCGAAGCCGCTGGCCGATGCGCTCTACGGCACCCATCCCGCCCTGCTGGAGGCCGCGCTGGAGGCCGCCGAGGCCGCGCATGGCGGCTCGATGCCGCTGCTGCTGGAGCGCGGCCTCGGCCTCGATGCCGCCCGCCTCGACCAGCTGCGGGACCTGCTGCTCGAGTAGCCGCTAGGGCATGTAGCCGCCGCCGTTGACGTGATAGACCTGCCCGGTAATCCAGCTCGCCTGGTCCGAGGCCAGGAAGACCGCCATGTCGGCGATATCCTCCGGCCGGCCGAGGCGGCCGAGCGGCAGGGCCTCGCCCATGGCGCGGACCTCGGCATCGCTGTTGCCGTAGCGGGGCTGGGCGGTGTCGGTCAGGCCGGGGGCAATGGCATTCACCCGGATGCCGTGCGGCGCGAGCGCCAGGGCCATCGAGCGGGTGATGCCGACCACGCCGTTCTTGGTCGCGCTGTAGTGGACGCCGACCGGCGTGCCGCGCACCGCGGAGGAGCTGAGGTTCACGATCGCCCCCTTGATCCCCGCCGCCACCATGGCCCGCGCCGCGGCCTGGGCGCAGAAGGCGCTGCCCTTCAGGTTGACCGAGAGCACCTGGTCCCATTCCGCCTCGGTCATCGCCAGGAAATCGGCGCGGGGGAAGATGCCGGCGTTGTTCACCAGCACGTCGATGCGGCCGAAGGCGGCGAGCGTCGCCTCCACCAGCGCGGCGCAGGCGGCGGCGCCGGTGCCGACATCGCCCTGGATCAGGGCGGCCCGGCGGCCCTTCGCGCGCACGGCTTCGGCCACCGCCTCGGCGGCGGCCCGGTCGTCCAGCCAATGCACCACCACGTCATGCCCCGCCGCGGCGAGGCCGATCGCGCAGGCGCGCCCGATTCCCTGCTGCGCGCCCGTCACCAAGCCGACCATCCCCGCCTCCGTCACCGTTGCTGCGGTGCAGTATGCGGATGGTCTCAGCGGCTGACGAGGGCGCGATAGCGTTCCAGCATCTGCCCGCCATCCTGGCCGGCGCGGGCCAGCCATTCCTGGGTCTGCTTCGCCCCGATCTCGCGGAGCTGGGCCTGCATCTCCGGCGGCGCCGCGGCGACCGTCATGCCATGGCTGCGCAGCCGCTCCGTCGCTTCGGTCTCGGCGGCGCGTGCCATCTCGGCGCCGCGGATCTCCGCCTGTTTCGCCGCCGCCACCAGCGCCGCCCGCATGCCGGGCTCCAGTGCCGCCAGGGCCCGGCTATTGGCGAAGATGGCATTTTTCGCCCGCATGCCGCCGACGTCGAGGAAATGCCGGCTGAAATCCCAGGCGCTGGTATCGACGCCGGTCTGCGCCGCGGTGAAGAGCACGTTCACCAGGTTGGTGGCGAAGGCCTGGGGAATATCCGGCACCTGCACCGTCACCGGCTGGGCGCCCAGCAGCTCGGCGAAGCGGGTGGTCAGGGTATTGTAGGACCGGAACCGGGTGCCGCGCAGCTCGGTCAATGCGGTCAGCGGCGTCCGGGTATAGAAGCCCTGGCTCGGCCAGGGGACCATGGAGAGCAGGGTCAGTCCCTGGCGTTCCAGCCGCGCCCGGATGAAGGGCTCGGTCGCCAGGGCCAACGCCGCCGTCGCCTGCCAGGTATCGGCCAGGAAGGGCACGCTGTCGGCCTCGAAGAAGGGGTCCTCGTTGCCGTGGATCGAGAGCAGCACCTCGCCGAGCTGGATCTGGCCGGTCTGCACCCCGCGCTTGATCTGCGGCAGCGGCAGCAGGCTGCCGTTGTGATGCGCCTGGACGACGAGCTTGCCCTGGGTCGCCTGCTCCACCTCAGCCAGGAAAGTTCGGACATTGCGGGTGTGGTAGTTCTGCTCGGCATAGGGCGTGGCCATCACCCACCGGGTCTGGGCTTCGGCACCGGAGGCGAGCATGGCGAAGGCCGCGCCGGTCAGCGCGGTGAGCAGGCGATTCATGGGGTCCCCTCCGGTCGCCGCGGTGCCGTCCCGCGGTCGTTACGGCATCTTCTGGCCCGGACCGGCGGGTGGCAACCCCCTGGACCGCAGCGCCCGGGCTTGTAGTCTGCCGCCCATGTCCCTGACCCTACCCAGCGCCCCCAGCTTCCGCCTCGATGGCCGCCGTGCCCTGGTCAGCGGCGCCGGCCGGGGCATCGGCCTGGCGGCCGCGACTGCCCTGGCGGGGGCGGGCGCCGCCGTCACCCTGCTGTCCCGCACCGCCGCCGAGATCGAGGCGGCGGCCGAGGCGATCCGCGCCGCCGGCGGGGCGGCGGATACGCTGGTGCTGGATATCGCCGATGTCGCCGGGGTGCGCGCCGCCATCGAGGCCCGCCCGGCCTACCACGCCTTCGTCAACAATGCCGGCTCAGCCCGGCATGCCCCGTTCCTCGACGTGGCCGAGGATGATTTCGACGCGGTGCTGGGACTGAACCTGCGCGGCTGCTTCTTCGCCGCCCAGGCCGTCGCCCGGCGCATGGCCGCAGAAGGCGTGCGCGGCTCCATCATCAACATCTCCTCCCAGATGGGCCATGTCGGCGGGCCGAACCGCAGCGTCTACTGCGCCAGCAAATTCGCCATGGAAGGCTGGACCAAGGTGATGGCGATCGAGCTCGCCCCCTTGGGCATCCGTGCCAATACCATCGGCCCGACCTTCATCGAGACGCCGCTGACCCGGCCCTTCTTCGAGAAGCCGGAATTCCGCGACTGGGTCCTCTCCAAGCTCAAGCTCGGCCGCGTCGGCCAGGTGGAGGAGCTGATGGGCCCGGTGGTCTTCCTCGCTTCCGATGCCTCTTCCCTGATGACGGGCTCCGCCCTGCTCGTCGACGGCGGCTGGACCGCCGAATAAAGGACTGCGATTCCATGGCACGCTGGTTGAAGACAAGCATCTCCGCCGCCGACAAGGCCGATGCGGATACCAAGGTCCGCGGCATCGTCGAGGGCCTGCTGGCGGATATCGCCAAGCGCGGCGATGCGGCGGTACGCGAGTATTCGGTGAAGTTCGATGGCTGGGACCGCGCCGACTACCGGCTGACCGATGCCGAGATCAAAGCCTGCCTCGATGAACTGACCGGCCAGGACCTCGAGGACATCCGCTTCGCCCAGGCGCAGGTCCGCAATTTCGCCGAGCATCAGCGCGCGGCGCTGAAGGATATCGAGGTCGAGACGCTGCCCGGCGTGGTGCTCGGGCACAAGAACATCCCCGTCAACTCGGTCGGCTGCTACGTGCCGGGCGGCAAGTATCCGCTGCTGGCTTCGGCGCATATGTCGGTGGTGACGGCCAAGGTCGCCGGCGTGCCACGCATCGTCACCTGCGCGCCGCCCTACCACGGCAAGCCGGCGCCGGCGATCGTCGCAGCGCAGCACCTCGCGGGCGCGGACGTGATCTACTGCCTCGGCGGCGTGCAGGCGGTGGGTGCCATGGCGCTCGGGACCGAGAGCATCGCCAGCGTGGACATGCTGGTCGGCCCCGGCAATGCCTTCGTCGCCGAGGCCAAGCGGCAGCTCTATGGCCGGGTCGGCATCGACCTGTTTGCCGGGCCGACCGAGACCCTGGTCATCGCCGACGAGACGGTGGATGCCGAGATCTGCGCGACCGACCTGCTCGGCCAGGCGGAGCACGGCCCGACCTCGCCCGCCATCCTGCTGACGGATTCGGAGAAGCTGGCGCGGGAGACCATGGCCGAGATCGAGCGGCTGCTGACCATCCTCCCCACCGCCGAGGTCGCGCGCCAGTCCTGGCACGACTACGGCGAGGTGATCGTCTGCGACAGCCTGGAGGAGATGGTGGCCGAGGCCGACCGCATCGCCTCGGAGCATGTGCAGGTGATGACGCGGAACGATGACCTCTTCCTGCAGAAGATGACCAATTACGGCGCGCTCTTCCTCGGCCCGCGCACCAATGTCTCCTTCGGCGACAAGGTCATCGGCACCAACCACACCCTGCCGACCCAGGGTGCGGCGCGCTACACAGGCGGGCTCTGGGTCGGCAAGTTCCTCAAGACCGTGACCTACCAGCGGGTGCTGACGGATGCGGCCAGTGCCGGCATCGGCGAGGTCTGCTCCCGCCTCTGCATGCTGGAAGGCTTCGCCGGTCATGCCGAGCAGGCCAATGTCCGGGTGCGCCGCTACGGTGGCCGCAACATCCCCTATGCGACGGCGGCGGAGAAGATCCGATGAGCTTCGACCTTATCCTCCGCAACGCGCGGCTGCCGGATGGCATGGCGACCGATATCGGCATCGCCGGCGGGCTGATCGCGGCACTGGTGCCGAACCTCGAGGGCGAGGCCGCCGAGGTGGTGGATTGCGGCGGCCGGCTGGTCTCCCCCGGTTTCGTCGAGACGCATATCCACCTCGACAAGACCTGCACCATCGACCGCTGCGCCTGCGAAACCGGCCGCTTCCCGCACCGGGCGATGGAGCGGACCAGCGCCATCAAGTCCACCTTCTCGGTCGAGGACGTGACCGACCGCGCCAGCCGCACCCTGCAGAAATGCATCAGCCACGGCGCCACCACCATGCGGACCCATGTCGAGGTGGACCCGCTGGTCGGCCTCCGCGGCTTCGAGGGGGTCAAGGCACTGGTCGAGGCCTACAAATGGGCCATCGACATCGAGATCTGCGTGATGCCGCAGGAAGGCCTGTTGAACAACCCGGGCACCGATGAGCTGATGGTGGTGGCCCTCCGCAATGGCGCCCGCGTCGTTGGCGCCGCGCCGAGCTACGACAGCGATCCGGCCGGGCAGATCCGTCGGGTCTTCGAGCTGGCGCGGGAATACGACGCTGACATCGACATGCATGTCGACAGCGGCTCCTCGGCCGCGCATCTCGACACGCGCCTGGTCTGCGACCTGACGGAGCAATACGGCTGGGGCGGCCGCGTTGCCTGCGGGCATCTGACCAAGCTTTCGGTCATGCCGCTGCTGGAGCTGGACGCGATGGCCAAGCGCATGGCCGATACTGGCGTGGCGCTGACGGTGCTGCCCTCGACCGACCTCTACCTCGGCGGCCGCGACAAGGACCATCGGGTGGAGCGCAGCGTCGCCGATGCCAATCGGCTGCACCGGCTGGGCGTCACCTGCTCGATCTCCTCGAACAATATCCTCAATGCCTTCACCCCGATGGGTGACGGCCAGCTCATCCGCATGGCCAATCTCTATGCCAATGTGGTGCAGCAGGCGATGCCGGATGCGCTGCGCGATACCTGGGGCATGTTCACCAGCAACTCCGCCAAGTTGCTGCGCAAGTCCGACTACGGCATCGCAGTCGGCAATCCGGCCGACCTGATCGTGGTCGATGCGCCCGATCCGGTGGCGGCCATCCGCGAAATCGCGCCGACGCTGATGGGCTTCAAGCGCGGCCGCCGGACCTTCACGCGGACGCCGGTGGTGCTACACAGGCCGCAATAGGGCAGGGGACTCGCAAGAACATGGCCACGCGCCGCATCGGCATCATCATGCATGGTGCCACCAGCCGCATCGGCACCACGCAGCACCTGATGAACAGCCTGCTGCCCATCCGCGCGGAGGGCGGGCTGCCGCTGGCCAATGGCGACCGGCTGATGCCCGACCCCATCCTGGTCGGCCGCACCGCGGACAAGCTGGAGGCGCTGGCCAAGCGCCTCGGCGTTACCCGCTGGACGACGGACCTCGATGCGGCGCTAGCCAACCCGGAGGACGAGCTCTTCTTCGAATGTGCCTTCGGCGGCGGGCGGCCCGAGCTGGCGCGCCGGGCGCTGGCCGCCGGCAAGCATATCTATCTGGAAAAGCCGGTCGCCGAGACACTGGCCGAAGTGGTCACCCTGCGCGCCGATGCCGAGGCGGCCGGCCGCAAGCACGCCGTCATGCAGGACAAGATCCACCTGCCGGGCCTGGCCAAGCTGAAGACCGTGCTGAACCTCGGCAGCCTCGGCAAGCTGCTGTCGATGAAGCTGGAATTCGGCTGGTGGGTCTTCGACGGGGAGCATATCCCGGCGCAGCGCACCTCCTGGAACTATAAGAAATCGACGGGTGGCGGGCTGGTGCTCGATATGTTCCCGCACTGGCGCTACGTCATCGACCACCTGTTCGGCGCGCCGACCGCGCTCACCTGCCACATGCGCACCGCGCAGCCGAAGCGCTGGGACGAGCAGCACCGGCCCTATGACGTGGATGTCGAGGACGAGGCGCGCGCCATCCTCGAATTCCCCGGCGGCGTGGTCGGGGAGATCTTCTCCAGCTGGGCGACGCGCATCCGCCGCGACGACATGCTGGTGGTGACCGCCGAGGGCACCCAGGGCTCCGCCGTCGCCACCCTGCAGCAGTGCTGGACGCAGTCGCTCGCCAATACGCCGAAGCCGGTCTTCCCGGTGCAGGCGCCGCAGACCATGGAATTCCGCAGCCAATGGGCGGAGGTGCCCGACATGGTCCCCTTCAAGAACAGCTACCGCCAAGCCTGGGAGCTGTACCTGCGCCATATCGTCGAGGATGCGCCGAATACGGCCTCGCTGGCGCAGGCGGCACGCGGGCTGCAACTCATCGAGGCCTGCCACGAAAGCCATAACGCGCGGCGCTGGGTCGACCTGCCCGCCCTGGAGGGATGATCCCGTGAATAGCGTCACCGACCGCCGGCTGCGGTTCCGCAAGGTCCTCGAAGGCCCCGTCTGCGTCCATCCCGGCTCGGTCTTCGATCCGATGTCGGCCCGCATCGCCGAGGAGATCGGCTTCGAAGTCGGCATGTATGCGGGGTCCACCGCCTCGCTCACCGTGCTCGGCGCACCGGATCTCATCGTCCTGACCCTGTCCGAATTCGCCGAGCAGGCGCGGCGCATCTGCCGCGCGGTAAAGACCCTGCCGGTGCTGGTCGATGCCGACCACGGCTACGGCAATGCGCTGAACGCCATGCGCACCTGCGAGGAGATGGAGAATTCCGGTGTCGCCGCCATGACCCTGGAGGACACCGTGCTGCCGCGGCCCCATGGCGATGGCAAGGTGACGCTGATCTCGATTGAGGAAGGCATGGGCAAGGTCCGCGCCGCGCTGGCCGCGCGCGACGATCCCTCCTTCTGCATCGTTGCCCGCAGCGGCGTCGTCTCGGTGAATGGCATCGAGGATGCGGTCGCCCGCACCCGAGCCTATACCGCCAGCGGCGCCGATGCGCTATTCTACACCGGCATCAAGACCCGCGCCGAGCTGGATGCCGTCTCGGCGGTCGCCACCCTGCCGATCATCGTCGGCGGTGTTGAGGGTACCGAGATCAACGACAAGACCTACCTCGCCGCCCGTGGCGTCCGCGTCGCGCTGCAGGGCCATCAGCCGATCATGGCGGCGCAGGCGGCGGTCTATGCCACCTTGAAGGCGCTGCGCGACGGGGTGCAGCCATCGGGGCTGCCTGGTCTGCCGACCGGTGGGCTGATGGGCCGCATCACCCGCGAAGGCGACTATAAGCGCTGGACCAAAGACTACCTCGAAGGGAAGTGAAGCCATGTCCAACGAAGCCGAAAGCCCCTTCCAGACGCTGCATGAATTCGTCAAGGAAGCGAAAGGCCGCCTGAGCCCGGGCAACTGGGACTACCTGGTCGGCGCGACCGAGACCGAGACGACGATGATGCGCAACCGCGCCGCCATCGACAGCCTCGCCTTCCGGCCGCGCGTGTTGCGCGACGTCTCGAACATCGACCTGTCCGGCCGCTTCCTCGGCAAGCCAATCACCCTACCGATCATGCTCGCCCCCGTGGGCGGGCTCGAGAATTTCGATCCCGAGGGTGGCGCCCCCGCCGCGCGGGCCGCGGCCGAGTTCGGCGTGCCGATCATGGTCTCGTCCGTCTCCATGCCGGGGCTCGAGCCGATGGCCGCAGCAGGGAAGGGGCCCAAGGTCTTCCAGCTCTATGTCCGCGGCGACAGCGCCTGGATCGACGAGGTCGCCAAGCGCGCGATCGACAACGGCTACGACGCCTTCTGCTTCACCGTCGATACCGCCATCTACAGCCGGCGCGAGCGCGACATCGCCAAGCGCTTCGTCAAGCCCTGGCGCGCCCGCGCCACCGGCCAGCATTTCCAGGCGGCGCTGAACTGGGACGAGATCAAGCGCTTCAAGGACAAGTACGACATCCCCGTCGCGCTCAAGGGCATCGCCACCGCGGAGGACGCGGCGATGGCGGTCGAGCATGGCGTCGAGATCGTCTATGTTTCGAACCATGGCGGGCGGCAGCTCGACCACGGACGCGGCTCCATCGCGGTGCTGCCGGAGGTGGTGAAGGCGGTCGAGGGCCGCGCCAAGGTCTGGGTCGATGGCGGCTTCGTCCGTGGCTCGGACATCGTCAAGGCGGTCATCCTCGGCGCCGAACTGGTCGGATTGGGCCGCATGTACTGCTATGCCCTGGCCGCAGCCGGCGAGGCCGGCGTGGCGCAGATGTTCAAGCTGCTGGAGACCGAGGTGCATGAGGTGCTGGGCCTGCTCGGCGTCACCAGCTTCGGGCAGCTGGATGGCAGCTACCTGCACCCGGTCGCGCCGGTGGTCCAGCCGCATGTGCACAGCAGCTTCCCGCTGACCAATCTAAGCGATCCCGGGTATCGGTGAAGGCAAGGTTGGGGGAGTACCTTCCCCCAACCCCTCTTATACCCCCGCCGCATACCCATCCCGCTGCGGATCGGCGCCGCCCTCCGGCACGCCGTCCCACAGCGAAATCCCATGCACGCCGGCGAAGGCGTAGCTCTGGTAGCTGCGCTTCGTCGCATGGCCCTCCGCCTGCAGTGCCTTCTCCACCTCACGGGGGATACGGTTCGAAAGATCCACCGTCTCGCTCGTTGCCGAGAAGCGCGGCGCGCTCACCGCTTCCTGCATACCCATCCCCCAATCCAGCAGGTTCAGCAGCACCTGCATGACCGCGACGGTGATCCAGGCCCCGCCCGGTGCGCCGAGCGTCGCGACCGGCCGCGTCCCTTCCAGCACGATGGTGGGGCTCATCGAGGAGTAGCGCCGTTTGCCCGGGGCGATGGAGCCCGCCCGGCCCGGCCGCGGATCCATCCAGTTCATCGCCCCGTTCAGCATGAAGCCGGTCCCCGGCGGGATGACGCCGGAGGGCACCGCCAGCGTATGCGTCATCGAGACGACCATCCCATCCGCATCGGTGCAGGAGATATGCGTGGTATTCGGCGCATCGCTGACGGCCCGCACCAGGGAAGCGCGCTCGCCGGCCCGGATGCGCGCCGCCAGCGCATCGGCATAGGCATCCGAGAGCAGCATCCCGACCGGCACCTTGCGGAAGGCGGGGTCGCCGACATGCGCCTCTTTGTCGAGTCCGGCCAGCTTCATCGCCTCTGCCACCACCGCGATATAGGCGGGCGTGTTGTGGCCCAGCGCGACCAGGTCGAAACGCTCCAGGATCCGCAGCATCTCGCCCACCACCACGCCGCCGGCCGGCGGTTCCGGCAGTGCCACGGTGAAGCCGCGATAGGGAACCTGCAGCGGCGCGCTCGCCACCGCGCGGAAGCCGGCGAGGTCAGCCAGCGACAGCAACCCGCCCTTGGCTTCCATGTCCGCGACGATCCGCCGCGCCAGCCCGCCGGTGTAGAAATCCTCGGCCCCGTCGCGGCCCAGGCCGCGCAGGGTGGCCGCGAGCGCCGGGTTGCGCACCATCTCGCCGAGGCGCTTCGGCGTGCCGTCCGGCCGCAGGTAGAGCGCCCGGCCTTCCTCGGTATATCCCAGCTTCTCGACATAGCTGAGCCGACCGTAGGGCCGCTCATCCATGGTGAACATGGCGTTCACATGCGGCCGGATGATCCAGCCCTCCTCGGCGAAACCGATGGCCGCATCGAATAGTGCTGCCCAAGGCTTCCGCCCGAGCCGCGCATGCGCATCGGCGAAGACCCGCAGCGCCCCCGGCACCGTCACCGCCAGCGGGCCGCGCTCGTTCACGTAGCCCTTCACCCGATAGCCGAAGCCATCGGCACATTCGCCCTCGAAATCCGCGGCCCACATCTCCTCCCGCGCCGCGCCGGGGCAGGTGCCGAGCCCATTGAGGACGAGATGCGTGCCCGTCGCCGGATCGAAGACCTGCAGGGTTGCGATGCCGCCGATGCCGCACATCATCGGATCCACCACGCCCTGGGTCAGGGCGCAGGCCAGCGTGGCATCCAGCGCATTGCCGCCGGCCGCCAGCATCGCCGCCCCGGCCTCCACCGCCTCGGGCTGCGGGGCGACGATCATGGCGCGCGGGACGGGCAGGCGGCGGGCGGGGCGGGGCATGGGCGCGTCTCCTCTTGGCGAGGCAGCTTCGCGCCGGCACCATGCCGCCCGCAATACCCCCGGGAGAGTCCATCATGCGCCTGCTGCTTGCCGCCCTCTCGCATGAGACCAATACATTCTCCCCGGTGCCGACCCCGCGGGAGCGCTTCTGCCGTACCGGCGGCACGCTGTTGGAAGGCCAGGCGGCGATCGACTTCTACCGCAATACCGGCACCTGCCTGGGCGGCTTCCTGAAGGTGGCGGAGGAAGCCGGCGCCGAGGTCACCATGTCCATCGCCGCCCATGCCCCGCCCAGCGGCAAGGTCGAGGCCACGGCCTATGAAGGCTTCTGCGACAGCATCTGCGCGGCGGTTGCCGCCGGCGGCTACGACGGCATCCTGCTCGACCTGCATGGCGCCATGGTCGCCGAAGGCTTCGACGACGGCGAGGGCGAGCTGGTCCGCCGCATCCGCGCCATCGACGGCACCACGCCCATCGCCATCGCCTATGACATGCACGCCAATGTCCATGCGGCCATGGTCGAAGGCCCGGTCGTCACCTGCGGCTACCACACCTATCCCCATATCGATCAGGCCGAGACCGGCGAGCGCGCCGCCCGCATCCTGCTGCGGGTCTTGGCCGGGGAGGTGAAGCCCGCCACTGCCTGGGCCCGGGCGCCGATGCTGCCGCATGTCATGGCCCAGGGCACCCATGCCTTCCCGAACCGCGAGCTGCAGGCACTATGCGCCGGCTGGGAAGCCAGCGGCCGGGCGCTGGCCGCAAGCCTCTATGTCGGCTTCCCGCATGCCGACATCGAATACGCCGGCCTCTCCGCCGTTGTCACCACCGACGACGACCCGGCCGCGGCCCAGGCGATGGTGGCCGAGTTGATCGACTTCGCCTGGAAGGCCCGGCAGGACTTCACCTTCATGCCGGAACCGCTGGCCGACAGCGTCGCCCGGGCCAAGGCGGCCGGCGCAACCAGGGCGGAACTGCCGGTGGTCCTGCTCGACCACTACGACAACTGCGCCTCCGGCGGCACCATGGACACGACCGAGACCCTGGCCGAGATCCTCCGCCAGGGCCTGACCGATGTCGCCTTCTTCGGCATCTGCGACCCGGAGGCGGTCGCCGCCTGCCAAGCCGCGGGCATCGGCGCCACCGTCACCCTGGCGCTCGGCGGCAAGCTGCCGATGCCGGCGCTGCCGCAATCCTCGAAGCCGCTGAGCGTGACCGGCCTGGTGAAGACCATCTCGGCCGGAACCTTCGTCACCAAGACGGGGCTCTCGCCGGGGCTCAAGGTCTACATGGGCCCGACCGTCGTGCTCGATACCGGCGCCGTCGAGATCGTGCTGGTGACCCGGCAGATCGAGCCCGTCTCGCCCGACATGTTCCGCATCCTCGGCATCGAGCCGCGCGACAAGCGCTACCTGGCGATCAAGAGCCGGGTACATTGGCGAGCCGCGCTCGGTCCGCTGGCGCGCGAGATCGTCGAATGCGCCGGCATCGGTGTCTGCACATCGGACTACAGCCAGCTGAAGTTCCGGAACGTGCGGCGGCCGATCTACCCGCTCGACCCCGGCGCCAATGGCCCGACGACCTGACAGCCGAGGCCAGGCATGAGCGGTACCGAAGGCTATGCGAACGAGGCGCCGGCGCTGCTCCGGCAGTATGAGGCGCTGGACTTCGCCACAGTGCATCGCCGTATCCTGCACTTGGTGCCCGCCGTGCCTGCCCGCGTGCTGGATATCGGCGCCGGCACCGGCCGGGACGCCGCCGCCCTGGCGGCGCTCGGCCATAGCGTCGTCGCGGTGGAGCCGACCGCCGAGCTGCGGATCCAGGCGGCGCTGCTGCACCCATCCCCGGCCATCACCTGGCTGGACGACAGCCTGCCGGAGCTTGCCGCCGTCACCGGCAGCTTCGCCCTGGTGCTGCTCACCGCCGTCTGGATGCATCTGGACGCCATCCAGCGCGCCAGGGCCATGCCCCGCGTCGCTGCGCTGGTCGCCCCTGGCGGCAGCCTGGCGATGACCCTGCGGCATGGACCAGTCCCGCCCGGCCGCCGTATGTTCGACGTCCGCGCGCCGGAGACGATGGATCTCGCCGCCGCGGCCGGCCTCGGCCTGACCCTGCTGCTGGAGGATCAGGCCGAGACCCGACCCGGCATCACCTGGACCCGGCTGGCCTTCACACGCCCGGACTAGGCTGTTGCTTCTTCGCGTGATGCACGACTTCCCGTGAGACCGCCCCCGCCAAGCCCGGTCTCGCTCATTCGCCTGGGCATCACTCCGCCGCCCGGAGCCGGTCCCACCAGGCGCATTCGCCCTGCATGAGGGTATGGTTGCCCGGCAGCACCTGCACCGGGGCGCGTTCCCCATGCGCCGCCGCCTGCAGCTTCAGCCGCTGTGCCTCGGCCCGCATCTCCGGCGGGCCCCAATTGCGCTCATGCCCCCAGAGGCTCGGGCCCGAGGTCATCTCCACCGGCTGCCAGCGGCCGACATCCACGGTGCGGCCGCCCCAGCCGTATTCGACCATGAAGCCGCCCGGGGTGCGGGCGTAGAAGCTGGTCATGAAGTCGTTCGTATGCCGCCCCAGCGTGGTGGCGACGCGGCCTTCCTCCAGCTGCGCCAGGTCGTAGCCCTGGCCGACGTCGTCGAGGTTGAACAGCTCGACCATCAGATGGTGCAGCCCGGCCGTGCCGGTCTCGATCAGGGCCAGCGAGTGGTGCCGTGCATTCACGTGCAGGAAATAGCCGGTGAATGGGTTGGTGACGTAATCGGAAACCCGGAAGCCCAGCAGATCGCGGTAGAAGGCCAGCATCGGCGCGACTTGCTCGACCATCAGCACGGCATGGCCCAGGCCCAGCGCGCCAGTGCGGAAGCCGCTGAGGCAGCGGCCGGGTGCGAAGGGCGCGTCGGTACGCTCGGCGCCATGCACGATCTCCAGCCGGTTGCCGGCCCGGTCCTGGGTTACAATCAAATCCGCCACGCGGCGCTGCGCCGCCAGCCCAGCATTGCCCCAGGCGACCCCGACGCCGGCCTCCTCCAGCCGTGCCGCCAGGGATTGCAGGGCCGCCGCATCCGCGACTTCCCAGCCGAAGAATCCTGCCCCGTCCCGCGCGCCCGGCGTCACCACCAGGCGCTGCCTGCGGTCGTCCATGCGGAAGACGAGTTGGGCGGCGCTGCGCTCGGCCAGTTGCAGTCCGAGCAGGCGGGTGCCGAAGCCGGCCCAATCCTCCGGGCTGGTGGCCTCGATCCCGACATAGCCCAAGGCCTGGATGGACATGGCACTGCTCCCATCGCTTTGGGGGCGGATGCTAGACTTTTCCCCCCGGCCAGCGGAACGGGCTTCAATGGACCAGCTTCATCTCCGGGATGGACTCGCTGGCGACCCAGAAGCGGCTGATGCTATCGGCATGGACGGCACGCGCCGCGGCATCCGCCTCGGCCCGGGGCGAGGCTTCCAGGTCGAAGTGGTCGTAGCGGTTCTCACCGCGCACCAGGGTCGCCGACAGCCGCGTCGGCCCGACATGCTTCACCCGCGCCGGGATATAACTGATGCCGAGGCCGATCCGGTCCTGGCCGGAGCGGTTGGGCGCCGAGGCATGTAGCGCCAGCGTGTCATGCAGGGAGAACTCGCCGGGCTTGAGGATGATCGGCACCGCCGCACGCTCCTCGACCGGGGCCGCCACGGTCTGCCCACGGGACAGCATGACGCGCGGATCCTTGCGATCGGCATGCGGCAGCTGCCCGTGCTTGTGCGAGCCGGGCAGGACGGTGACGCAGCCGCTCTGCTTGTTGCTCGGCGTCAGTGCTACCCAGGCCGTCACATGCTCATGCGGCGCCAGGCCGAAATAGGTCGCGTCCTGGTGCCAGGGCACGAAGCCTTCCGTCCCCGCCGGCTTCCACCAGAGCGTGGTGTGGAAAACCAGGATATCCGGCCCGATCACATCCTCCACCGCATCGAGGATGGCGGGATGCCGCACCAGCGCCGCCGCCCAAGGGAACAGCAAGTAGGGCTTCACCCGGGTCGAGGGCTGGCGGATGCCGGCTTCGGACTCCGCCCGTTCCGCCTGGCCGCAGCAGCGGCGCACGTCCTGATGCCAGGCCTCGGCCTGGGCGGCGGAACAGGCGGTCAGCGGCGTCACGTAGCCATCCCGGCGATAGCGGGCGACGGAATGTTCATCGAGAACCTTGCCCATCCCACGGCCTCCATGCTGCGGCGCGATCATAGGCCCGGTGCGCAGCGCGGCGCCATCTGCATGCTGCGGCGCAACGCGCGGGAGATGTCACGCCACACGGGACAGAACGTGCAGCAGTCCCGCAGGATGGCACATGACGCCATTCATCAATACTGAGCTTTAGAAGTACAAAAAGTCAACTATTCGAATTTGGCGAAATATAAGTTGAGGCTATTGTTCGTATACGCGCAGCATCCGGCCGCCCCCGGGACTTGTCCGGTGGATGGAGACCGACCCGATGCGCAACCCATTGCCGCTTATGCCATGCCTGGCCATCCTGCTCATTCCTGGGTTGCCAGCCCTGGCGCAATCCCGCCCCCCCGCGCAGCCGATCAGCCTCGGCCTGCCGCCGGAGGCTGCGGAAAAATCGAGCATCGGCTTCGTCGATGTCCCGATGCCCGAATGCCGCCCGCTTTATGCCTCCGGCATCCAGCAGGTGGGCCCGCCGACGGCCGATCCGGAGAAGCAGACCCAGGGCATGGTCGTTGCAGGCTATGCCTGTGATGCGCGGCGCTGAGCGGCGTGACCTTGCCGGGGCTGGAGTCCAGCGCGCGGCTCTGGGACTTCCTGCTGGGCTATCTGGTCGTGCTGGCCACCCCGGGGCCCAATCTGCTCGTCATCGGCGGCGTCGCGGCGATGCGCGGGATGCGCGGCGCCTTGCCGCTCTGCCTCGGGGTGGCGCTCGGGGCCGGGGCGTTGAGCGCGGCGATCGCCGCCACCATCGGGGCCGGCGGCGGCAGCGCCGCCTGGAATGCCGGTTGCCGGCTGCTGGGGGCAGGGCTGCTGCTCTGGGTCGCCTGGTCGGTGGCGCGGTCCCGCCCGCCTGACCCGGCCACGCTGCGGGACCGCGCCGCCCGCACCGCCGAATTCGGTGCCGCCTTCTGCACCGCCGCGACCAATCCGCTGACCGCCGCCTTCTTCGCCGCGCAGTTCCTCGGCCCGCTCTCGGCCGGCGGCAGCCTGCGTGTCATGGTTCCCGTCTCCGTGGCGACGGCCGCGCTGGTTTTCTTCCTCGCTGTGGCCGGGCTCTTCGCCCGCCCGGCCTTCCGCGGCGCGGCGCTGGCCTGGCACCGGCCCATCCGCCTCACCGCGGCGATCGCCCTGGTGCTGATGGCCGTCTCCGTCGCCTCGCCGGTGCTGGCCTGAAGCCGGCTCAGGCCGCAGCGGGCGCCGGCACCACCCACAAGGCCCGCGCCAGCCCGCGCAGCCCGCCATCGGCGCCGAAGATCGCGGTGCCGGCATGGCGCTTGCGGCCTTCCTGTCCGATCTGCCAGCCGATGACGATGCAGTCCTCGCCGACCGCGACGGGGCCACGCAACTCGCCGGCGATCCGTCCGAGCAGCATCCGGCCCGGTGCCACGTTCACGGTGAAGGCGAAATGCCCGGCGCAATCCAGGGCCGACCACAGATAGACCGGGTCCACCGCGCCATCGGCCCCGGCGAAGCTGGCGGCCGGCCGCCACCGTGCCGCCGAGAGTGCCGGCCGCCCCGGCACCCGCCCGGTGAAGACGCGCAGCCCCACCCCTTCCGCCAGGGCGGAGCCGCAGACGAAGCACTGGCCCTCGCTATGGCTGAATGGTCCATCGAGGAACCAGCGCGTCGCCTCCGCCGCCTCGGCCGGGGAGGGCGGCGCCGGTACGTCCAGGGTGAAGTCCACCGGCCGTGCCTCGGCGACCACTTGGCCGGCGGCATCGCGCGCCTCGACCCGATCCTCGCCACGCACCACCTCCAGCCGCACGTCCAGCGGCCAGCCCCGCCGCAGCGTCACCTCCACCGGCTGCCGGCCGAGCAGCGCCGCCATCCGCCCGGCGACATAGCCGCCGTTGCCGACGCCCGGCGGGCCACGGAACCGCGCCGCGATCGCCGCTATCCGCTCAGCGGGCCTCGGCCGGGGTGGAGGTACCGGGGCCTTCGCCGACGATCAGCAGCACCGCGGGTTCGTCCTTGGCGCCGTCGTAATGCACGCCACGGCCGTAGTGGGTGACGAAGCCGCCGGCCGGCACCGGCACCGTCGTCTCCGGGCTGAAGCGGGGGCCGGTGCCCATCCACCAGGTGCCCGAGAGCACGGTGATGAAGCGGTCGTTGGCGTGGAAATGCGGCCGGCTCATGTGGCCGGGCAGCCAGCGCACCATCACCGCGTAGAAGCCGGGCTTGGAGGGGTCGCCGACCAGCACCGCCTGCTGGTTGCCGCCGGCGGTGACCGGGCCCCAGGGGATCTGGTCCGGCAGGCGGAAGGCGATCGCCTTCGGGTCCAGCTCCGCCCGCGCCGGCGCCGTCGCCGCACCCGCGAGCCCAAGGACCAGCCCGCAGGCCAGCATCACGCGCATCATCATCGTCTCAGGCTCCTTCCGCCGGGTCGTACAACACGCCGGAGGCGGCGAAGCCGCCATCCACGTTCAGCACATGGCCGGTGATGAATCCCGCATCGGCCGAGCAGAGGAAGGCAACGGCCGCCGCGATATCCGCCGGCACCGCATAGCGCTGCAAGGCCATGCGCGAGAGGAAGGCGGCCTTCTGCTTCGGTCCATGTGCGGTGCGCGCCACCTGGGTCGGGCCCGGTGCCACGCAATTCACCAGGATGCCATGCGGGGCCAGCTCCATCGCCAGCACCTGGGTCAGGCTGATGATGCCCGCCTTGCTCGCCCCATAGGCCGCCCGCCCGGTGCCGCCGCGCTGGCCGGAGACGGAGGAGGTGGTGACGATCCGCCCGCCCCTGCCGCCTCGCACCATGGCCCGCGCCGCCGCCTGGGCAGTGACGAAGCAGCCGGTCAGATTGGTGCGAAGGATGCGCTCGAAGGCGGCGCGGGTCATCTCCAGCGCCGGGACGCGATCGGTGATACCGGCATTGCAGACGGCGATGGTCAGCGGGCCGAAGGCCTGCTCCGCCGCGGCGACGGCCGCCGCCGCCTGCTCCTCCTCCGCCACGTCCAGGGCGAAGCCCTGCGCCCGCTGCCCGGCTGCGGTCAGCCGCGCCGCCACCGCCTCGGCCCGCGCCGCGACGATATCGGCGACCAGCACGGCGGCGCCCTCGGCGGCCAGCCGCTCCGCCATCGCCTCGCCCAGCCCGGCGCCGCCGCCGGTGACGAGGGCGACCTGCCCGGCGAATCTCACGCCGCATCCTCCTCGATGGCGATCACCCGCGCCGGCGCGCCGTCGCTGTCCGGCAGCTTCACCGGCAGGCCGACGAAGAGACACCGTGGCGCCCGCAGCGCGCCGGTATTGCGCAGGTATTCGAACATGATGACCCCCTGCTTCAGCAGGTGGAAATGCGTGACGTGTTCGGGCAAGGGCGGCCGCGCCTCGCCGGTCAGGAAGAAGCGGATGCAATAATCCTGAGGGAAGTCGAAGCCGATCGCCTTGATGCCCGCCTCGCGCAGCCAGATCGCGGCCTCCGCCGTCATCCAGGGGGCACGGGACCAGAAGCCGGGGGTATCGATATCGGCCCGCTCGTCCCAGCGGGTCTTCAGCAGGGCGATGTCGCCGCGCCGAAGATGCGCGCCCGCGGCGGCGATCCGGTCCCCGGTGATCGCGGTATTCTCCGGCACGTCGGAGAGGTCGAGCACCGCGCAATCGCCGACCGTCATCTCCGGCGTGATGGCATCGGTCGTGAAGCCTTCCGGGTCCACGTGGCGGGGGCTGTCCATATGGGTGAAGCCATGCAGATTCCAGCCGGCCCAGGTGCCCTGGCCCGCACCATCCTCGTGCCGCTTCAGCAGCTTCCGGTCCACCGGCCAACGGAAATGCCCGGTGGTGACGGTGGCGGAGAGATCGACGATCCGGCGCGTCATCATTGGTCCTTCCAGGGTCGTTCCTGCCACAGCCGCCGCAGCTCCGCGGCCTCGGCCTGCACCAGCGTGGTGAAGCCCGCCGCATCCATCCGCCGCAGCGGCTGGTAGAGCCGCGCCGCCTCCGCCTGCCAGGCGGGATCATCCATCACCGCCAGCAGCGTCGCCGCCAGCCGGGCCCGGATCGATGCCGGCGTCGCCGCGGGCAGGGCCAGGCCGCGCACCACGCCGCCAATCAGGTCGAAGCCCTGCTCGCGGAAGGTCGGGATATCGGGTGCCAGGCTGCTGCGCGCCGGGGCCGCCTGCGCCACCGCCCGCACCTGGCCCTGCTTCACCAGCTCCAGGCTCTCCCCGATGTTCATCGCGGCCACGGTGATATGCCGGCCCAGCAAGGCGGTGATGGTCGGCGCTTGGCCGGCAAAGGGCACATGCACCATCGGCGCCCCGGCCAGCCGCTCGAATGCCATCATCAGCAGATGGTCGTCCGAGCCGATCCCCGCCGTGCCCACCGCCACCTTGTCCGGATTGGCCCGCACATGCGCCGCCAGATCGGCCGCTGTCCTCAAGGGGCTGTCGGGCGCGACGAAGAAGCCGCCCGGGTCATCGACCACGCTGCCGAGGAAGGCGAGATCCTCCAGCCGGTAGCGCGGCGAGCGTTCGATGGTGATGGTCTGCAGGCTGGGGACGATCACCACGCCGATGGTCAGCCCGTCGGGCGGTGCCATGGCGAGCGCGGTATAGCCCACCTCCGCCCCGGCCCCCGGCCGGTTCAGCGCGACGAAGCGCGCGCCCGGCAGATGCTTCTCCAGATAGGGGATCATGGCGCGCACCATCACATCGGTGCCGCCGCCGGGCGGAAAGGGGATGATGAAGCCGATCGGCCGGTCACCGGGCCAGGCCTGCGCGCCGGCCGCCATGGGTGCTGCAGCGAGGCCGGTGGCCATGAGGCTGCGGCGTCCGAATTGCGGCATGGGTTGTTTCCTCCGTGATGGAGGCTAGCGCTGGCCAGGACACAAAGGAAGCAAGGCGGGGGAAGGTATTTCCCGGCGCATGCCGCTATTCCTTTGCATCCGGCCAGCCGTAGAGGGCAGCCGGATTCTCCACGAGGATGCGCCGGCGGGTGGCGTCGTCGGGAACCCAGTGGCCCAGCAGATCCAGCAGTTCCGCCTCGTCGATCGGATAGGCCGGCGGGTTCGGATGCGGCCAGTTGCTCGCCCAGAGCACCCGGTCCGGGGCCGTGCCGATTGCCGCCCGGGCAATCTCGGTGACGTCCCGGTAGTCCGGCGGCCCACTGAGGGAGGAGTTGTACGGCGCACTGACCTTCAGCCAGACCCGCCCCGTTTCCAGCAGCCGAAGCAGCGCCCGTACCGGCTGGCTGGACGGAGCGCCTGGCGGATGAAAGCGGCCGATATGGTCCAGTACCACGGGGCAGGGCAGGGCGCGCAGCATCGCCTCCCGGCCCGGCAATGCACTGCCATCGAACTGCAGCTGCACATGCCAGCCGAGCGGCGCCACCTTCGCCGCCACCGGCCCCAGCGCATCCCATCCCTGCGGCGCCCCGCCGAGCATGTGGAAGCGTGCGCCACGGGCTCCGGCCGCGTGGAATGCGGCCAGTTCGGCCGGCGTGGTCTCCGGCGTCACCACCACCACCGCCCGCGCCGCATCGCCCAGTGCCGCGACGGCATCAAGTGTGCAGCGATTGTCGGCGCCATAGCTCGTTGGCTGCACCACCACCACCCGCTGCAGGCCCAGCCGGGCCATCAGCGCCCTGTAGGCCGGCACATCGGCCCCGACCGGCGTGGGCCGGCCGCCATTGGTCGGCGCCAGCGGATAGGCCGGCCCATAGATATGCATATGCGTATCGCAGGCCCCGGGGGGTACGGGCAGTTTCGGCCTCGCGGGCATCGGCTGGGCTCCTTCTGCCGATCAGTGAAGGCGCATGGACCCTGGCTGTCCATCCACCGCTGGCCTCGGCGCTCCCGCTGCGGCAGGCTTGCCCTCCGTGACCCGAGGAGAGGCCGCTTGACCCCATCCCCAGCCCCGGCCAGCCTCCGTGGCACCGTCGTCTTCGACCTCGGCGGCGTGTTGATCGATTGGGACCCCCGCCACCTCTACCGCAAGCTGTTTCCCGGCGACGCCGCCGGCATGGAACGCTTCCTTGCCGAGGTCTGCACCGGCGCCTGGAACCTGCAGCAGGATGCCGGCCGCCCCTGGGCCGAGGCCACTGCCGCGCTCAAGGCCGAGTACCCGGCCCAGGCCGCGCTGATCGATGCCTTCCACCGGCGCTGGCCCGAGATGATCGCCGGCCCGATCGCCGGCACCGTCGATATCCTGGCCGAGCTGAGGGCCGCCGGGACGCCGCTCTATGCCCTGACCAATTGGTCCGCCGAGACCTATCCGGTGGCGCTGGAGCGTTTCCCCTTCATGGAGTGGTTCCGGGGCGTCGTCGTCTCCGGCCAGGAGAAGCTGATCAAGCCGGATCCGCGCATCTATCGGCTGCTGGTCGAGCGCCACGGCCTGCGGCCTGAGGACATCGTCTATATCGACGACAATGTCCGGAATGCCGCGGCCGCCACCGCGCTCGGGATGCATGGCATCCACTTCACCGGCCCGCCGGCGCTGCGCCAGGAACTGGTCAGCCTCGGGCTGCTGCGGCACTCTGGCTGAAGCCGGGCCAACCGGCGACAGGAATGCCGGGAGGATACGACGATGCCGCAAAGAAGGCCCCTGCTGGCCGGGCTGCTCGGGCTGGGCGCCACACCCGCCAAGGCGCAGGATGCCGCCTGGCAGCCCAGCCATCCCGTGCAATGCATCATCGGCTTCGCCCCCGGCGGCGGCGCCGACCTCATCGCCCGCGCCATCATCGAGGCGGCGCAGCCGCTGATCCCGCAGCCGCTGGTGGTGGTGAACCGCCCCGGCGCCGGCGGCACCATCGCCGCGCAGCAGGTCGCGGCGCTCGGCGCCGATGGCCATACCCTGCTGATGGGCGGCGGCAGCGAGAGCACCAGCATCCCCGCCTACCGGCAGCTGCCCTACAACCCGAAGACCAGCTTCCGCGCCGTGCTGCGGCTGATGCGGCAGCGCATGTTCATCCTGGTCAAGGCGGATAGCCCCTGGCGCAGCATGGCGGATGTCATCGCCGCGGCGAAGGTGAAGCCGCAGGCGGTCAGCCATGGCTCCTCCGGCATCGGCTCCATCTACCACTCGGTTTTCGTGGTGCTGGAGAAGCGAGCGGGGGTGGAGCTGCTGCATGTCCCCTATACCGGCGGGGCGCCGGGGTTGCAGGCCGTCGCCGCCGGGCAGGTGGACCTGATGGTCGCCAGCCCGGAGGAGTTCAAGGGCCTGACCGATGGCGGGCTGCTGCGCATCCTCGTCTGCTGCTCGGCCGACCGGGCCGAAAGCTACCCGGCGGTGCCGACCCTGAAGGAGCTCGGCTGGAACGTCGACATCGAGAACATGAAGGGCTGGGTCATGCCCGCGGCGACGCCCGATGCGGCCATCGCCTATTTCCATGACCGCTTCCGCCAGGCGATGGCCCGGCCGGGCTGGCAGGCCTTCCTCGAACGTGCCGGCGATACCGATGGCTACCTCGACGGCCCGGCCTTCCAGCGCGCCATGGACGGCGTGCTGGATGCCATCACCGCCGCGAAGAGCTGACTACAGCAGGCCCTTCGAGGCTTTCTCGAAGGTCCCCTTGCTCAGCTTCGGCACGTCGAGGATGCGCTGCAGCTCCCGCCGCATCAGTGCCGCCCGCGCCGGCGCCTGCCGCCGCCACAACCCGAGCGGCGAGATCAGCCGCGCCGCCATCGAGGCATTGATCGGATCGAGCGCGATCACCGCATCGGCCAGGAAGCGGTAGCCGGTGCCATCGGCGGCATGGAAATGCTGCGGATTGCCACTGGCGAAGGCGCCAATCAGCGAGCGTGCCCGGTTCGGGTTGCGCAGGTCGAAATCCGGATGCGCCTGCAGCGCGCGGACCGCGGCCATGGCATCCGGCCTGGCCGACATCGCCTGGATGGAGAACCACTTATCCAGCACCAGCTCATCCGCGCGCCAGCGCCCGTGAAAGGCGGCCAGGGCCGGGTCGCGGGCCGGATGCGTGGTATCCACCAGCAGCGACAGCGCCGCCAGCGTATCCGTCATGTTGGTCGCGGTGTCGTATTGCGCGGCCGCCAGATCGGCGTCGCCGGCCGCCACCAGATAGGCGAGGCAGGAATTGCGCAGCGCCCTGCGGCCGATGCTGCGGCCATCGACCTGATAGGCGCCGGCCTCGGCCAGACTGTCGTAGCAGGCCCGCAACTCGGCGCCACAGCGCTGCCCGATCTCCCGGCGCAGGTGCTGGCGCACTTGATGGATCGCCTGCGGATCGGCGATCTCCATCTGGTCGGCAAGGAAACCTTCGCCGGGCAGGGCCAGGGCTTCGGCGGCGAAGGCCGGGTCGGCCTCGGCGCCGCGCAAGGTGTTCAGCACCGCCTCGGCCAGCGCCGGATCGAAGCCCAATGCCTCGCCGCGCTGTTGTGCCGCGACCATGTCGAGCATCAGCGCCGCGGCATATTGCAGCCCGCTTTCCCAACGCACGAAGGGGTCGCTGTCATGCACGGCGAGGAAGCGCAGCCGCTCCCGCGAAATGCCCTTCAGCCGTACCGGGGCGGAAAAGCCGCGCAGCAGGGAGGGCGTGGGCGGCGCCGCGACATCCTCGAAGATGAAGCGCTGTTCGGCCTGCTCCAGCAGCAGCAGGCGGGTGCCGGGCTGCGCCGCATTCTCGCCGGCGAGGCGCGTCGGCTGCGCGGCGCCGGCCGCGTCCAGCAGGCCCATCGCCACCGGGATCGGCACCGGGCGCTTGGCCTCCTGGCCCGGGGTCGGCGGGATGGACTGCCGCAGTGTCAGGGTCCAGCGGCGGGCCTTGGCGTCATAGCTGTCCTCGGCGACCAGCTCCGGCGTGCCGGCTTGGTCGTACCAGCCCATGAAGGCGGAGAGGTCGATGCCGGAGGCCTCCTGCATCGCGCCGACGAATTCCTCGATCGTCACCGCACGGTTGTCGTTGCGGGCGATGTAGAGGTCCATGCCGCGCCGGAAGGCGCTGGCACCGATCCGGGTATGGATCAGCCGCACCACCTCGGCGCCCTTCTGGTAGACGGTCGGCGTGTAGAAATTGTCGATCTCGATGTAGCTGTCCGGACGCACCGGATGCGCCATCGGCCCGGCATCCTCGGGGAATTGCGCCGCCCGCAGCCCGCGCACGTCGCGGATGCGCTTCACCGCGCGGCTGCCCTGGTCGGCGCTGAATTCCTGGTCGCGGAAGACCGTCAGCCCTTCCTTCAGCGATAGCTGGAACCAGTCCCGGCAGGTGACGCGGTTGCCGGTCCAGTTGTGGAAGTATTCATGCGCGATGACGGTCTCGATGCCCTGGTAGTCGCCGTCCGTCGCTGTCTCCGGCTTGGCCAGGACATACTTGGTGTTGAAGACGTTGAGGCCCTTGTTCTCCATCGCCCCCATGTTGAAATCCGACACGGCGGCGATGTTGAAGACGTCGAGGTCGTACTCGAGGCCGAAGACCTCCTCGTCCCAGCGCATGCTGCGGATCAGGCTGTCCATCGCATGGGCGCAGCGATCCTCGTCGCCGCGCCGCACCCAGATGTTCAGCGCGACGTCGCGGCCGCCGGCGGTGGTGAAGCGGTCGCTGACCGCGACGAGGTCGCCGGCGACCAGGGCAAAGAGGTAGCTCGGCTTCGGATGCGGATCGACCCAGCGGGCCCAGTGGCGGCCGTCCGGCAGGTCGCCGGCCCCATCCGGATTGCCGTTCGAGAGCAGCACCGGCACGCGCGCCTTGTCGGCGGTGAGCGTCACGGTGAAGCGAGTCATGACATCGGGGCGGTCGGGGAAGAAGGTGATGCGGCGGAAGCCCTCCGCCTCGCATTGGGTGTAGAAATTGCCGCCCGAGGTATAGAGGCCGGAGAGTTCGGTATTCTTCTCCGGCGCGATGCGCACGACCGTCTCGAGCAGCCCGGCGTCGGGTGCCGCCAGGATCGTTAGCACCCCGTCGGTGCCGAAGCTCAGCCGTTCCGGCGGGATCGGCACGCCATCCCAGCGCGCCTCGACCAGGGTCAGCCCGTCGCCATCGAGGCGCAGCGGTCCCTCCGCCGCACGGTGCAGCACCAGCTTCGCAGTGACGACGGTCGCCGCGGCATCGAGTTGGAAGTCCAGTTCCACGCTGTCGATCGCATAGGCCGGCGGCCGGTAGTCGCCGCGCTGGATGCTGCGCGGTGCCAATTCCTGCTGCGTATCCATTCCAGGTTCCATCCTCAGGCGCCGAACCGGCGCAGCACATTCTCGAGCATCCGGGAGATCGGGTTGGCGTAGCCGTTATGCGACAGGCTCCCGGCAAAGGTGATCGACCCGGTGGAGAAGACCGTGCCGCCGCCCGGCGTGTCGAAGGTGACGATCTCGGCGCGGATCAGCGCCTCCGCATCCTCGCCGGGGATGGTGGTGACGCGGCCGAGCAATTCCTCCGGTACCGTCACGAAATGCGACTGGTGCTGCTCCGACCGCGCCAGGATCACCGCCCCTGGCGGCGTGCCCAGCAGCGAGTCCGCCCGGTCCAGCTCGAAGCCCGCCGCGCCGCCGCCCGAAAGCCCGAAGTCGCCGAGGATATCGCCTTCCACGCCCGCCATGATCCAGGCGACCTTGGGATCATCCGCAGCCGGCAGCCGCCGATAATGCGAGCCTTCGAAGGCGCCCTGGCCGGAGAAGCCGACACCGCAGAGCAGTTGCGGCGCCCGCCCGTTGCGGCGCCACAGCCCGCCCATGGTGCCGTCGAACTGGTGGTAGTATTCGCCCGGGTCAGCCGCCCAGGCGCGGATGCCGCCCTCGGCCCGGCGCAGCTCGATTACCCCCGGCAGGTCGGCCCGCCGCGCCACCTTCCAGTAGAAGCCGTTGCCGCCGAGATAGGCCAGCCGGCCGCCGCCGTTCACGTAGTCCTGCAGCGCGTCCAGCATCACCTGGCTGTGGTATTCCGGATGCGCCCCGGTGACGATGCCCTTGTAGCCCGAGAGCAGCGACAGGCCTTCGGCATCGAGGTCCTCGTCGGTGATGACGTCGAAGGCGAGGTCCTTCTCCTCCAGCCAGTCGGTGATGTGGCTATCGGCCGGGAAGTGGCGGAGGCCCGAGCCGCGGGCGTCGTCGAAGGTGAGGAAGCCTGGCCGCATGGTCAGGATCGGCCGCAGCCGCGTGCTGAAGCCGATGCCGCTGCCGTCGGGGTGGGTGTTGTAGGTGCTATGGGCGAATTCGGAATGCTCGTCCGGGCTGTGCGGATAGGCACCCCAGTTGGCAATGCGCCGGCGGAAGGCCTCGTCCAGATTGCCGCGCTGGTGATTGGCATAGACTTGGTAGGTGAAGGTGCTGGCGAGGAAGGCGAGCGGCGCCCGCACCCTGCCCTTGGGCGGCAGCACGTAGAAGGGGATGATATCCTCCGCACCCTCGCCCCGCAGCCGCACGCCATAGACGCCGCTCGGCATATCGGCCGGGATGGGTAGGCTGAAGGCGGTCTCCCAGCCGCAATCGGCCAGGTCGTCCTCGTGGAAATGGATGGCGGCATAGTGCCGTGGCGCGTGGCGCCAGGCGTGCTCGGCCCCGGTCCAGCGGCTGCCCCGCATGGCCCGGTTGGGGATGTTCACCAGCGTGCCGTGCAACGCCGCCGGGCCGCGGTCGGTGATGCTGTCGCCGTCCATGCCGATGGAGAAATCCCACCAGGCCCGTAACCGCCCAGCCGCAAGCAGCGCCTCCGGGTCATCCAGCGTGGCCGGGTCCGTGCCCGCCAGCAGCATCGGGTCCTCGATCCGGCCGTTGAAGCCGGTGCCGAAGGTGATGGTCGCTGGCCCGGCCCAGTCGGCAGCCGGCAGAGCCATGGCGGCCTCGCCCTCGTCCGGCCGCCCGGCGACCGGCTGCAGCGCCCGCTGCGCCAGCCGCAGCGTGCCGTTGCCCAGCGTCACCGAGACCTCGTACCAGCGCCGGGGCAGGGGGGCCGCCGCCAGGGTGCAATCCAGGCCATCCGCCGTCGCCACCAGCCCCGCCGCACCCAGGGCCAGCACCAGCGACTGCCCACCGACCTCCAGCGCCAGCACCTGCCCGCGCAGCAGCCAGGGCTGCAGCCGCAGCAGCACGGTGAAGGCACCGCCCAGGTCCAAGGCGCCACTCGCCCGTCCGGAGGACCCCAGCGGCACCGCCTGGACCCGCGCCGGGTAGTCCCCCGCGCAGGCGGAGGGCACCGGGATCAGCTTCATCCCCGGCCCCGCCGGATTGGGGTCCGCATGCCGGATGCGGACGATATCCGCCGCATAGGGCATCGCCGCCGAGACCTTCACCGCGAGGCTCTCCCCCGGCCGGCCCGAGAAACGATCCAGATACCCGATCAGCGGCAGCATCCACCCATATCCCCCACAATCCGCCGACACGGTTGACCATCCCACCCCCGGAGGGCAAGCCTGCGGCCCCAGGAGGATACCCCAGATGGATTTCGCGCTGACCCCGGAACAGGATTCCATCCGCGAGGCGGTCACCGCCATCTGCGCCCGTTTCGACGATGCCTATTGGCTGAAGAAGGACAAGGAAGGCGGCTTCCCGCACGACTTCCACCGGGCGCTGGCCGAGGCCGGCTGGCTCGGCATCTGCATCCCCGAGGAATACGGCGGCTCCGGCCTCGGCATCACCGAGGCGGCGCTGCTGATGGAAGCGATCGCCGCATCCGGCGCCGGCATGTCGGGCGCGACCGCGGTCCATCTCAACATCTTCGGCCTGCATCCCGTGGTGGTGCATGGCACGCCGGAGCAGAAGGCGCGGATGCTGCCGCCGATCGCCCGCGGCGAGGTGAAGGCCTGCTTCGGCGTGACCGAGCCGACCACCGGCCTCGATACCACCCGGCTCAAGTGCCGAGCCGAGCGCCGCGGCGATACCTATTACGCCAATGGGCAGAAGGTCTGGATCAGCTCCGCCCAGGTCGCCGACAACATCCTGCTTCTGGCCCGCACCACGCCCATCGAGCAATGCGCCAGCCCGGCCGATGGCATCAGCCTGTTCTACACGAAGCTCGACCGCCGCTACGCCAGCGTCCGGGAGATCGACAAGGCCGGCCGCAAGGCGGTCGATTCCAACGAGATCTTCTTCGAGGACATGCCCATCCCGCTTGAGGACCGCATCGGCGAGGAAGGGCGCGGCTTCCGCTACATCCTGCACGGGCTGAACCCGGAACGCGTGCTGATCGCCGCCGAAGCCGTCGGCATCGGCCGCGTCGCCCTCAAGCGCGCGAGCGACTACGCCCGCGAGCGTGTGGTCTTCGGTCGCCCGATCGGCCAGAACCAGGCGGTGCAGCACCCCCTGGCGCAGGACTGGATGGCGCTCGAGGCCGCCTGGCTGATGACCTTGCAGGCAGCATGGAAGTACGACCAGAAGCAGGATGCCGGCGCCGCCGCCAATGCCGCCAAGTATCTGGCGGCGGAAGCGGCGATGAAGGCCTGCCAGAATGCCGTCATGACGCATGGTGGCTTCGGCTACGCCAAGGAATACCACGTTGAGCGCTTCCTGCGCGAAGCGATGATCCCCTGGATCGCCCCGGTCAGCCCCAATCTGATTTGCTGCTACATCGCCGAGCGGGTGCTTGGTCTGCCGAAGAGCTACTGAGCCCCGCACGGAACCCGCGGGGGAGGGGCGCCTAACCCTATATTAAACGGTTCCCGGTACTCGTTGCAGACCACGCAGCGGGAAACGGGAACCTTCATGGCGCAGAATCCAGCCAGCCTCTTCGCAATGCTCATCGACGCGACCTACTATTTGAACGCTCATCCGGATGCTGCGAGCTCCGGCCTCGGCGCTACCGAGCATTATCTGCGAAGCGGCTGGGCGCTGGGCTACGACCCGAGCCCCTATTTTTCCACTGCAGGCTACCTCGCCGCCAATCCGGACGTCGCTGTGGCCGGGGTCAATCCGCTACTCCATTACGCGACCAGCGGCGCGCAGGAAGGCCGCAGCCCCTCGGTCCTCTTCGACTCGTCCTTCTATCTCGCCCACAACCCGGATGTGGCGGCCTCCGGCAGCAATCCGCTGCTGCACTTCATGCAGTACGGCGTGCATGAGGGGCGTGATCCGAACGCCTTCTTCTCCGTCAGCGGCTACCTCGCCACCAATCCGGATGTCGCCGCCTCCGGTACCGATCCCTATGCCCATTACCTGACCTTCGGCTGGCACGAGGGCCGCGATCCCTCGCCGCATTTCGACACCAGCTGGTACCTGGAGCAGAATCCGGATGTTGCCGCGGCCGGGGTCAATCCGCTGCAGCACTACCTGACCTTCGGCTGGCATGAGGGCCGCGACCCCTCGCCGCATTTCGACACCAGCTGGTACCTGGAGCAGAATCCGGATGTTGCCGCGGCCGGGGTCAACCCGCTCGGGCATTACCTGCAGTTCGGCATCCACGAGCATCGCATGGCGGTCGCGCCGAGCCTGAGCGTGAGCACCCTCGTGGCCAACGAAGGTACCGTGGTCACCTATACCTTCTCCGCGCCCGGCATGCCTGCCGGTACCCCGTTCGGCTATGTCCTCCATGGCGTGCAGGCCGATGACGTGCTCGAGGCACGCACCGGCACCGCGACCCTGGATGCGGAGGGTCGGGCCACGGTGTCCTTCACCCTGGCCGCGGATGCGACGACCGAGGGGACGGAAACGATGCAACTCAGCATCGGCGGCCGCCTCGGCAGCGTGGTGATATCGGATACCTCGCAGACCGAGACCGCATTCTTCCTCACGGCCGCAACCGATAGCATCGCCGGATCCATCTACGACGACACCTTCACCGCGACGGTCGCCGGCGGCTTCGCCAGCACCGACCGCATCGATGGCGGCGACGGCCTGGACACGCTCGACGTCACCGATACCGCTGGATTTTCCCTGGCCGCGCTGCCCATCCTCATCAATGTCGAGGCGGCGGTCATCGCCTCGTCGGCTGGCAGCATCCAGCTCGACACCACCGCCTGGTCCGGGCTGGAGCGGCTGCAGGTGCATGGCAACGGCGGCAACAACGCGATCACGGTCGGTGCAGGCACCAGGGTCCTCGCCGATTTCGTGAATGTCGGTGCTGCCGGTACCACGATCAACGGCGGCACGGGCGTCACCCTGATCCTGGCCGGGTCCACCACCGGAGGTGCCACCATCGGCAGCGTCACCGCGCCCAGTGGCGCGATCAGCGTCAACAATACCTCGGATGGGGCGGTCGCCATGGGCGCCATCGCGGTGACCGGCGGCAGTAGCGTCAGCATCGTCCAGGCCGCCACCAACGCGGTGGGCACGACGACGACCATGGGCGAGGTGACCGTGACTGGCACCGCCGCGACCACCGCGGTCAGCGTGACCGCCGTCGCCCGGGCCACCGCCTCGGCCGACGTCGCCGGGGTGATCACGAACAGCGTCGCCATAACTGACGTCAATCATGCCAGCGCGTGCCTGTCCGGCACCATTGCCTCGGTCACGGTGGCGAACTACAGCACCCTCGCCATCGGCGGCAATGCGCTGACCACGCTGAGCCTCACGGGCGGCTCCGGCAACGTCATCATCGACAACAGCGGCCTCACCACGCCGACCAATCGGGCCCTTGCTGTCACGCTCGACGGCCTGACCGGCGGCACGATGGATGACGCCGATATCTATACCACGCTGAACGCGACCACCGCCGGCCACAACTCGAGCCTGGCCAACATCACCTTCGGCGCCCTGACCAGCCTGAACATCGACGGCACCCATCGCCTGACCCTGACCTCGACCACCGGCATGACCATGCTGCAGACCGTCGCGGTCAGGGGCGCCGCCGGGCTCACCGCGGATCTCAGCAGCCAGACCAGCCTCACCAGCATCGATACCAGCGCCACCACCGGCACCTCCGTCATCACCCTCAACGCCGGCCGGGCCAGCTTCACCGGCGGTGCCGGCGCCGACAGGGTGACCCACGCCTCCGGCATCATCGACCACGCGGTCTCGCTCGGCGCGGGTGACGACAGCCTGAACCTCGGGTCGTTGTCCAGCACACCGGGCGCCACACTCTCGGGAGGCGTCGGCACCGATACCCTGATCATGCAGGCGAGCCTGGCTGCCACCGCTTCGGTCAGCAATGCCTTCGCCGAGGTGGTGACCGGCTTCGAGCGGCTGGTGCTGAACGGTGCCACCAACCAGACCGTCGACCTGGCCATGCTCGGCATCCCCGATTACGTCAGCACGTCGGGAGGCAATGGCCTGACCCTCAGCAACCTGGCCAATGGCGGCACGCTGGCCCTCACCGGCGCCGGGACCGCCTATACCATCAGCAATACGGCCTTCACCGCCGGTACCGACGACAGGGTCCATGTCATCCTCCAGGATGGCAGCGGCGCCGGCGTCGCCTTCGCTTCCACCGGCATCACCGCCAGCCGGGTCGAGCATATCGACGTCACGGTCCTGGATACGCAGGCGACGCCGACCGGCACCTTCAACGACTCGCTCTCGCTGCTGGGCAACAGCTCCCATTCCATCACCATCGGCGGCAATGCCGGCCTGACGCTGACGGCGACCAGCACGGCGCTCACCTCGGTCGATGCCAGCGGCATCATCTTCGGCGGCTTCACCTGGACATCCGGCGCTCTGGCCAATGCCTCCAGCGTGCATGGCAGCGCCAGCGGGACCAATACGGTGAATGTCACCGCCGCGAACCAGGCCGTCACCTATGTCGGCGGCAGCGGCAACGACGTGATTACCGCCACCAACGGCCAGGCCCATGTCATCGACCTCGGCGGCGGTAACAACAGCTTCGTCGGCGGGAGCGGCCATGTCAGCGTCACCGCGGGCGATGGCGCCGACACCGTGGTGCTCACCAGCGGCAACAATACCGTCTCGCTCGGCAACGGCACCAATGCCTTCACTGCCACGTCCGGCAACAACACCTATGTCGGCGGCGCGGGCAGCGATATCGTGACCCTGGGCGGCGGCATGAACCACGTCACCCTCGGTGCCGGCAGCGATGTCGTCTCTCTGACTGCATCGGGCGCCAACCTCAACGTATACACCACCATCGCCGATCTCGACGCAGGCGACACCATCGTCTTCGCCGACCTGGGAACCGAGACCTTCAACAGCACGAAGATGGTGCTGGGCCGGCACGCGGTCTTCCAGGATTATGCCAATGCCGTCGTCACCGCCGGCGGCAATGCCAGCGTCAATGGCGCCTTCGGCTGGTTCCAGTTCGGCGGCGACACCTATCTGGTCGAGAGCCGACACGACGGCAGCGGCAACAACGCTGAGTTCATCAACGGCGTCGACATGATCGTCGAGCTGACCGGCCTCGTCGATCTCTCGGCTGCCAGCGTCACCGGCAATGCCTTTTCCTTCGGCATTATCTGAGCTGACAGGGCGGGGAGAGCGTTTCCCCCGCCCTGCCCAGGCTTACCCTATTCCACCCGCAGCTTGTTCTCTTCGATCACCTGCCGAAACTGCTCCCGGTGGGTCTTCAGGAAGGCGGTGAAGTCCGCCGTGCCGCGCGGCTGCGCCTGGAAGCCGATGGCGGCCATGCGCTGCTTCACCTCGGCGGTGCCCATGGCCTTCTCGGTCTCCGCCGCCAGCCGCTCGACGATCGCCGCCGGGGTCCCGGCCGGCATCATGTAGCCGCCGAAGGCGCCGGCGTCGAAGCCCGCGGTCTCCGGCAGCCGCGCCAGCGGGGCGATGTCGGGGGCCAGCTCGCTGCCGGCGGCGAGCGAGATGCCCATGGCCCGCAATCCGCCCTGGCGCACCAGCGGCCCGGTCGCCGCCAGGGTATCGATGGCGAAATCCACCTGCCCAGCCATCACCGCCGTCAGCGCCGGCCCGCTGCCCTGGAAGGGCACGTGCACCGTATCCATCAGCCCGGCCCGATTGAGCCACATCAGGGTGATCAGATGCGCCGCGGCCCCGGTGCCGGAGGAGGCATAGGTGAACTTGCCGGGGCTGGCCTTCACCACCTTGATGAACTCCTCCGCGGTCCTGGCCGGGAAGTTGTTCGTCACCGTCAGCACATAGGGCGAGATGCCGATCATCGCGACCGGGGCGAAATCCTTCTCCGGGTCGTAGGGCGTGCGCTGCACCAGCGGCGCGGTGGTGATGGGCCCGGTCGAGGCGGCGAGGATGGTATAGCCATCCGGCGGTGCCTTGGCGACGGCATCGGTCCCGATCATCCCGCCGGCGCCGGCCTTGTTCTCCGGGATGACCGCCTGGCCCCACTGCGCCGCGACCTGCTGGCCCGCGACCCGCGCCATGAGGTCCGTCGCCTGTCCCGGCGGCCAGGGCACCACCATCCGCACCGGCCGCGCCGGATAGGCGCCCTGGGCCAGGACGGGCCGCGCCAGCAGCAGGGCAGGCGTGGCGAGCAGCAGCGAGCGACGTTTCATTGGTTCTGTTCCCGGACGTATTATGGTGCGGCCCATGTGGCGTCATTCCGCCCGGATGCCAAGCTGCTTGATGAGCCCGCCGAACAACTCCCATTGGGCCCGCAGCATGGTGTTGAAGGCCTCCGGCCCCAGCACCCCGACTTCCATCCCGAGGCTGCCGAAGCGGTCCTTCAGTTCGGTCGTCGCCAGCCCCTCCTTCACCTCGGCCAGCACCCGGTCGATGATCGGCTGCGGCGTGCCGGCGGTGGTCATCAGCCCGTTCCAGCCACCGATGTCGTAGCCCGGCAGGTCGGCCGCGCTGGCAAGCGGCTCCAGTCCGGGCAGCAGGGCGCTCGGCTTGGCGGTGCTGATGCCGAGCGGCCGCAGGCTGCCCTGGCGCACCAGCGCGCCCGCCGCCGCCGGGGTCTCGATGGCATAATCCACCGAGCCGCTGAGGAAGGCGGCCATCGCCGGGCCGCTGCCCTGGAAGGGGATGTGCAGCGCATCCACCCCGGCCCGGGCATTGAACAGTGCCGTCAGCAAATGCTGCGCCCCGCCGATGCCGGAGGACGCGAAGGTGTACTTTCCCGGGTTCTTCTTCAGCAGCGCGACAAAGGCCCGCGCATCGGCAGCGGGAAAGTCCGGCTTCACCAGCAGCATGTAGGGGGCGATGCCGAAGCTGCAGACGGGCGCCAGTTCGCGGGCCACGTCATAGGGCGTGCGCTGCACCAGCGGCCCGAAGGTGATCGGCCCGATCGAGGCCGAGAGCAGGGTATAGCCATCGGGCGCCGCCTTGGCGACGGCATCGGTGCCGATCATCCCGCCGGCGCCCGGCCGGTTGTCCGGCACCACGGTCTGGCCGAGCCTGGTCGTCAGGTGCTGGGCGATGATGCGGCCGATGATGTCGGTCGCCTGGCCGGGCGGCCAGGGAATGACCATGCGCAAGGTGCGGGAGGGCCAGGGTGCCGCCTGGGCGCTGGCTTGCGTCGTGGCTGCAGCAGCCAGCAACAAGGGCGCGAGCGCCCGACGTCCGATCATTCCTGACCTCCCCGGGATTTTGTTCCGGGTATCCTGCCGCAAGCCGGGGAGGGGCGCTACTCCACCCGCATCCCGGCCCGCCGCACCACCGGCGCCCAGCGGGCGCGGTCGGCAGCGAAATAATTGCCGAAGGCCGCCGGGCTCTCGCTCGGCTCGACATCCACGCCGCCTTCGGCCAGCTTCCGCCGCAGCTCCGGCTCGGCCAATACCTCGTTCAATGCGGCATGCAGCCGGGCAATCCGCTCCGGCGGCGTTCCGCCGGTTGCCAGCAGCGCGAACCAGGTACTGGCCTCGATCTGCGGAAAGCCCGCTTCCCCGGTTGTCGGCAGCGTGGGCAAAGCGTCGCTGCGCTTCGCCCCGGCGATGGCCAGGGCCCGCAGGCTTCCGGCCTGCACATGCGGCAGCATCGGCGCCAAGGCATTGGTGAAGACCGGCACCCGCCCGGCCAGCACGTCGTTCAGCGCCGGCCCGGTGCCGCGATAAGGGATGTGGTCCATCTCCACTTCCAACGCCTGGGCGATCATCGCCCCCGCCGCATGGCCGGTGCTGCCGACCCCGGGCGAGGCATAGGAGAGCGCCGGCCGCGCCGCCTTCGCCACCGCCTGCAGCTCCTTCAAGGTCGTCGCCGGGACCGAGGGATGCACCACGATGACGTTCGGCCCGAGGCCCATCATGCCGATCGGCGCGAAGGCGGTTGCCACGTCATAGGGCACGCGAGCCTGCACCAGGCTGGTGATGGTCAGGCTGCCGCTGCCGCCGAGCACCAGCGTATAGCCATCGGCCGGCGCCTTGGCGACGATATCGGCGCCCAGCATGCCGCCGGCACCGCCGCGGTTCTCGATCACCATGGGCTGGCCGAGCCTGGCCGCCATGCCCTCGGTCACCAGCCGGCCGATGATGTCGTTGGTCCCGCCCGGCGGCCAGGGAATGACCAGGCGGATCGGCCGGTCCGGATAGGTCCCTTGCGCATGCACTGCCGGCGCGGCCAGGACACCCGCCAGCAGCGCGCGCCGGCGCATCAGTAGATCACCACCGAGCGGATGCTCTCGCCCTTCTCCATCAGCTCAAAGCCATGGTTGATCTGCTCGAGCGGCATGGTGTGGGTGATCAGGCTGTCGATGTCGATCTTCCCCTCCATGTACCAGTCGACGATCTTCGGCACGTCGGTCCGCCCGCGCGCGCCGCCGAAGGCGGTGCCGCGCCAGTTGCGGCCGGTGACGAGCTGGAAGGGGCGGGTGCTGATCTCCTCGCCGGCGCCGGCGACGCCGATGATGATGCTCTCGCCCCAGCCGCGGTGGGTGCATTCCAGCGCCTGGCGCATCACCTTGGTATTGCCGATGCACTCGAAGGAGAAATCGGCGCCACCGCCGGTGAGATCGACGATGGCTTCCACCACCTTGTCCTGGCCGACGACATTCGGGTTGATGAAATGCGTCATGCCGAACTGCCGCGCCATCGTCTCCCGCTCGGGGTTGAGGTCGACGCCGATGATCTTGTCGGCACCCACCATCCGCGCGCCCTGCAGCACGTTCAGCCCGATGCCGCCGAGCCCGAAGACCGCGACATTCGCACCCGGCCAGACCTTGGCGGTATTGATCACGGCGCCGACGCCGGTCGTCACGCCGCAGCCGATGTAGCAGATCTTGTCGAAGGGCGCGTCCTCCCGGATCTTCGCCAGGGCAATCTCCGGCAGCACGGTGAAGTTCGCGAAGGTGCTGCAGCCCATGTAGTGCATCACCTGCGTTCCCTCGCAGGAGAAGCGGGACGTGCCATCGGGCATCACCCCCTTGCCCTGGGTCGCACGGATGGCGGTGCAGAGGTTGGACCGCCGGCTGAGGCAGGTTTTGCACTGCCGGCATTCTGGCGTGTAGAGCGGGATGACATGGTCGCCCGGCTTCAGGCTGGTGACGCCGGCGCCGACCTCCCGCACCACCCCGGCGCCCTCATGGCCGAGAATGGCCGGGAACATCCCCTCCGGATCGCGCCCGCTGAGCGTGTACTGGTCGGTGTGGCAGAGACCGGTCGCCATCACCTCGACCAGCACCTCGCCGGCCTTCGGGCCGCCGATCTCGATCGTCTCGATCGTCAGCGGCTTTCCCGCCGCCCAGGCCACCGCCGCGCGCGTCTTCATGGCTTCGTCCCCGTCATCCAGGGCGCCAGATAAGCGGGATGTGGCCCGGCGGTCCAGCGCCGAGCCGCACCCATGCCTAGCCCATCATCGAGCGCGACGGCTCCCGCTCCAGCGCCGCCTCGATCGCCGTGGCATCCTTGGTGCCTTCGCCGAGCGCCTGCTTCAGGTGCTTGGCATAGGCCTCGGACACCACCGCCGGCAGCAGCGGCTCGTTCGGGTCGACGATCGCCTGGATGATCACCGGCCCCTCGACCGCCAGCGCCGCGTCCAGCACCGCGCCAAGCTTGGCCGGATCCTCGACCGTGAAGCCGTGGCCGCCCATGGCTTCGGCTGCCTTGGCGAAGTCGATCACCGGCACCTCGCACCCATGCTCCGGATTGCCGAGGAAGAGGATCTGCTCCCACTTGATCTGCCCGAGCGTGCCGTTGCGCAGGACCAGCAGCTTCAACGGCAGCTTCATGGCGACCGCGGTGGCGAATTCGCCGAGCTGCATCGCCAGCCCGCCATCGCCGATGATGCCGATGATCGGCCGCCCCGGCCAGGCGCAGCCGGCCGCCACCGCATAGGGAATGGCGCAGCCCATGGAGGCCAACAGGCCCGAAACCCCGAAGTCATGCTCCGGCCCCAGCCGCATGTGCCGCGCCACCAACCCGGTATGGTGCCCGCTATCGGCCACCACCACCGCATCGGCCGGCATCCGCGCGCCAAGCGCCGCGACCGGCGCCGCCGGGTTCATCGGCAGGCGGGGGCTGGTCTCGGCGGCCCGCAGGGTCTCATGCCAGCGCCGCGTCTCCGCCTGCGCCATCTCGAGGAAGCCGCGCTCCTGCTTGCGCTGCAGCAGCGGCAGCAACTGGTCCAGCACCGCCTTGGCGTCGCCGACCAGCCCGGCCTCGGTCGCCTGGCGCAGCCCGATCCGCTGCGGGTCGCGGTCGATCTGCACCACCCGCGCCTGGCCCGGCTTCGGGTAGTATTCGACATAAGGAAAGGTGGAGCCGACGATCAGCAGCGCGTCGCAGTCCTTCACCACCGCATGGGTGCCGAAGGTACCGTAGAGCCCGATGCCGCCAGTGGTCAGCGGATGCTCGTCCGGCAGCACCGCCTTGCCGAGCAGCGCCTTGATCACCGGGGCGCCCAGGGTCTCGGCCACCTGCTCCAGCTCGGCCTTCGCGCCGAGCGCCCCGCGGCCGGCGAGGATCGCCACCCGTTGCGCGCCATTGAGGATCTCCGCCGCCGCGGCCAGCTCCGCGGGGTCCGGCAGCCGCAGCCCTTCGACCCAGTTCGCCGCGCTGGTCTGTGCCTTGCCGCGCGGGGAGGGCTCGTCCTCCGCTTCTTCCTGCACGTCCACGGCAAGCGCCAGATGCGCCACGCCCCGGCGTGCCAGCGCGGTGCGGCAGGCCAGGCTCGTCACCGTCTCGGCCTGGGCCGCGCCCATGATGCGGGCGTTGTAGACGGCGACATCGGCGAAGACGCGGTCGAGCGGCACGTCCTGCTGGGTGAAGGTATCGGCGATATCGTGATAGGGCAGGCCGGTCAGCGCCACCACCGGCGCCATGTCCAGCTTCGCGTCGTACAGCCCGTTCAGCAGATGCAGCCCGCCCGGCCCCGTGGTGGCGAAGCAGCAGCCGATCCGCCCGGTCCATTTGGCATAGGCCGCGGCCATGAAGGCGGCGCTTTCCTCATGCCGGACGGTGACGAAGCGGATCTTGTCCTGCCGGTGACGCAGTGCCTCGACCACGCCGTTGATGCCATCACCGGCATAACCGAAAATCGTGGTCACGCCCCAGGCATGCAACGTATCGACGACGATCTCGCTGGCATTGCGCGGCATGTCGCTGTCCCTTCCCGAAAGGCGGCGAACGTCGCCGCCCCGGGCCGGGTTTCGCTCAGTTCATCAGTTCGGCCGGAACCTTGCCGCCGTTCTCGGCCAGCTTCTGCATGACCTGCTTGTGCAGCCAGATGTTCATGGCGGCGCTGTCGTTGGTATCGCCGGTGTAGTTCAGCTCCTTCGCCAGCGACTTCCGCGCATCGAGGCTGCTATCCATCTCCAGCAGCTTCATCATGTCGACGATGGAATGCTGCCAGTCCAGGCGCTGCTTGGACTGCGAGGCGAGCCCATTCATGACGGCGGTCACATCGACCGGCGTGGTGGTCGCGGCGGCGGCGGTGGCGGTCCCGGTGCCGGGCTGCGCATCGGCCGGGGCCGGGGAGGCGGAGGGCACTGCGGAGGGCACGGTCGGCGGGGCGGCCTGGGCATGGCCGGTAAGCTTCTCAAGGATGCGGCTGAAAATACTCATCATGATTCTCCATCGGGACCGCAGCCCAACGGTTCGGGGGCATGCAAGTTCACCCACGGGTCAGAAGATGGGTGCCTCCCCCGGATCGGTCGCCCGCTGGACGAATCCCTCGGCCTGCGGCGCATAGGCCTCCCACAGCCGTCGCAAGGCCGGCAGCGGCGCCGTCGAGAGGTCTACCCGCAGGTCCACGTAGGGAAAAGCCTCCCGCCAGACCACCAGCAGGCTGGCCGAGGTCACCGCGCCATGCTCGCCGCCGGCCGCCTCGCCGGCCTCGAGGCCGCGCAGCAGGCGTTCGGCCAGGGGCTCGTCGGGCGAGGCCATGAACCCCGCCACCATCGCCGCCGGCACACGGTCCGCGGCCAGGATATTCCCCACCGCCACCACCGCCGGGCCATGCGCCGCGGCCCGTTCCGGCTTCACCGCCGTGCCGTGGAAATGCGCGGTGCGCCCGGCGGCATCCACCACCGCGAGCTGGCGCCAGGCATGATGCGGCGTGCCGGCGACCAGCGCCTCGACCACCGCGGCCGCGGTCAGCCCGGTCCGCAGCAATGCCAGCCCCTTCGGCCCCAGCCCCGGGTCGGTCCGGTGCTGGGTCAGCACCGCCCCCACGCCGGCGGCGGCGAAGGGCACCCGGCTGCCGACGGCGATGGAGGAGGTGGTCACCGCGGCGCCGAACTGGCCGGTGCGCGGGCAGCGGGCGATCAGGGAGAAGGTCACCGGGCGAATGCCAGGCTGAGCGGCGCGATGCTGTCGCCATCGCGGCCAAGGTAGTCCAGCATTCCGGCATCGCGCAGCATCTTCGCCTGGCTTTCCGCCAGGATGCCGGCGGCATCGGTCACGTCGAGCCTGGTCGGCCGGCCCTTGGCCAGCACCGTCTCCCCGGCGACGATCACCCGCTGCACCGCCCGGTCGGCGGCATGGAAGACCAGGGCGCGCAACGGGTCGCGCGGCGGGGTCATCAGCGGATGCGTCAGGTCGATCAGCGCCACATCGGCCGCGCCGCCCACCATCAGCCGCCCGAGGTCCTGCCGGCCCAGCGCATCGGCACCGCCCGCCGTCGCTGCATGGAAAACCAGGGCGGTATCGCCGCCGGCCAGGTCCCGCCCGGCATTGCGCGCCAGCAGGATGGCGAGGCGCATTTCCTCAATGAGGTTGTGCGGCGCGCAATCCGTCCCCATCGCCATCCGCACGCCGCGCCGCGCGTAGCGGCCGAAGTCGCAGAGATGCTCGCCGTAGCGGGCGAAGGGGGAGGGGCAATGGGCGACTGCCACGCCACGTTCGACCATGATCCCGAGGTCGCGGGCGCCCGCTCCCCCGAAGGAGGGCCAGCCGATGCTCGGGTGCTCGTCGAGGAAGATCGCATGGCCGAGGATGCTGCGCGGCGTCAGCAGGCCGATCTCGGCCGCCCATTGGATCGGCGTCTTGCCATGCCGGGCGATCATCTCCCGCACCTCGACCACCGCCTGGGCGATATGGGTGGTGAAGGGCCGGCCTGTCGCCTCGGCCAGCGCGATGCTGTCGCGGAAAAGCTCCTCCTCCACCGTGTCGATCTGGGCCGGGAAGACGATGGCCGAGAGCAGGCCGGAGGCATCGGCCTCGGCTTCGTCCATGATCGCCTGGGCGCGACGGAAGCCATCGCGCCCGGTCCGCTCGTTCCAGTGCCAGGTGACGGTCTGCGGCGCCGTCATGCCCCAATGCGCGCTGGCATAGCCCGGCCCGGCCCAGACCCGCAGCCCCGATTGCCGCATCACCCCGAGCCAGCCCGGATGCGGCGCCGAGAGATCGACCACGCTGGTGACGCCGGCCGAGAGCAACTCGGCGTAGGCGAGGCGCTGCGCCGCCTCCCGCCCGGCCTCGTCGAGGCGCAGCGACTGCGCCCGCTCGAAGAGGCCGGTCATCTGCTGTTCCGGCACGCCGTGGTCCTCGCGGATGCCGCGGAGGCCGGGCTCGGTGGTGGGGTGGGTATGGACATTGACCAAGCCGGGCAGCACCAGCAGGGCGCGGCCGTCGATCACCTCCTCCGCGGCGGGTGGTGGCACATCGGGGTCATGCGGGGTGATGGCGGCGACCTTGCCGCCATCGAGCAGGATGTCGACGTCGCGGCGGTATTCGTGGCGGCCGTTCCAGACCACGGCCCAGGCGGCATTGCGGATCAGCGTGCGCGGCATGGATGGGGCTCCCGGGTGTGATAGACTCATCGTAATCCAGCCCCTCCGTCGGAGGCATTACCTGACTGACCTTCACCCAATCCGTCCGCGATGGCCTGCCGAAACGCGGTGAATTGCCTGACAACGCCTTTAGGCTCCACGGTAATGTTCATGCTTCCACGGCCGGTCCGGCTGTCGAAGGGCATGAGCAGCCGAGTTGCGGGCGTTCCTGTCGAATTTGTACCGGGAGAATGCGGGTCCGCACCCATGAATTGCTCAAGTGTTCGATCGGGATCGGATTGGCCTAACGCGTCCAGCACAGCCCAGCCGGCAGCGGCGACGCGTCCCCGGTCTGCGATGCTGGCCAAAGGCGTATCCAGCCAATGGAACGTCGCCGTCGGCACCATCTGATTGCGGCCCAACCGCAACCTTGGCTGCGGTCCGTCGAAGCGATGCTGCGCGCAATCGAAGTCGATCTGCCGAGGCGTGCTGGGTGGCATCACCTGGCAGCCCATCGCCGCGGCGACCCGAGGTGCCATCATCATCCTGAGCGGCGCGATCACCGCAGCATCTTTATGACCGTTACGCGGACTGTCATCGGGCTCCTGGCATAGCAATACCTCGACCCGCTGGTTCACGCCTGCCACCAGGCCCCTGGCGTTCGGGTCGACCGGGCGCGTCGCGGCAAAAGCCCGAATGGTCATGTCCTCGGCATGCAGCCCAAGCGCAATCAGCCCATCAGCCACGGCCTTGGCGCGGGCCAGGCTGAGTTCACTCGCCTGGGCCTCCGCTACATCCGCATGGCCCTCGATGCAGGCATGGGCATCGTTGTAACGTGGGGACGCATACCGGGCGCCAGCTTCTTGCACTGTCTGAGCCGCTCTTGCGCCCATGGCTGCGCTATCCCGTTCGAAGAAGAACAAAAAGGACCGCTCGGGAGGTGTCGCGAATCCTGCGCATGGGGCACCGAACATCCCCAGCATGGCAGCCACTACAGCGAGATGCCGTCGAGATGCCGCTGTGAGGATCATGTCCCTGCCGTGCCTCCGATACCAACCTCTGCGCCATCAACAAGGGCAGTCATGAGGCCGGTTTACAACTCCCCGTCACATAGCCGAACTCGCGGTCATGCCGCTGCGCCCCCGCGTCCCGCGCCGCCGGATCGCCATGCCCACCACCACCCGGCGTCCGCAGCAGCACGGTATCGCCGGTCCTCAGAACGTATTGCCGCTTCGGGTCGGTCTTCTCACCGTTGATCCGCAACTCGCCCGCTGCGCCCGCCTGGCCACCCTCGATGCCGAAGGCCGGGAAGATGGTGCGCTCGGCGAGGAAGCTGACGGCGATCGGCGTCTCGCTGCGGGTCTCGATCAATATCTCCTGCCCCAGCCCGCCGCGATGCCGCCCGGCGCCGCCGCTGTCCGGGCGCAGGCGCTTGTGGTGGAAGCGCAGCGGCGCGATGTGCTCGCTGATCTCGATGGAGGTCGAGGAGACGTTGGACGGCCAGGAGAGGCAGGTGACGCCATCGCCCTGCACATTGCCGCCCATCCCGCCGTTGTAGAAGAACATGTTGGCGTAGGGCTTGCCGTTGCGGATGCCGGACTGGTTCATGCCCCACATCGGCGAGCCGCAGGCCGCCATCACCCGCTCCGGCACCACCTGGCCGAGGCAGCCGAAGACCAGCATCGGCAGGTAATGCCCGATCAGCATGCGGGAGCCACCCGAGGCCGGGAACTGCGGATTGACGATGCTGCCTTCCGGCGCGCTGACCGAAATCGGCCGCCAGGCGCCCTCGTTGTTCGGCAGGTTGGGGTTGGTGCAGACCTTTACCCCGTACATGCACATGGCATAGGTGTAGCACATGGCGCAGTTGATCGCCCGGTCCACCTGGGCATCGGTACCGGTGAAATCCATGGTGACGGCATCACCGGCGATGGTCAGCGCCATGCGGATGGTGATGGGCTGATCCAGCAGCCCGTCCGTCTGCAATTCGCTGTGGTAGACGCCATCCGGCAACTGCGCGATGGCGCTGCGCATCGCCGCCTCGCAGCGCCCCTGGATCTCCCGCGCCAGATCGGACAGATCCGGCAGCGCGTAGCTTTCCATCAGCACGCCGAGCCTATCCTCCATCAGGTCCAGCGCCACCACCTGCGCCCAGAGGTCGCCCATGGTCTGGTCCGGGGTGCGGACATTCTTGCGGATCATCGCCACCAGCGTCTCATCCGCCACGCCGCGGCGCATCAGCTTCAGCGGCGGGATCTGCAGCCCCTCCTCGAAGACCTCGCGCGGCTCCGGGCTGCGGATCTTGCCGCCGATATCGGGCGCATGCGCAGTGCTGGCGGCGAAGGCGACCAGCCGCCCGCCGCGGAAGACCGGCTTGGCCACGGTGATATCCGGCAGATGCCCGGTGCCGAGCCAGAGGTCGTTGGTGATCAGCACGTCGCCGGGTTCCAGCGTCTCGGGCGGAAAGGCGGCGAGGAAATGCTTCACCGTCGCCGGCAGGGTGCCGATGAAGCTCGGGATGCTCTCGGTCGCCTGCACGAGCGACTGCCCGGTGGCATCGGTGACGATGCAGGAGAAGTCGTAGCTCTCCCGCACCAGGGTCGAGAAGCTGGTGCGGACCAGCGCCGCCGCCGCCTCATCCACCAGGGAGATCAGCCGGCGCCAGAGCAATTCCAGCTCGATCGCATCGAAGCTGCGGGCCATTACAGAATCTCCGCCAGGATGGAGCCGTCCGGCAGCACGCGCGCCGCGGCGCCCGGGCCGATGATGAAGGTGCTCTCGTCTTCCTCGAAGACCGCGGGGCCGGGAATGTCCTCGCCGGGCCGCAGCGCGTAACGGTCGTAGACCCGGGTCGGCAGCATGGCGCCGGCCTCGGAGAAGAAGACCGCGCGTTCGCCCTTCAGCGCGGCGCCGCCGCCGGCCGGGCGCGGCAGCTCCAGCCGGTTGCCGGCACCCGGCATGGGCGCGGTGACGGAAAGCCGAAGGGCCACGAATTGCGCGGCGGCGCCAGGCGGCGTCCGGGCGAAGAGCGCCCGGTAGGCCGCCTCGAAGCGGGTGGCGACGCCGGCGGCATCCAGCACCTCGGGCAGCTCGACGGTGATCTCGCTGCCCTGGCCGATGTAGCGCATGTCGGCCAGCCGACGGACCACGCGCCCGGCCTCCGCGGCGCCGGTCTGGCACAGCACCACCAGCGCCTCCGCCTCGAGGCCGGCGAAGATCGCCTCGGCCGCGGCGTAATCGGCGCCGGCCAGCGCCGCGTTGAAGCTCGCCACCCGGTCGACGCGGGCCGGGGCCATCAGCATGCCGATGGTGCTGCCCGCGCCGGCGCCCGGCGGGCAGACCACGCGGGAGACGCCAAGCTTGCGCGCCACCTGCCAGGCATGCACCGGCCCGGCGCCCCCGGTGGCGAGCAGCGCATATTCGGCCGGGATGCGGCCGCGTTCGGCGATGGCGACGCGGGCGGCGCCGGCCATGTTCTCGGCGACCACGTCGTGCACGCCATAGGCGGCGCGGTCGGCGGCGACGCCCAGCTGCTGCGCCAGATGCCCCAGCGCCGCCCCGGCCGCGCCGGCATCGATCCGCATCGCCCCGCCGAGGAAGAAACCGGCATCGAGGTAGCCCAGCGCGAGGTCGGCATCCGTCACCGTCGCCGCCGTGCCGCCGCGGCCGTAGCAGGCCGGCCCCGGCTGCGCCCCGCTGCTCTCCGGCCCGACGTTCAGGGTGCCGAGGTCGCTGCGCCGGGCGATGCTGCCACCGCCGGCGCCGATCTCGATCAGCTCCACCGTGGCGATCTGGATCGGCAGGCCGGAGCCGCGCAGGAAGCGCTTCTCCCGCGCCGCCTCGAAGCCCCATCCGACCAGCGGCTCGCCGCCATCGACCAGCGCCAGCTTCGCGGTGGTGCCGCCCATGTCGAAGGCCAGCACCCGGTCGAGCCCGGCATTGCGGCCGAACCAGGCACCGGCCAGGGCGCCCGCGGCCGGGCCGCTTTCCAGCAGCTGCACGGGTGCCCGCTTGGCCTCCGCCACATGGGTCAGCCCGCCGTTCGAAAGCATCAGGAACAGCCCGCCGGGGATGCCCGCCTCGCGCAGCGCCGTCTCCAGCCGTTCCAGGTAGATCTCGGCCAGCGGCCGCACATAGGCATTGGCGACTGTGGTGCTGGCGCGCGGGTATTCGCGGATCTCGGGCGCGATCTCCGAGGAGAGGGAGACCGAGAGCCGCGGGAACCGCTCCGCCACCGCCGCCGCCACCGCCCGTTCATGCGCCGGGTTGGCATAGGCATGCAGGAAGACCACGGCGAGGCTCTCGATGCCGTCCGCGACCAGCGCCGCCACCTCCGCCATGGCGCCCTCGAGGTCGAGTGGAATTTCCACCTGGCCGTCGGGGCCCAGGCGTTCCCGCGCCTCCCGCCGCCAGGGCCGCGGCACCAGCGGCTTCGGCATCTCGATGAAGAGGTCGTAGAGTTCGTATTTCCGCTCCCGTGCGATCTCCAGCACGTCGCCGAAGCCGGCCGTCGTCAGCAGCCCGGTCTTCGCACCCTTCCGCTCGATCAGCGCATTGGTGAAGAGCGTGGTCGCATGCACCACGCGGCCGATCCGCCCCGGTGCCACGCCCGCCTTCTCCAGCACGCGGCGGCTGCCCTCCAGCGTGCCGCGGGCCGGGTCGTCCGGCGTGGTGCTCTCCTTCCAGATCACCGCCCGCCCGTCGCTTGGGTCGAGGATCACCAAGTCGGTGAAAGTCCCGCCGATATCGATCCCCAGTGACAGCGAAGCACTCATGAATTGTCTTTCCGTGAGAAATAGATGAGGGACCCTGGGCGACGACCGTCGCTTTGGTTCTGGCTTCTCAGTCGGCCCGGATATTCCCCGCCGCGACCACCTTCGCCCACCGCTCCCGGTCCTTGTGGATCTGCTGGGCGAAGCCTGCCGCATCCTGGGCGATCGGCGCCATCCCGCGCGAGGCCAACAGCGCCACCGTTGCCGAGTCCGCCATCGCGGCCAGGAACATCCGGCTGAGCTCGCTGGCCACGTCGGCTGGCAGCCCCGCCGGTGCCACCAGCCCGAACCAGTTGCCCATGGCCAGGGCCGGGTAGTCCGCGGTCAGCAGCGGCAGCTCCGGCAGCAGCGGGCTCGGCGCATCGGCCGCCAGCGCGAGCGCCTTCAGCAGCCCGCCGCGCACCTGCTCCGCCACCTCGGCGACATTGGCGAAGAGCATGTCGACCCGCCCCGCCGCCACGTCGAGCGCCGCCGGCACCCCGCCGCGATAGGCCACATGCGTCATGCGGATGCCGGCCGCGGCGGCGAAGGCCTCGGCGCCGAGCTGGTTGGTCGAGCCATTGCCGGTGCTGGCATAGGTCATCTGGCCCGGCCGGGCGCGGGCCAGGGCGACGAATTCCGCGACGGTCCCCGCGGGCGAGCCCGGCGGCACCACCATCGCCATCGGCGTCCCCGCCAGGTTGCACAGCAGGGCCAGCTCCCGGTCGAGGTCGATCGGGATGACCGAGCCCGGTACCACCGGCGCCACCGCCAGCTGCCCCATGATGCCGATGCCGAGCGTCAGCCCATCGGGCGCGGCGCGCGCCACCGCCTGCAGGGCGATGAAGCCCAGCGCCCCGGTGCGGATCTCGACCACCACGGGTGGGCCGCCGCGGCGCTGCATCGCCTCTGCCGCGATGCGCGCCACCTGATCGGCGGTGCCGCCGGCAGCGAAGCCGACCAGCAGGCGGATCGGCTGGCGCGGGACCCATTGAGCCCGGGCGGGCGAGGCCAGTCCGAGCCCGGCGGCGATCATGTGGCGACGACGCATGGGCGCGCATTCCCCGAACCGGCCGCCGCATCCCCTTGCGGCGCACCCCTTGGATCTGTCGTTGCTGGCGGGACGCATCCTCCACCCGAAGCCGTCCGGGGTCCATCCCGCCGCTGGTGCTTGACGTGGCGCCACAGGGGGCCGGATGCTGCCCGCAACCGGGAGGACAACGACGATGCGCCGAACACGCTGGCCGCTGCTGCTGGCCGCGCTCTGCCTGGCCCAACCAGCCGCGGCGCAGGAGCGCACCATCCGGGTCATCAGCGGCTTCGCCGCCGGCGGCGCCTCGGACCTCGTCACCCGGCTGGTCGCCGAGGCCGTGGGGCCGATCCTCGGTGCCCGCGCCGTGGTCGAGAACCGTACCGGGGTGAATGGCGTCATCGGCGCCGCCGAGGTCGCCCGCAGCGCGCCCGACGGCAATACCGTCTACCAATGCCCGATGAGCACCATGGCGATCACGCCGCAGCTCCAGGGCGCCAACCTGCCGCTCGATCCCGGCGAGGCGCTGGCGCCGATCGGCAATGTCGCGCTGTCCTCCTACGGCTTCGTCGTCGCCGGCAATGGCCCGTACCGGAGCGTGCCGGATGTGCTGGCCGCCGCCCGCACGCGCACCGTGGTCTTCGGCAGCGCCGGCGTCGGCTCCGCCCAGCATCTCTCGGGCGAGCTGCTGGCGCAGAAGGCCGGCGTTGCCATGACCCATGTGCCCTATCGCGGGGCAACGCCGGCGGTGGTCGATATCCTCGGCGGCCGGACCGACTTCATGATCACCAACCTCGCCGATATTTCCCGCCAGGTGCAGGACGGGGCGCTGCGGCTGCTCGCCATCGGCGATGCCGGCAAGTCGCCGCTGTTTCCGGATGCGCCGGCGCTGGCGACGCTGGTGCCGGGCTTTGACGTGACCGGCTGGTTCGGGATCTGCGGCCCGCGCGGCATGTCGCCCGAGGTGCTGTCCCGCTGGGAGGCCGCGCTGCGCCAGGCACTGGGCGAGCCGGCGCTGCTGAAGCGGCTCACCGATAGCGGGCTCACTCCGCTGTTCGAGGATGCGGCGAGCCTCGGCCGCCGGATCGCCGCCGACCGTGCCCTGTGGCGCGGCGTCATCGCCAGCGTCGGCGTCAGGGCCGAATAGGAGACCGCCATGCGCAAGCTGCTGCTCGCCGCTTTGCTCAGCCTGCCGCTCGCGGCGCCCGCCGGGGCCGAGCCCTGGTCACCGCACCGCCCGGTGCGCGTCCTGGTCGGCTTCCCCGCCGGCGGCACCGGCGACCTCACCGCCCGGCTCATCGCCGAGATGGCGGGCGCCCGTTTCGGCCAGAATGCGGTGGTGGAGAATCGCACCGGCGCCAATGGCGCCATCGCCGCGGAGGCCGTCGCGCGGTCCGGCAGCGATGGGCTGACGGTGCTGCAATGCCCGATGGGCACCATGACCATCGCGCCGAACCTGCCGGGCCAGCGGCTGCCGGTGGATGTGGTGACGGAGCTGGTGCCGGTCGCCAACCTCGCGCTCTCGACCTATGGGCTGGTGGTCGCCGCCGGCCATCGCTTCCGGTCGGTGGCGGACTTGCTGGCCGAGGCCCGCGCCAAGCCGGGTTCGCTGACCGTTGCCTCCGCCGGCATCGGCAGCGCGCAGCATCTCGCCGCCGAATTGCTGAAGCGCATGGCCAAGGTGGATATTGTCCACGTGCCGTATCGCGGCGGGGCGCCGGCGATCATCGACATGATCGGTGGCCGGGTGGATTTCTTCATCACCAACCTCGGCGACGTGGCCGGCCAGCTGCGCGACGGCTCGCTGCGGCTGCTGGCGGTCGCCGACGATACCGGCCATCCGAATTTCCCGGCGCCCCGCATCTCCGCCAGCATCCCGGGCTTCAGCATCGCCGGCTGGTTCGCGGCCTGCGCCCCGCGGACCATGCCGCGGGAGGCGATCGCCGCCTGGGCCGAGGCGATCCGCGCCGGGCTGGACCGCCCGGAATGGCGCAAGCGCCTGCTGGACAACGGCCTGACGCCGAATTTCGAGCCGCCGGAGGTGCTGGCGGCACGGATGGAGACCAATCGCCGTCAGTTCCGCGAGCTGATCGAGGGCGCCGGGATCACCGCGGACTAGCCGCCGCCCATATTTCCCGGCCATAGATCAGCCGCGCCGCGGCCCAGCAGATCAGCGCCGCGTTCATCGCATGGGCGGCGATGGTGTAGCGCCACAGCCCGGCCTCGAACAAAGCGGTCGCCGCCAGCGAGGCCTGGGTCACCAGGGCCATCGCCAGCATCGCCCGCTCGGCCGGGCCCAGGCGGCGCCGCAGTGCCCGGCCGCCCCAGCCCACCACCAGCACGAGGCCGGTGGCCATGCCGAGCAGGCTCGTCCCCAGCATCGCCGCGCCGTAGTAGCGCGGCACCTCCAGCCGGAAGAAGGTCCAGCAGCGCTGCGGATCGGCCGGGCAATGGGCGAAGAAGGGATGCGGCGACCCCGCCGGGCTCGCCGCCACCGGCCAGAAATGCGGGTAGAGCACCAGCCCGGACCAGTCCCGCAGCACCAACCGGAGATAGCCCGAGGGATCGGTGGCGATCACCGCCTTGGCCACGCGGCCGGCGAGCTGTGCCGAATCGCGGGTATCCGCCGTGGCCATCGCCGCCCCGGCTGCCGGGAAGAAGGTCGTCCAGCGCAATTCCTCATAGGCCTGGTCCTGGGCGCGGAGCGAGGCTGCGTAGCCCGGCGCCGCGGCGACCGCGGCCCGGGCCTCCGCCGCCAGCGGCAGCATCCGCCGCAGCAGCTCGTCCTGGTTCGGCTCCGGATGCAGCAGCAGCATCGCCTTGCCGAGCAGGGAGGTCCCGGTATTCGAGCCGATCTCGAAGACCCCGTTGCGGGCCTTGTTCGCCGCCATCCCGCCCAGCACCAGTGCCGCCGTGACGCCCAGCACCAGGGCCCAGCGCCGCAGCACGGCGCCGAGGCCGAGCCGTCCGTCCATCGCCACCAGCAGCAGCGGCACCAGCAGCAGCACCGCGCCCGCGGTGCGCGTCAGCAGGGCCAAGCCGAAGGCGAGCGTCGCCCCGAACAGCGCACCCCAGCCGCCCCGCCGCGCATAGGCCAGCGAGCAGGCCAGCCCCAGCAGCAGTGCCGGGAAGAACAGCCCCTCGCTCATCGCGTAGCGGGAGGCCTCGAAGGTCCCGGTATGCGCCCAGGCCAGCACCACCACGGCGGCGGCGACCCCGCTGCGCAGCAGCCGCGCCAGTGCCAGCCCGAAGGCCAGCAGCCCGAGCGCGATCAGCAGGCTCTGCACCAGCGGCAGATAGGCCAGCTCCGGCCCGCTCATCGCCTGCACCGCATGCAGGAACCAGCCATAGCCCGGCGCCCTGGTCGGTCCCAGCGCGAGGTAGCTGGCGGAATCCTGGGTCAGCACCGGCAGCCGCGGCAGCCGCGCCAGGACATAGCCGGTGCTCAGCAGCCAGACGACGAGCACCGGCACCCAGGCCAGGTCGCCGCCGCGCAACGCCTGGCGGGAGGCTTCCAGGCGGTCCGCCTGGGCCTCGACCTGGGCGCGGGTCTGGCTCGGATAGAAGCTTGCCATCAGCCCGCCACCCCGACCGGCAACCGGATTTCCGGCCGCAGCAGGGGACGGGGCGGGGAGGGATCGGCATGCGGCCGCACCGCCAGCGCCCGGATGGCGCAGACGGGATTGGCCCCGCCCGCCACCGCGCCCAGGTCCTCAACGGTGCCGGTCGCCGCCAGCCGCTGCCGCAACTCGGTCACCGCCACATTCACCCCATGCCCACCGGTATCCCCGGTCCCGTCCCAGAGCTCCTCCGGCACCAGCACCAGGTCGAGCGCCGCAACTTCCGCCATCACCTTCGGCCAGTCGATGTCGCGGGTCGAGCTGTCGACCAGCTCGATCAGCTTCGAGGGCCCGCCGCGATGCAGCAGGAAGGCCTGCTCCACCACGAAGGCATGGACGCCGAGCGTCAGCCCGAAGACACCGATCCGCAGCGGCCGATCGCCCAGCGGCAGGATCTGCGTCACCGGCCGGAAGTCGCACATCGGATTGGTCCTCCAGGCCGCATCGTCGATCGGCCGCATGGCCCTTGCGCCGACGGGCCCGTTGAGCGCGACGAACCAGCAAAGGCCGACCTGCACCAGCGTCATCGCCGCGGCCCCGGCCACCAGCATCCGCGCCGCAGCGTGGCCGCCCCGCAGCCCGGCGCCGATGGCGATGCCGAGCGGGAAGGCCAGCGCCACCACGCTGAGGCCGAGGTACCGCTCGGTCTGGTTGCGCGAGAGTAGATAGGCCAGCACCGGCGGCACCGCGGCCAGCACCGCCAGCCCCACCGCCACCCGCTCATTCGTTCCGAGCCGCCGCCAGCCGAGCACGGCGAGGCCCAGCGCCGCCAGCAGCAGCACCGCGCCGCCCGGTCCCAGCATGTCCCAGGTGAAGGAGCCCAGCGCCCGCAGGATGAAGTCGAGCCCGCGCTCCTCGGCCGGGGCATAGGCATAGCCGAGCGCCGTCGCCTTGGCATAGGCGGCATAGCGCGGCCCGTTGATCAGGTAATGCGGCCAGGCGACCAGGGCGAGCCCGACCGCCGGCAGCGCCAGCCGCAGGCCGAGCAGCTTCACGTCGCGCTCCACCCACCAGCGCCAGCCGGCGCAGACCACCCAGACGAGGCCGATGATCGGCAGGAAGGTCAGCTTGGCTAGGGCCCCGAGGCCCATCACCGGCCCCAGCAGCAGCATGCGGCCGAAGGACCAGCGCTTCCCCAGCGCCTCCCACAGCAGCAGCACCAGCGCCAGGGCGAAGGTCAGGTGCAGTACCAGCTCCGTCATGAAGGCCTGGGCGCCGACCAGGTTCAGCGGCGACAGCAGGAACAGCAGCGCCCCGCCCGCCGCCCCGGCCAGCCCGGCGATCGGCAGCAGGCCGAGGTAGATCACCACCCCCGTCGCCAGGGTCAGCGCCCCCGCTGCCAGCCGCAGCGCCACCGCCGCCTGCTCGCCCTCCGCCATCGCCGCCACCGGCAGGCCGAGCAGCCGCAGCCCTGGCGGCAGCCAGCGATTCTCCAGCACCAGCGCATCCCGCAGGGCGGAGAGGCTGCCGGCCCGCAGCAATGCGGAATCCGACAGGGAGAAGTTCATGTGCATCACCTCGTCCCAGGTGTTCAGCATCGGGTTGCGCTGCAGCCAGAGCGCGGCGAGGCCGATCATGGTCAGCGCCGCTGCCAGCATGGCGAGGTGGAGGGCAAGCGCCGGCCATGCGGCGGCGGGGGACGCGGTCGGCTCGGAGCGCTGCATCGTGGAAATCGGGTCCCTATCGTCGCGCCCTTGGCGCTGCGGTCATGGCGGCGCGCCTGCGGCATTGCGCGAATCCGCCCGGGCGCCTGCTTGCCGCCGGGCTCCGGTCGCGTCCACCGAAAGCCGCGCGACCATCATCCGGCTCGCCTGCCCGGCGCGTGATTTCGTCCGGCCTGGCGAGGCGATATTGGCTGGTCGCCAGGAAAAGCTGAAAATAATGCAATATCAGCAGGATGCCCGGCGTCTTGATTTGTGGATCTTAACCAGACGATCCACGGGGTGGCAGCCTCGTGCGTCGATCATCACGCTTGGCGCGCAGTCTCGTCCCGCATTCGTGACCACACTCCCTCGCGCGCGACCTCGGCGGCGCCGATCATTCCGGACCGCGAAGATCGTCCGGAGCGCGGCGGAGACAATGCCGGCGTACTGCTGCGCCGCTCGCCTGTCGCCGCCCGAAGCCGGCGCTACAGCCGGCCGATATGCAACCCGCCATCGACATGGAAGGCATCGCCGGTCGAGAAGGGGATGGCCCCGCTCAGCAGGCCGGAGACCGCCTTCGCCACATCCTCCGCCTCGCCCCAGCGGCGGATCGGTGACAACCCCTCGGCGATCCGCTGGGTATAGCGCTCGGCGACCGGGGCGGTCATGTCGGTGCGGATCACCCCCGGCCGCACCTCGAAGACCGGGATGCCTTCCTCGGCCAGCCGCAGGGCGAAGCAACGCGCCACCATCGAGACCGCCGCCTTGCTGGTCGCGTAATCCGCCCGGTCGGCGCTCGCCAGCACCGCATTGACCGAGGAGATGAAGACCACGCCACGCGGCCCCCGCTGCGGCGCGCCCTTGGCCACCATGCGCCGTGCCAGGGCCTGGGTCAGGAAGAAGGGCGCCCGGGTATTCACCGCCAGGGCCCGTTCCCAGCTCTCGGGCGACAATTCCAGCAGGTCGCCCCGCACCAGGGAGCCGACGCCGGCATTGTTCACCACCGCCTCGATGCCCTCGCCGATGGCCCAGGCGGCCTCTGCCAGGGGCTCCAGCTTGGCGGGGTCGGCCAGGTCGCAGAGCCGGAAATCGAAGTCGCGGCCTTCGGCCACCACCGCCTTGCCGACCTCACGCGCGCCCTCCAGCTCGCGGTCCACGCCGAGGATGTCATAGCCCTGGCGGGCCAGGGCGAGGCAGATGGTCGCCCCCATGCCGCGCCGCGCACCCGTCACCAGCGCCACCGGCCGCTTCCTTGCCATGGCTTCCTCCCCCACCCGTTCCGCGCCAGGATGCGGCCCGCGCCGCATGCCGTCCATTGGCCGCGGGCGGGGCCAGAGGGATAGGGAGACATCCATGCCGATCACCGGCGCCGCGCGGGTCTTCGCCATCCTCGGCGACCCCATCCATGTCGTCCGTTCGCCGGCGATGTGGAATGCCGAGCTGGCCCGGCTCGGGCTCGATGCCGCCTTCGTGCCGCTGGAGGTCCCGGCCGAGGATTTCGCCGCAGCCTGGGCGGGCCTGACCCGCATCCGCAACCTCGACGGGCTGGTGCTGACCATGCCGCACAAGCAGGTGGTGGTGCCGCTGCTCGATGCGCTCGGCCCCATGGCGCGGCTGACGGGCGTGGTGAATACCGTCCGTCGCCGGGCCGCAGGCGGCTGGGAAGGGGACATGTTCGACGGCGAGGGCTTCGTCGCCGGGCTGCTCGGCGCCGGGCACGACCCGGCCGGGCGGCGCATCCTCCAGGTCGGTTGCGGCGGGGCGGGAAGGGCCATCGCCTTTGCGCTCGCCCGGGCCGGCGCCGCGGTGCTGGACCTGGCCGATGCTGCCCCGGGCCGCGCCGGCGCCCTGGCGGCCGAGGTCACGGCTGCCTTTCCCGCCTGCCGCGCCGCCACCGGCCTGACCGACCCGGCCGGCTACGAGATCGTGGTGAATGCCACGCCCATGGGCCTCCATCCGGGTGATCCGCTGCCCTTCGACCCCGGCCGGTTGAGCCCGCTCCAGATCGTCGCCGACGTGATTCCGAACCCGGAGATCACCCCGCTGCTGGACGCGGCGCGCGCGAAGGGGTGTGATGTGGTCACCGGCCGGGCCATGTTCGAAGGCCAGGCGCGGCTGGCGGCCGCCTACCTCGGGGTCGCCGGCTGGGGAGGATAACGAAAAGCCGATGTTCAGCGCCTATCGCCCGATCGACTGCGACGTCCATCCCATGGTGCCGGGGATGCGCGCGCTCACCCCTTATATGGACGAGTTCTGGCGCGACCAGGTGACCGAGCGCGGCATCACCACCCTCGACAGCCAGTCCTGGCCGATCCGCTCACCCAAGACCATCCGCCAGGACTGGCGCGGCGCGAATGGCCGCGGCGCCGAAAGCGTTGCCCTGTTGCAGAGCCAGTCGCTCGACCGCCTCGGCACCGCCGGCGCCATCCTCAATCCGCTCTATGGCGTGCAACTCGTCTTCAACGAGGACATGGCCGTCGCCTTCACCCGCGCCCTGAACGACTGGACCCGGGCGGAATGGCTGGACAAGGACGACCGCCTGCGTGCCTCGATCGTGCTGCCGCTGCAGAGTGTCGAGGAATCGGTCGCCGAGATCGAACGTCTGGCCGGCGACCCGCGCTTCGTGCAGGTCCTGGCCCTGGTCATGGGCGAGAATCCTTTAGGACGAAGGCAGTATTGGCCGATCTACGAGGCTTGCGTGAAGCATGGCCTGCCGCTCGGCATCCATGCCGGCAGTGCCTACCGGCATCCGCAGACCTCGGTCGGCTGGACCTCCTGGTATCTCGAGGAATATGCCGCCAACCAGCAGGGCTTCCAGAGCACCCTCGCCAGCCTGCTGACCGAGGGCGTCTTCGCCAAGTTTCCAACGCTCAAGGTGGTCCTGCTCGAGTCCGGCGTCACTTGGCTGCCGAGCTTCCTCTGGCGGCTGCAGAAGACCTGGAAGGGTGTCCGCTTCGAGATCCCCTGGGTCGATCGCCTGCCGACCGAGATCATCCGCGACCAAATCCGCCTCACCGTCCAGCCGCTGGATGCACCGGAGGAGGGCAATACCGTGGAACGGATCATCGACCATTTCCGTTCGGATGACATGCTGCTCTGGGCCTCCGACTGGCCCCACTGGCAATTCGACGGGGACGCGGCCATCCCGCCCGGCATCCCCGAAAGCCTGCTGCCGAAGCTGATGCGGGAGAATGCGCTGGCGACCTATCAGCGCCTGCGACAAGGAGCCGTGGCATGAACGTCGTTCAACCCATTGCATTGCCTGGAAAGCCGAAGGCCGCGACGCTTGGCCTGGTGGATGTCGACATCCATCCCCGCACCACCAGCCTCGAGGTCTTCAAGCCCTATCTCAGCCAGCGCTGGTGGGAGCATCTGCAGACCTGGGGCATGCGCGCGCGGCACGGCTTCACCGGTGGCCAGCCGCCATTTCCCAAGGCCCAGCCGCTGGCCGCCCGGCGTGACGCCTGGCCGCCGACCGGCGGCACCCCGGCCTCAGACCTCGACTTCCTGCGCTTCCAGCTGCTGGACAATTACGGGATTGACTACGGCATCCTGAATCCGCTGCAGCCCAGCGGGCAGGGGGACCGGAACAACGGCTTCTCCGCCGCCATGGCCCATGCCAACAACGAGTGGCAGCTGGACCACTGGCTGCGCAAGGAGCCGCGCCTTCGCGGCAGCATCGTGGTGCCCTACGAGGACCCGATCGCCTCCGCCGCCGAGATCCGCAAGCGTGCCGGCGACCCGAATTTCTCCCAGGTGCTGATGATGTCCCGCACCGCGGAGCCGGCCGGCAACCCGCGCTACTGGCCGATCTACGAGGCGGCGGTGGAGGCCGGGCTGCCGGTCGCTTTCCATGCCTTCGGCTATTCCGGCTGGGCCATGACCAATGGCGGCTGGCCGAGCTTCTACATCGAGGAGGTCAGCGAGCACGCCACCTCCTGCCAGAACCAGGTCATCTCCCTGGTGACGGAGGGCGTCTTCGAGCAATACCCGGGCCTCAAGGTCGTGCTGATCGAGTGCGGCTTCGCCTGGCTGCCCTCAGTCGGCTGGCGGCTGGACAAGCACTGGAAGCATCTGAAGTCGGAGGTCCCGCACCTGACCCGGCTGCCCTCCGACACCATCAAGGACCACATCTACGTCTCGACCCAGCCGATGGAGGATCCGGAGCGGGGCAAGCACCTGCTCGATATCTGCGAATGGGTCGGCTGGGACCACATCCTCTTCGCCTCCGACTATCCGCACTGGGATTTCGACGACCCGCGGGAGGCCTTGCCCGGCCTGATCCCGGTCGAGAAGCGCGCCGCCATTTTCGGCGGCAATGCGAAGAAGCTCTACAATTTCTGATCCAACGGCGTGGTCCAGGGCCTGGGGCACTGCCCCAGCCCTTTCTTCCTCGCCAGCCCTTTCTTTCTCGGGAGTATGGCTTGGCCAAGATCATCGTCGCCCCGGTGGCCGACATCCCCCCCGGCGGCCGCAAGCTGGTCGAGGCCGAGGGCAAGCGCATCGCCGTCTTCAACCTTGGCGGCGAGTTTTTCGCCCTTTCGGACCGCTGCCCGCACCAGGGTGGCAGCCTTTGCGCCGGACTGGTCTCCGGCCATGTCGAAAGCCCGGAGCCTGGGGTCTACCATTATGCCCGCCGCGGCGAGATGATCCGCTGCCCCTGGCACTATTGGGAATTCGACATCCGCACTGGCAAATCCTGGTTCGACCCCAAGCGGGTCCAGCTCCGCCAATTCCCCGCCCATGTCGAAGCCGGCGCCGCCCTGGTCGAGGGGCCCTACCTGGCCGAGACCTTCACCGTCCGGGTCGAGGATTCCTACGTGGTGGTCGAGGCCTGAGGCGGGCGAGGGGGGCTGGAATCCCGCCCCGATTGCCGGTAGTGAACCGCAATGGCCACTGTCCTCCTCATCATCCATCTCTTCGTCACCCTCGCCCTGATCGGCGTGGTCCTGCTCCAGCGCAGTGAGGGTGGTGGGCTTGGCATCGGCTCCTCCCAGGGCATGGGCTCCTTCATGGGCGGGCGCGGCACCGCCAACCTGCTGACCCGCACCACGGGCATCCTCGGCACGCTCTTCTTCGTGCTGTCGCTGACCCTGGCGCTGCTCGGCCGCGGCACCGGCCTGCGCGGCTCGATCCTCGACACGCCGCCGCCCCCCGCCGCCACCGCCCCGGCCGCCCCCGTGGCGCCGAGCGTCCCGACGAACTGAGCCCTTCCGGCGCTTGTGACCCGGCGCGGCCATTGGTCGCGATGGCTTAACTATTCCGCCCCAGTCTGGCCCGGCACAGTCGCCGGATGCCTCGCATGGACGAAACCCTGATCGCCGGTCGCTATGAAATCCGCGAACTGCTCGGTCGCGGTGCCGGTGGTACGGTTCTCGTCGCCATGGACCGCCAGCTCCGCCGGTTGGTCGCCCTCAAGCTGATCCGGCGGCCCGGGCTCGACCAGCCGGAAGCGCTCGAGGCGCTCCAGCGGGCCCTGCATGAGGCGCAGCTCGCCGGCCGGCTTTCCCATCCGAATATCCTGGCCGTGCATGATGCCGGCCGATGCACCGATTACGCCTGGATCGTGCATGAGCTCGTCATCGGCGAGACGCTGAAGGCCGCGATCGAGCGCGACGGGGCACCCGCCCTGCCGGAGGCCGTGCGGATCATGGGCGAGCTGCTGACGGCCCTGGCCGCCGCCCATGCCCGTGGGATCGTCCACCGCGACGTGAAGACCCAGACCATCCTGCTGCTGGAGCGGCCCGGCCCCGGGCTCGGCCGCGTCCGGTTGACCGATTTCGGCACCGCCCGCCTCGCCGAAGCCGGCCTCGCCATCCATGGCCAGGCCCCGCCCACCCCGGGCAGCCTGGCGCCGGAGCAATTGCGGGGCGCCCCCGTGGACCACCGGGTGGACCTCTGGGGCGCCGGCATCGTGCTCTATCAGCTCCTCACCGGCACCCAGCCTTTCGAGGGCGCGCCGGTCAGCGTCATGCAGGCCATCCTGGAGGACAAGGTGCCGCTGCCCTCGCTGCGCAGCCCCGGCCTGCTCCCCGGCTTCGATGCGGTCATCGCCCGCGCCCTGGCGAAACGCCCCGGGGACCGCTTCGCCGATGCCGAGTCGATGGCCGAGGCCATCCGAGTCGCCGCCATGCCCCCCAGCGTGCCGGCGACGCGCCGCAGCCACCCACAGGGGTTGATCGGCTTCCTCCGCCGCAAGCGCGCCTGATGAGCATGCAAGTCACACTGTTGCATGGCCGCTGTGTGACGCCACGGGTAGCCGGGACGCCGATCCGTCGCTAAGAAGGGCGCCCATGGCGCGGTTCGTATTCATCACCGGCGGCGTGGTCTCCTCCCTCGGCAAGGGCATCGCAGCGGCATCCCTGGGTGCCCTGTTGCAGGCGCGCGGATATAAAATCCGTCTGCGCAAGCTCGATCCCTATCTGAACGTGGATCCGGGGACCATGTCGCCCTATCAGCATGGGGAAGTTTTCGTCACCGACGATGGTGCCGAGACCGACCTCGATCTTGGGCATTACGAACGTTTTACGGGAGTCCATGCCTCGAAGGCGGACAACTGGACGACGGGTCGGATCTACTCGGATGTCATCGCGGCCGAGCGCCGCGGCGACTACCTGGGTGGCACCGTCCAGGTGATCCCGCACATCACCGACAAGATCAAGGAAGTGGTCCAGGCCGAAACCGACGGCTACGACTTCATCCTGGTCGAGGTCGGCGGGACGGTGGGCGATATCGAATCGCTGCCCTTCCTCGAGGCGCTGCGGCAGCTCGCCAACGAGCTCGGCCCGACCAACAGCCTCTTCATGCACCTGACCCTGGTGCCCTATATCGGCTCGGCCGGCGAGCTGAAGACCAAGCCGACCCAGCATTCGGTCAAGGAATTGCTGGGCTTGGGCATCCAGCCCCAGATCCTGCTGTGCCGCTGCGACCGGCCAATCCCGGAGAACGAGCGGCGCAAGATCGCGCTGTTCTGCAACGTCCGGCCGGAATCCGTCATCCCGGCGCTCGATGCCAGCAGCATCTACGGCGTGCCGCTGCAGTACCATGCCGAAGGGCTGGACCGCGAAGTGCTGCGGCACTTCGGCCTGTCCAGCTATGGCGAGCCGGACATGCGGCGCTGGGAGGGCATCGTCCATTCCCTGGCCCAGCCGGAGGGCGAGGTCACCATCGCCGTCGTCGGCAAGTACACCAACCTGCTCGACAGCTATAAGTCGCTGAACGAGGCGCTGACCCACGGCGGCATCGCCCACAACGTCAAGGTCAAGCTCGACTGGGTCGATTCGGAGGTCTTCGACGACCGCCGCGGCGACATGGCGGAGGCGGTGAAGCGGCTCGAGGGCGTCCATGGCATCCTGGTGCCGGGCGGCTTCGGCGAGCGCGGCACCCCCGGCAAGATCGAGGCGGTCCGCTTCGCCCGCGAGCGCAAGATCCCCTTCTTCGGCATTTGCTTCGGCATGCAGATGGCGGTGATCGAGGCGGCGCGGAACCTGGTCGGCCTCAAGGGCGCCTCCTCCACCGAATTCGGCCCCTGCGAGCATCCGGTGGTCGGGCTGATGACCGAATGGCTGCGCGGCAATGCGCTGGAACGGCGCAATGCCATGGGCGACCTCGGCGGCACCATGCGGCTCGGCGCCTATGCAGCGAAGCTGACGGATGGCTCGCTGGTGCAGCAGGTCTATGGCGGCCCGGCGGAAATCCAAGAGCGCCATCGCCATCGCTACGAAGTGAACGTGAACTACAAGGACCGGCTGGAGGAAGTGGGGCTGCGCTTCTCCGGCATGTCGCCGGACGGCGAGTTGCCGGAGATCGTCGAGTACCCCGACCATCCCTGGTTCATCGGCGTGCAGTTCCATCCGGAGCTGCGCTCCAAGCCCTTCGCCCCGCATCCGCTGTTCCGCGGCTTCATCGGCGCGGCGGTGCGGCAGTCGCGCCTGGTCTGACCCGGCAGGATCGGCCCGTCCCGGGCCGATCCTACGCATCGGTAATCCTAAAGTAAGCGCAGTGCCGCCATGGTTGCGGCACAACCGGCCGATAGGACTGATACGCCGCCGCTTGACCGCGGTCCCCGGCAAGGTCTCACTCGCGCCAAGCGTTCCAAAAGGAAACCGCCATGCTCCGGCGTCGCCTCATGATGATTGCCCTGCCCGTCCTCGCCGCCCCGGTGCTCGCCGGCTGTGCCCAGATGGGCATGGAACGGCCGGAACCGCCGGTGCCCGCGGCGCTGCGCTTCGCCGCCGCGCTCGAAGCCGCCGATCCCGCGGTCGATGCGGCCGTCGCCCGGATGGACGGCTTCGAGCGCATGGCGGCCCGCGAGGACAGCGCCATCGGCTTCGCCGTCGGCGGCCGCACCGCGCCGGCTTCCCGCTTCACCGCCGCTCCGGCCGGAGCCTCGGAGGCGGCCGGCCGCGTTCTCTCGCCCGCCTTCACCGCGCTCAGCGACTATGCCCATCTGCTGGCCCAGGTCGCCGGCGGCGAGCGTATCGAGGCCAAGCCGGGGCCGAGCGGCCGGCAGCTTGCCGCCGCCGTCGCCCATGGCCTCGACGCGGTGCAGGCCGCCAGCGGCACCCCGGTGCTGGAGCCGGTAAAGGCGGCGGGCCTCGCCGGCATCACCGCCCTCTCAGACATGCCGGAGACCATGACCCAGGGCGGCGCCCGGCCGACCCTGGCCGGCATGGTGGCCGCCGGCCAGCCGCATCTGCAGGCGGTGGCGGCACTGCTGCGCGCGGTCATCGGGCCGGAGATCGGGCAGGGGACCCGCGGCGCCATCCGCGCCCGGCGGGAAGCGCTGGACGCCCAGCAGTCCCGCTTCCTCGCCGCGCTCCGCTCGGATAGCCGGATCGGCGCCGGGGAGCGCTACAGCATCTTCCGCAGCGTCGCCGAGCTGCGTGACAGCGATCCGGCCCAGGGGACCTTCGCCGCGCTGATCGACCTGCTGAATGCGATCGAGCAGGCCCATGCGGCGCTGGCCGCCGATGGGCCGGATGCCGATGCCAAGGTCATCGGGCTCGAAGCCGCGGTCACCCGCCTTTCGCTCACCACCGAAGGCAGCCGCCGCGGGTGAAGCGGCACGGCCGGCGGCTGCTCGGCCTCGGGGCCGCGGCCCTGGTCCTGGCCATGGCAGTTGCCGGCTTCGGCTTCGGTGAGGCCGCCGGGCCCCTGGTCCTCGGCGCCGCGGGTGCCGCGGCGCTTGGCGGCGCCATGCTGGTCACCGGCGCCGGCACCGAGGATAGCGGGGATGGTGGGGGTGGCGGCCAGGCCGAGGACGACCCCGGCAACACCTCGGATGGCGGCGACAGCGGCGGCGGCGATGGGGGCGACGGCGGCGAATAGCCGACCTCTCACGCGGTTGAGCCCTTGCCCCCCGGCGGCCGGGCCTTTATCCGCGCGGTAATATCGCCCGGAGCCATCCCCCATGTCCGCCATCGTCGACATCATTGCCCGTGAAGTCCTGGATAGCCGCGGCAACCCCACCATCGAGGCCGAGGTGGTGCTGGACAGCGGCATCAGCGGCCGTGCCATCGTCCCCTCCGGCGCCTCCACCGGCGCGCATGAGGCGGTGGAGCTGCGCGACGGCGACAAGTCCCGCTACGGCGGCAAGGGCGTGCTGAAGGCCGTCGCCAATGTCGAGGGCGAGATCTTCGACGCCCTTTCCGGCATGGACCCGACCGAGCAGCTCCGCATCGACAGCACCATGCTCGAGCTGGACGGCACCCCGAACAAGGCCCGGCTCGGCGCCAATGCCATCCTCGCCGTCAGCTTGGCCACCGCCAAGGCGGCCGCCACCGACCTCGACCTGCCGCTCTACAAGTATGTCGGCGGCGTCTTCGCCCGCACCCTGCCGGTGCCGATGATGAACATCATCAATGGCGGCAAGCATGCGGACAACCCGATCGACATCCAGGAATTCATGATCATGCCGGTCGCCGCCGGCACCATGGCGGATGCGGTGCGCATCGGCGCCGAATGCTTCGCCGCCCTGAAGAAGGCGCTGCACGACGCCCACCACAATACTAACGTCGGCGACGAGGGCGGCTTCGCCCCGAACATCGGCTCCGCCGACGAGGCGCTCGGCTTCATCGCCAAGGCCTGCGAGGCCGCCGGCCACCGGGTCGGCGAGGATATCATGTTCGCGCTCGACTGCGCCTCGACCGAGTTCTTCCACGATGGCGTCTACAAGATGGACGGCGAGGGCAAGTCCTTCGACCCCGCCGGCATGGTGGACTACCTCGCCGCGCTCTGCGCCAAGTGGCCGATCGTCAGCATCGAGGACGGCATGTCCGAGGACGACTGGGCCGGCTGGAAGCTGCTGACCGAGAAGCTGGGCGGCAAGGTGCAGTTGGTCGGCGACGACCTCTTCGTGACCAACCCGGAGCGGCTGCGCCAGGGCATCGAGACCGGGACCGCCAACTCGATCCTGGTCAAGGTCAACCAGATCGGCACGCTGTCCGAGACCCTGGAAGCGGTCGAGATGGCGCATCGCGCCGGCTATACCGCCGTCATGTCGCACCGTTCCGGCGAGACCGAGGACAGCACCATCGCCGACCTGGCCGTCGCCACCAACTGCGGCCAGATCAAGACCGGCTCGCTCTCCCGCTCCGACCGGCTGGCCAAGTACAACCAGCTGATCCGCATCGAGCAGCAGCTCGGCACCGCCGCCCGCTACGCCGGCCGGACCATCCTGCGCCGCTGATGGAACCGGGTTGGGGCCGCGCCGACTGGGTCGCGGCCCTCTACCGGACGGTCCTCGGCCGGCCGCCCGAATCGGCCGAGGTCATCGCCTTCCACGCCAGCCACCATCCGGACCCGGCGAGGACCATCGCGGCCTTCGTCGATTCGGATGAGTTCCACGAATCGCGCCGCCGCGCCGCCGGCCTGCGGCGCCTGGTTGCCCATCCCGCCCCGGCGGTGCCCGCCGCGCTCCGGGTGCTGCTGTTCGGCGCCTATGGCAATGGCAACCTGGGCGATGCCGCCCAGCCCGCCGCCATCGCCGCCCTGCTCCGCGCCGCGACGTCGAGGTCCCTGGACATCCGCGCCACCACCTGGATGGCGACCGATCCCTATCCCTTTCCGGCCGCGCTGACCCTCGGCCCCGATACCATCCTGGAGCCCGCGTTGCTGGACGGCTTCGACCTCCTGCTGCTGGCGGGCGGCGGGCTTTTCGCCCCGCTGCATTTCCCGTTGCTGCACCCGGCCTGGCTGGCCTGCCTCGCCGCCAGCGGCCTGCCCTATGGGCTGCTCGGCGTCGGCGTCGCACAGAGCCTGGCGGCGGAGGCCGGGACGGATTGGCAGGCGCTGCTGGCCGGGGCCGCCTTCCGCAGCGGCCGCGACGGCACCAGCCTCGCCGCCATGCCGGGTGCCGAGTGGCTGCCGGACCCGGTGCTGGTCGCCGGCCTGCGCGAGGGAGGCGGCCAGCCACGCCCGGCGGCGCCGCCCGGCGCCCGCCCGCTCTGCATCGTCAAGCGCCCTGCCCATGCGTCCGAGGCCTCGTTCCTCGCCGCCGTCACCGCCCTGGGCCCGGCGGTCGATGTCGTCGCCACCGAGCCGCGGCGGGATCGCGACCAGTGCCCCGGGCTGCGGTATCCCGCCAGCATGGGGGAGCTGCGGCGCCTCTGCGCCGAGGCCTCCATCGTGGTCTCCGCCCGTTATCACGGCTGCATCGCCGCCCTGCTGGAAGGCGTGCCCTGCCTCGGCATCGGTCCCGGCAAATCGGCCACGCTCTTTGCCGAACTGGGCGCGCCGGAGCGCTTCCTGCGCCATGCCGGGGATCTCGCGCAGCATCTCGGCGCACCGCCGGAGCCCTTGCCGGCCGCCGCCTTCGACCCCTTCCGTGCCGCGGCCGATGCCACGCTCGCCGGCCTCGGCCGCCTGCTGGACGGCCTGACGCGTCGCCGCGAGGACACAGGTCTTAACTGATGCGGTGCCGGCCGCTTTCCGGCCTTGCCTTCGCCCCGCCACATCGGCTCCATGCACCGAGGCAGCCGGGGGGCCAATGCCGATGGACCATGATTCGTTCGGGCGCCGCCTGCGCCGCTGGTTGAAGGAAGCCGCGCCGCCGGTCGGTCTGGCCCTGCTTTGCGGCTATTTCCTGTGGCATTCGCTGGAAGGCGAGAGCGGCCTCTGGGCCCGGGAACGCCGCATCGCCGAGATCGACGCCGCGCGTGTGACCCTGGCCAAGGCCGAGTCGGAGCGGGAGCAGATGGAGCGCCGGGTGAATGGCCTGCGCGGCGACCGCATCGACCGCGACCAGCTCGACGAGCGGGCCCGCACCCTGCTGAACCTTGTCGGCAAGGACGAGATCGTCATTCCCTACGAGCCGTCCCGCCGCCTCTACTGAGGCGGCGTCCCCGGGGACCGCTCCCCCACCCAGCCCCAGCCATTGCCGCGCCCGCTCAGCCGCGCAAGCAGATCCTGTCCCGCCCAGAAGACCCGCACCGCCCGCCCTGGCCGGACCCCGCGCGCGAGCCCGGCCCAGGGCTGGAAGGGCCAGCCCCGGGCATAGCCCCAGATGGCGATGCGGCAGGCCGCGCCCTCGCTGATCCCCCGTCGGTGGAAGCCGCTGGTATCCGCGATCACCAGCGTATTGGCCGCGACCGCCAGCTTGCGCGGCGGTGGATAGCCCAGCCGCGCCAGCACCGCCTCCTCGATCCGCAGCGAGCCTTCGCCGGTCAGGCGGTCGGCATGCCCGGCCGCCGTCAGCGAGACCCGCCTTTCCCAGGCCAGATGCCGCCGGCTCGGCCGGTGCGAGCCGGGCACATAGGTAAAGCCCGCCGCATCCCCCGCCACATCGGTCAGGAAGAGCCAGGACTTCACCGTGGGGTGGAAGGTGTCGCTGTGGAAATGGCTCTGCACGTCGGGCGGCGCCTGCCGCACCCCACTGAACACCGTCTGCACGAAGAGATGCGGCGCTTGCCGGCAGGCGCCGACATAGTCGTGCAACCCGCGGTAGCGGCCGCCCGATAGCGCTGCGGCAGTCGCCGGCAGCCCGGGCAGGGTGACGCCGTCCAAAGGGATCAGCCGGGTCAGGCTATAGCCATCGATGAATTCCCGGGCCGGGGTCCGCCAGCTCATCAGCTCCGCCCGCATCCGGGCGAATTCCTCCGGTGGCAGGAAGTCCGGGATGGCGAGGTAGCCGTCGCGTGCGAAGGCCTCCCGGTCCGCGGCGGCGATCCCGGCCTCCAGCCGCCGCCGCCGCCATGCCGCCAGCCGCTGTGCCAGGCGCTTGCGCCCCAGATGCAGCCCCCAGCGGTTCAGCCGGGCGCTGCCGAGCACCGGGTTGTCGCGAAAGGACTTGGCGCCGGTGGCGACCGCCAGCATATGCAGCGGGGCCAGCAACCAGCGGCTCCAGGCGGGCATCGTTCGGGCTCCTGCGGCTCGCCGGGTTATCCGGGCCTTGGCCATGCAAGGTCAAGCAGCCGCTATCCGATGGGATGCTGCGGCATCCTGCGGCTGCGCGTTCCGATTCTTGCGCCATGCCCGGGTGTTCCGGCAATGGCGGCAATTGCTCCCGCACTGCACCAAAATCGACTTAACAGACATTTGGTTAATTGCCGTATTTCGTTGCGCCGTCTCGGTTTTTTCTGCACGTGCTCGCTTGTCGTTCGGGGTGCGCGCGCGTAATTCCATGCACCACGTCGTATCCAGAAGGGGAGGGGTCCGCATGGCCCAGGCAGCGGAAACCGCAGGCGCCAAACGGCGCACGCGGACAACGAAAGACCCTTCGATGAGCAGGGACCAGCTGCTCCAGGCCTATCGGGACATGCTCCTGATCCGACGCTTCGAGGAAAAGGCCGGCCAGCTCTATGGCATGGGCCTCATCGGCGGCTTCTGCCACCTCTACATCGGCCAGGAAGCCGTGGTGGTGGGCATGCAGGCCTGCCTGGAGCCGGGTGACCAGGTCATCACCTCCTACCGTGACCATGGCCATATGCTGGCGACCGGCATGGAAGCCCGCGGCGTCATGGCCGAGCTCACCGGGCGCATCGGCGGCTACTCCAAGGGCAAGGGTGGCTCCATGCACATGTTCAGCCGGGAGAAGGGCTTCTACGGCGGGCATGGCATCGTCGGCGCCCAGGTCTCGCTCGGCACCGGCCTCGCCTTCGCCAATTGGTACCGCCAGTCGAAGAACCTTTCGCTGACCTATTTCGGCGAAGGCGCCTCGAACCAGGGCCAGGTCTTCGAGAGCTTCAACCTCGCCGCGCTGATGAAGCTGCCGGTCATCTTCATCATCGAGAACAACAAGTACGGCATGGGCACCAGCGTGGAGCGCGCCAGCGCCTCCCGCGACCTGTCGAAGAACGCCTCCCCCTGGGGCATCCCGGGCGAGCAGGTGAACGGCATGGACGTGACCGCGGTGAAGGAGGCCGGCGAGCGCGCCGCCGCCCACTGCCGCGCCGGCAATGGCCCCTACCTGCTGGAGATGAAGACCTACCGCTATCGCGGCCATTCCATGTCCGACCCGGCGAAGTACCGCACGCGGGAGGAGGTGCAGAAGATGCGCGAGCAGTCCGACCCGATCGAGACCGCCCGCAAGGCGCTGCTCGACGGCGGCACCACCGAGGCCGAGCTGAAAAAGATCGACGATGCGGTGAAGGCCATCGTGCAGGAAGCCGCCGATTTCGCCCAACAAAGTCCGGAGCCGCCCGAGAGCGAGCTCTGGACCGATATCCTGGTGGAGGCACGCTGAGATGGGCGTCGAGATCCTGATGCCCGCGCTCTCCCCCACCATGACGGAGGGCAAGCTTTCCCGCTGGTTGAAGCAGGAAGGCGATGCGGTGAAGTCCGGCGACGTGATCGCCGAGATCGAGACCGACAAGGCGACGATGGAAGTCGAAGCCGTGGATGAGGGCACGCTCACCAAGATCCTGGTGCCGGAAGGCACCGAGGGCGTCGCGGTGAACAGCGTCATCGCCGAACTCGACGGCGGCGGCGGCGGCGCGGCCAAGCCGACCGCCCCTGGCCACGACACCAACCAGCCGCAGCAGCCGGCCCCGCCGGCGGCGGCCAGCCCCGAGGTCGGCGCGACCGCGAAGCAGGCCGAGGACCATGCCCAGGTTGCCAGCAAGGGTGCCGAATCGCGCCCCGAGGCCTCGGCCAAGGCGGAGCCGGAGAAGGATTGGGGCCCGACAAAGCCGATCACGGTGCGGGAGGCGCTGCGCGATGCCATGGCGGCAGAGATGCGCGCCGACGACACGGTTTTCCTCCTCGGCGAGGAGGTCGCGCAGTACCAGGGCGCCTACAAGATCAGCCAGGGCCTGCTCGAGGAATTCGGCCCGCGCCGGGTGATCGACACGCCGATCACCGAACACGGCTTCACCGGCATGGCGGTCGGTGCCGCCTTCACCGGGCTGAAGCCGATCGTCGAGTTCATGACCTTCAACTTCTCCATGCAGGCGATCGACCAGATCGTGAATTCCGCGGCGAAGACGCTCTATATGTCGGGCGGCCAGCTCGGCTGCTCCATCGTCTTCCGCGGACCGAACGGCGCGGCTTCCCGCGTCGCCGCGCAGCATTCCCAGTGCTACGCCAGCTGGTACGCGCATCTGCCCGGCCTGAAGGTGCTGGCGCCCTGGTCGGCCGCCGATGCCAAGGGCCTGCTGCGCGCCGCCATCCGCGACCCCAACCCGATCATCTTCCTCGAGAACGAGATCCTCTACGGCCAGACCTTCGAATGCCCGACCGCGGATGACTTCATCCTCGAGATCGGCAAGGCGAAGATCGAGCGCGCCGGCAAGGATGTCACCATCGTCGCCTTCAGCATCGAGGTCGGCCTCGCGCTGCAGGCCGCCGACCGCCTGGCGAAGGAAGGGATCGAGGCCGAGGTGGTGAACCTCCGCTCCATCCGTCCGCTCGACATCGACACCATCGTGGCCTCGGTGAAGAAGACCAACCGCCTGGTGACGGTGGAGGAGGGCTGGCCCTATGCCGGCATCGGCGCCGAGGTCTCGATGCAGGTGATGGAAGCGGCCTTCGACTACCTCGATGCGCCGCCGGTCCGCGTCGCCGGGCTCGACGTCCCGATGCCCTATGCGGCCAATCTCGAGAAACTCGCCCTGCCGACCATCGACCACGTGGTCGATGCGGTGAAGCGCGTGACCTACAAGTAAGGGGCAGGGACGATGGCAACGAATATTCTGATGCCGGCCCTGTCGCCGACTATGACGGAAGGCACCCTGGCGCGCTGGCTCAAGAAAGAAGGCGACCAGGTCAAGGCCGGCGACATCATCGCCGAGATCGAGACCGACAAGGCGACCATGGAAGTGGAAGCCGTGGACGAGGGCATCCTCGGCAAGATCCTGGTCGCCGACGGCACCGCCGGCGTTCAGGTGAACGCGACGATCGGCGTGCTGGTCGAGGAGGGCGAATCCGCCGATGCGGCACCTGCCGCCGCGCCGGCACCCACCTCGGCGCCCAAGGCCGAGGCCAACCAGTCGCCTTCGCAGGGTGCGGCTCAGGAAGGCATCAAGGTGGATGGCGGCAAGGTCGCCGGCGCCGCCGAGCAGCCGATCACCCCGCCGGCGCCGGCCGAGACGCAGGCATTGAACCCGCAGCCGATCCCGCCCAAGGCCAATGGCCATGACGGCGGCGACCGCGTCTTCGTCTCGCCCCTGGCGAAGCGCATGGCGGCGCAATCCAACCTCGACCTCTCCGGCATCACCGGCAGCGGCCCCGGCGGCCGCATCGTGAAGTCGGACATCGAGGCGGCGCTGAACAAGCCCGCCGCGGCGAAGCCCGCGCCGGCCCCGGCCCCGGCCCCGGCCGCTGGCGCGCCCGCGGCAGCTCCTGCCGCCGCCCCGGCACCGAAGCCAGCCGCGCCCACCGTCACCGCCCCGCATACCGCCATCCCGAACAGCGGCATCCGTAAGGTCATCGCCCGGCGCCTGTCGGAATCGAAGCAGACCATTCCGCATTTCTACGTGACGATGGACTTCGAGATCGACGCGCTGCTGAAGCTGCGCGCCGACCTCAATGCCAAGTCGCCGAAGGACGGGCCCGGCGCCTTCAAGCTCTCGGTCAACGACCTGGTCATCAAGGCGGTCGCCGCGACCCTGCGGCGCTTCCCCAACGTCAATGCCATGTGGACCGAGGACGCCATCCTGCAGTTCCAGGATGTCGATGTCTCGGTCGCCGTCTCGACGCCGACCGGCCTCATCACCCCGATCGTCACCAAGGCCGACCAGAAGGGTCTGTCGACGATCAGCAACGAGATGAAGGACCTCGCCGCCCGCGCCAAGACCGGCAAGCTGAAGCCCGAGGAATTCCAGGGCGGCGGCTTCAGCATCTCCAACATGGGGATGTATGGCGTGCAGTCCTTCTCGGCCATCATCAACCCGCCCCAGGCCGGCATCCTCGCCGTCGCCGCCGGCGAGCCGCGGCCGGTGGTGAAGAACGGCGCGCTGGCCATCGCCACGGTGATGACCTGCACCCTTTCGGTCGATCACCGCGTCATCGATGGCGCCCTGGCGGCGGAGTTCATGCAGGCGCTGCGCGGCGTCATCCAGGACCCTCTGAGTCTCATGTTGTGAGCCTGATGCTGTGAGCCTGGTCCTCCGCCCGGCCGGCGAGGCCGATGCCGGCCTGGTGCTGCACTACATCCGGGCGCTGGCCGAGTACGAGAAGCTGCTGCACGAGGTAACGGCGACGGAGGTCGAGCTCCGCCGCCTGCTCGCCGGGCCGCGGCCGATGGCGGAGGCGCTGATCGCCGAATGGGAGGGCCGGCCGGTCGGCTTCTCCCTCTGGTTCTACAGCGTCTCCACCTTCAATGGCCTCGCCTCGCTCTATGTCGAGGATGTCTTCGTCGAGCCGGCGGAGCGGGGCAGGGGCATCGGCCGCGCCATCTTCGCCCATCTCGCCGCCCATGCGCTGGCGCGTGGCTGTGGCCGAATGGAGTGGTCGGTGCTCGACTGGAACGCCCCCTCCATCGCCTTCTACCGCTCCATCGGCGCCAAGCCCCGCGAGGGCTGGACCTTGCAACAACTCAGCGGCCCCGCGCTCAACGCGCTGGCGGCCCGGGAGAGCTGACATGGCCGAACAAGCCTTCGACCTGATCGTCCTCGGCGGCGGCCCCGGCGGCTATGTCGCCGCCATCCGCGCCAGCCAGCTCGGCATGAAGGTCGCGTTGGTCGAGCGGGAGAACCTCGGCGGCATCTGCCTCAACTGGGGCTGCATCCCGACCAAGGCGCTGCTGCGCAGCTCCGAGATCAACCACCTGCTGCATACGCTGGATGCCTATGGCTTCAGCGCCGACAACATCACGTTCGACATCGGCAAGATCGTGAAGCGCTCCCGCGCCGTGGCCGGCCAGCTTTCCGGTGGCGTGAAGCACCTGCTGCGGAAGAACAAGGTCACGGTCTTCGACGGCCAGGGCAAGCTCGCCGGCAAGGGCCGCATGTCCGTCACCAAGGACGGCAAGCCGGTCGCCGATCTCGCCGCCAAGCACATCATCCTGGCGACCGGCGCCCGCGCCCGGACGCTGCCGGGGCTCAAGGCCGACGGCAAGCTGGTCTGGTCCTACCGGGAAGCGATGGTCCCGCCGACCATGCCGAAGTCGCTCATCGTCATCGGGTCGGGTGCCATCGGCGCGGAATTCGCCAGCTTCTACCTGAACCTCGGCGCCAAGGTCACGCTCGTCGAGGTGATGGACCGGGTGCTGCCGGTGGAGGATGCCGAGATCAGCGCCTTCGTCGGCAAGGCCTTCGCCAAGCAGGGCATGCAGATCCTGACCAACGCCAAGGTCCAGGGGCTGCGGAAGGCCGCCGACAGCGTCACCGCCATCATCGAGGCCAATGGCAAGGTCCAGGAGATCACCGCCGACCGCGTCATCTCCGCCGTTGGCATCGTGGGCAACGTCGAGGACATCGGCCTCGAGGGTACCGGCGTGAAGGTCGACCGCACCCATGTGGTGATCGACGAATACTGCCGGACCGGCGAGCCGGGGGTCTATGCCATCGGCGACCTCACCGGCGCACCCTGGCTGGCGCACAAGGCCTCCCACGAAGGGGTGCTCTGCGTCGAGAAGATCGCCGGCGTCGAGGGCGTCCATCCGCTGGAGGTCCTTAACATCCCGGGCTGCACCTATTGCCGCCCGCAGGTCGCCAGCGTCGGCCTGACGGAGGCGGCGGCCAAGAAGGCCGGGCATGAGCTGAAGGTCGGCCGCTTCCCCTTCATCGGCAACGGCAAGGCCATCGCCATGGGCGAGCCCGAGGGCCTGATCAAGACCATCTTCGATGCCAAGACGGGCGAATTGCTCGGCGCCCATATGGTCGGCCCCGAGGTCACGGAAATGATCCAGGGGTATACCATCGCCAAGACCATGGAGACGACCGAGGTGGAGCTGATGCACAGCATCTTCCCCCACCCCACCATCTCCGAGGCGATGCATGAGTCGGTGCTTGATGCCTATGGGCAAGTGATCCACATGTAGCCCATGACCACCCGCATCGAAATCCGGCACCCCGAGACGCCCCGCGACATCGTCCGGCACCCGGAGAAAGTCGGCCGGCCCGACAACCCGATCCAGCGCAAGCCGAGCTGGATCCGGGTCAAGGCGCCGACGCACCCGATCTACCACGAGACCAAGGCCCTGATGCGGGACAACCGCCTGGTCACGGTCTGCGAGGAGGCGGCCTGCCCCAACATCGGGGAATGCTGGTCGCAGCGCCACGCCACCATGATGATCATGGGCGAGACCTGCACCCGCGCCTGTTCCTTCTGCAATGTGGCGACCGGCATCCCGAAGGCGCTGGATGCGGATGAGCCGCGCCGGGTCGCCGAGGCGGTCGCAACGCTCGGCCTCCGCCATGTCGTGATCACCAGCGTCGATCGCGATGACCTGGCCGATGGCGGCGCCGAGCATTTCGCCGAGACCATCCGCGCCATCCGCGCCGCGACGCCCACCACCACGATCGAGGTGCTGACCCCCGACTTCCTCCGCAAGGAGGGTGCCCTGGAAGTGGTCGTCGCCGCCCGCCCGGATGTCTTCAACCACAACCTGGAGACGGTGCCGAAGCTCTATCCCAGCATCCGCCCCGGCGCCCGCTACTTCCACTCCCTGCGGCTGCTGGACCGGGTGAAGCAGCTCGACCCCACCATCTTCACCAAATCTGGCGTCATGGTCGGCCTGGGCGAGACCCGCATCGAGGTCCTGCAGGTGATGGACGACATGCGCAGCGCGGAGATCGATTTCCTGACCATCGGCCAGTACCTGCAGCCCAGCGTGAAGCATGCCGCGGTGGATCGCTTCGTCACCCCGGACGAGTTCGAGGATTACGCCCGCATGGCCCGCTCCAAGGGCTTCCTGCTGGTCTCGGCCACGCCGCTGACCCGCAGCAGCTACCATGCCGACAAGGATTTCGAGCAACTGGCCGCCGCCCGCGGCCGCAAGCTCGCCAGCGCCTGACGCCGATGCCGACTCACGCCGAGAAGCGTATCCTGCGCTACACGCCCGAGCAGCTCTTCAACCTCGTCGCCGATGTCCGCCGCTACCCGGAGTTCCTGCCCTGGTGCGTCGGCGCCCGGGTGGTCTCCAGCACCGAGACCAAGCTGGTCGCCGACCTCACCATCGGCTTCAAGATGTTCCGCGAGAGCTTCCGCTCCGAGGTCACCCTGGAGCGGCCGGACCGGGTGCTGGTGCAGTACATGAACGGGCCCTTCCGCTACCTGAACAACCAGTGGCGCTTCATCCCGGTCGAGCAGGGCACCCAGCTCGAATTCTTCGTCGATTTCGAGTTCCGGTCCCGCTTGCTGCAGGCGGTCATCGGCACCGTCTTCAACGAGGCGGTGCGGCTGATGGTCCGCGCCTTCGAACGCCGTGCCATGCAGCTCTACGGCCGCCCGGCCCCCGGCGCCGCCCCGGTCCCGGCGCCAACCGTCTGAGCCATCAGCGCCGCTGATCCGCGGCATCAGGATTTTGCGCTGGCCCGGCACCCCCGGGCCACGCCAGCCTGCCGGCCATGACCTATATCCTCTACGGTGACCGTGGCTCCGGCTCCGCCCCGGTCGAGATGGCCCTGGCCGAGATCGGCGCCGCCGTCGAATTGCGCGAGGTTCCTCTGGAGGGCGAAGCGCAGCTGGCGGAGGACTACCGCCGCCTCAACCCCATGGGCCGGATCCCGACCCTGGTGCTGCCGGATGGCACGGTGGTGACGGAAAGCCTCGCCATCCTGCTGACCTTGGAGGGGCGCCATCCCGAGGCCGGTCTGTTGCCGCCGCCGGCGGACCCTGCCCGCGCCATGGCGCTGCGCTGGATGGCGCTGATCGCCGGCGAATTCTATCCTTGCGTCACCCGCGGCGACTATCCCGAGCGTTTCAGCGCCGACCCCGCCCATGCCCCCGCCATCAAGGCCCGCGCCTTCGAGATGGGCCGCGACATCTGGCGCCTGGTCGAGCGCGAGGCAGCGCTTGCGCCCTTCGTCCTGGGCCAGCGCTTCTCGCTGGCGGATGTCTACCTAGGCTTCCTGTCCCGCTGGATGGGTGGGCGGCAGTGGATCCCGGCGAATTGTCCGAAGGTCGAGGCCATGGCCCAGGCCATGGCGGCGCGGCCAGCCATCGCGCCGATTTGGGCGAAGCACATCTAGGCTACGCCCGACCGTCAGAGGTGCAGCAGCTCCGGCGCGAGGAAACCGAGCCCGCTCAGCACCACGCCGGCGACACCCAGCACCACGCCGCCCATCGCCAGCAGCGGCACGCTGGTGATGATCGAGGCCGAGGCCAGCACGATCGCCACCTGGAAGGCAGCCGAGCCGAATTCATGCATGTGGTAGGCGGCCAGCGACCGGTCCCGGATCGCCTCCGCCGCCTTGGCCCGCGCCATCAGCTCCCGCCGTCCCTCGCCGGTCGCCGGCTCGCTTTCCCACCGGGCGGCGGTGTCCCGCCAGGCCTGCTGCTGGCGGGCGATAGCCTCCCGCACCGTGGCATCCGTCGCCGCCAGCCGGTCCAGCTCCGCCGCCTCGGCCGCGGTCCGCACGTTGGTCTGGCGGATGGTGCGGGCCTGGAAGAAGGCCCAGAGGTTGGCCGCCTCGACGTTGCGGGAGATGCCCTCGGTCTGGGCGCTTTTCGCGCCCGTCTCGGCGATGGCCAGGAACAGGGCCAGGATGGCGATCAGCAGCGCGATGCGCTTGTCGCTGCCGTGCTCGACATGGGCGTGACCGGTCATGGAATCCTCGTAATCTGCAACCAAGGCGGCCCATGCCACGCCGCGCCCGCTCTAGCTAGGTGGCGTCTTGCCACCGGCCCCGCATCGCCGCAGTTTCCCACCAGCCGCACAGGAATCCGCCCCGATGGTCCACGCCCCCGCCC
>NZ_CEEDBP010000017.1:0-120164 GCF_979252845.1 Belnapia sp. AC561
TCGCGTCTTTGCCCGCATGGTCCCATCGGAGCCCCACCCCGCCCCCGACCTGCTGATCGCCCAGGCGCTGCGCGAGACCACGCGGCTGCGGATGGGGCCCGGCGGCTTCCTGCTGCCCTACCACCACCCGGCGGAGCTGGCGAACCGCGTCGCCATGCTCGACCATCTCTCGGAAGGCCGGCTCAACTTCGGCATCGCCGCCAGCGGCCTGCCCAGCGACTGGGCCATGTTCAACGTCGACGGCATGTCCGGCACCAACCGCGAGATGACGCGGGAAGCCCTCGACATCATCCTCAGGCTCTGGTCCGCGACCGAGCCCTTCCACTACGACGGCAAGTACTGGAAGGTCGACCGTCCCGATACGATGTTCGGCTTCCTCAAGCCCCACATCAAGCCGCTGCAGGCGCCGCATCCGCCGATCGGCGTCGCCGGGCTTTCCAAGAATTCCGACACGCTGAAGATGGCCGGCGAGCACGGCTTCCTGCCGATGAGCCTCAACCTCAACCCCGGCTACGTCACCAGCCACTGGGACAGCGTCGAGGCCGGCGCCCGCAAGTCCGGCCGCACCGCCAACCGCCGCGACTGGCGCCTGGTGCGGGAGGTCTTCGTCGCCGACACCGACGAGGAAGCCTGGCGGCTGTCCGTCGGCTCCATGATGGGCCGCATGATGGGCGACTACTTCCTGCCGCTGCTCAGCCAATTCGGCTTCAAGGACTACCTGAAGCACAGCCCCGAGGTGCCCGACAGCGACGTCACGGTCGAGTATTGCGCCCGCCGCAACTGGCTGGTCGGCTCGCCGAAGACGGTCGCCGAGCGGCTGGAGTCGATCTACGAGGAGGTCGGCGGCTTCGGCCAGCTGCTGGTCTTCGGCTTCGACTACCAGGACAATCCCGGTGCCTGGAAGAACTCGCTGCGGCTGCTGCAGCAGGAGGTGCTGCCGCGGGTGTCCCACCTGACGCCCAAGGCGCCGGTTGCCGCGCCTGGGCCGGCCCTCGCGGCCGCGCAATAGGCCGCAATGTTTCGTTGCCATCGCAATGCTTGCCGGCGTTGCGATGGCGGCCCAACACTGTCGCATGAACAAGTTCCTGGCGACCGCCTGCGCGATCCTCACCCTGTCCCTGGCCGCCTGCGGTCCCGGCGGCCTGATGGCCGGTGGCGAGTATTCCGGCCAGCCGGATACCCCCATCGGCAATTCCGAGCGGAACATGACGACCGGCGCCGTCACAAGCGAGGGCAGCATCTTCGTCCGCCGCCAGGGCTACATGACGACGCCGGCCGAGCGGCTGCGCTGAAGCCACGACGCCCGGGATCATGACGCCCGGCGCCGCGGCGCCGGGCAGCCCCTAGCCGGCCTCGGCCCGGGCCTCGCGCCGCTCCGCCCAGCGCAGCAGCGCGTCCAGTGCCGGACAGAGCGATTGCCCCCAGGCGGTGAGCCGGTATTCCACCCTGGGCGGCACCTCAGCATACACCGTCCGGGCGACGATGCCGTCGCGCTCCAGCTGGCGGAGCTGCTGGATCAGCATCTTCTGCGACACCGCCGGGATGGCGCGCTCCAGCTCCGAGAAGCGCCGCACCTGGCCGCCGAACAGGTGGAACAGGATCACCAGCTTCCACCGCCCCTCCAGCATGCCGATGGCGCCGGCGATCCCGGCCGCGGCCGAGGCCGGGGTATGGGCCTCGGGCTGACCCGCGGGTAAGGACCCCACCTTTTCGTCCGTTCTTGCCATGCCGGGATCTGGGCCCGATCTGCCCGGGACCGCAAGGCGCGGCGTCGTCCGCCGCCCCCGGAGGAGATCCCGCATGACCGGCCTGCCCCCCGCCATCGCCGCCTATTTCGCCACCGAGGCCAGCACCGAGGCGACCGAGCTGGGCGCCTGCTTCGCCGCCGATGCCGCGGTGCATGACGCGGCGCAGGACCACCGCGGCCGCGCCGCGATCATCGCCTGGCGTCTTGCCACCCAGGCGGCGACGCCCTTCGCCACGCGGGTGCTGGACTGGCACGAGGAGGCCGGGCGCATCCTGGTCGCCGCCGAGGTCGCCGGACGCTTCCCGAACAGCCCGGTCCGGCTGCGGCAGGCCTTCACCCTGGACCAGGGGCTCATCGCCGCGCTGGATATCCGCTGAGGCGACCCCGGCGCCTGACCGCCATTCAGCCGAAACGCTCCACCGCGAAGGGTGCCAGATCCAGGTTCGGCGCCGGCCCCAGCATCGCCCTGGCGAGGATCGCCCCGGTCGGCGCCGAGCCGGTCAGCCCCAGGTGCCCATGGCCGAAGGCGCACCACAGCCCCGGCCAGCGCCGCACCGGCCCCAGCACCGGCAGGCTGTCCGGCAGGCAGGGCCGGTGCCCCATCCAGAATTCCCGCATGCCTTCGGTCCGCGCCTGGGGGCAGACCATCGCCAGGTCGCGCAGCAGCAGCTCCGCCCGCCGCGGCGTCGGCGGATGCTCGAGCCCGCCGAATTCCACCGTCCCCGCCAGCCGCAGCCCCTCCTCCATCGGCGAGAGGAAGGCCTTGCGATCGGAGGGCACCACCGGCCGCCGCAGCGAGATCCCCGGCTCCGGCAGCATCACGTGGTAGCCGCGCTGCGTCTCCAGCGGCACGTCGATGCCGAGCGCCTTGAGCAGCCGCCCCGACCAGGCCCCGGCCGCCAGCACCACTTGGTCGGCGGCCATCGCCCCGGCCGCGGTCATCACCCCGGTCACCCGGCCGCCCTCGGTGGTGATCTCGCTCACCGCCTCCTGCCGGATGGTCCCGCCCAGCCGTTCCACCCCGCGCGCCACCACCTGCGCCTGGCGCAGCGGGTTCACGCTGCTGCCCTGGTCGGGGATGAAGAGGCCGAGCTGGTAGTCGCCCTGGATATCCGGCTCCAGCTCCTGGATGGCGCCGAGCCCTTCGAGGAATTCCACCCGCATCCCGTGCTGCTGCCGCAGCGCCCAGCCGCCGGCATCCTTCTGGAACTGCGCCCGGTTCCGGTAGAGGTAGAGCTGCCCGGTCTCCCGGATCAGGTCGAGCGCGCCTTCCTCGGCCAGAATCAGCCGGTGCTGCTCCATCGCCCCGAACTGCAGCCCGGCCAGCGCCTCGGCGATCGCCGCCACCCGCGCCGGCCGGGCGCTGCCGACGAATCGCAGCAGCCAGGGCGCCGCGCGCAGCGCATAGCGGGCCGGGATATGCAGCGCCCCATCCGGGTCCAGCAGCATCTGCGGCACCTGCTTCAGCACGCCGGGCATGGCCAGCGGCGCCACCGAGCCGGCGCTGATCGCCCCCGCATTGCCGGAGGACGCGCCGCTGCCCGGCGCCTGCCCGTCCAGCACCAGCACCTCCGCCCCACCCCGCGCCAAGTGCCAAGCCACGCAGAGCCCGACGATCCCGGCGCCCACCACGATCACCCGCATTCAGTTCTCACTCCGCCTGGACATGCCCGCGCCGGGCGATCTCCGCCCAGCGCCCCTGTTCGCGCGCGAAGAAGGCGCGCGCCGCCGCCGCATCGCCGCCGACCGGCTCCAGGCCACGCTCGCGGAAGGCCTCCGTCAAGGCCTCCCGCATCGCCTGCTGCACCGCGGCCCCGATCCGCGCCTGGATCGCCTCCGGCAGCCGCGCCGGCCCGACCAGGGAGGCCCAGGTGCCGCCCAGCAGCCAGGGCATCCCCGCCTCCGCCACCGTCGGCACCGCGGGCACCGCCGCCGCCCGCCCCTCCCGGCAGAGCGCCAGGGCCCGCAGCTTGCCGCTGGCCAGATGCGGCAGCGCCGCCGGGATGGTGTCGAAGCTGAACTGCACCTGCCCGGCCAGCAGGTCGGTCGTCAGCGGCGCCGAGCCCCGGTAGGGCACATGCGTCACCTCGATCCCCGCCTCGGCCTTCAGCAGCTCCCCCAGCAGGTGCGGCGCCGTGCCGGTGCCGAAGGACCCGTAGTTCAGCGCCCCCGGCCGCGCCTTGGCCAGCGCCACCAGCTCGGCCATCGTCGTTGCCGGCAGCGCCCCGTTCACCAGCACCAGGAAGGGCTGCTCCGTCAGCAGCGCGATCGGGGTGAAATCCTCCGCCGCATAGGGGATGCTCTTCAGCGTCGCCCGGGCGATCGCCATCTCGGCCGAGGCGCCCACCAGCAGCGTATGGCCATCCGGCGCCGCCTTCGCGACCACGTCGGCGCCGAGGGTCCCGCTGGCACCCGGCCGGTTCTCCACGATCACCGGCTGGCCCAGGCTGCGTCCCAGCCGTTCCGCCAGCAGCCGCGCCACCACGTCGGTGCTGCCGCCGGCGGGATAGCCCACCACCAGCCGCACCGGCCGGCCCGGATACTCCGCTTGCGCCAAGGCCGGCCCCGCCGCCAGCGTGCCCAGCACCGCCCGTCGCCCGATGCGCATCGTCCTGCCTCCCCGTTCTGGCGATGCTCCGCCGCAACGTCCGGGGGCGCAAGCTTGACCGCATCCGCCCCGCGGCGGAATCTGCCCCCCGACAAGGCAGCCCCCAAGGCAGACCAGGAAGCCGGAGGACACGTGATGCGCATCACCCCGAACAATGCCGGCCTCGGCGCCCGGATCGAGGGCATCGACCTCGCCCAGCCGCTGTCGCCCGCGGACTACCGCACCGTGCTCGCCGCGCTCGGCCAGTACGGCGTGCTCTGCTTCCCCGGCCAGGACCTCGGCGCGCCGCAGCTCTCGGCCTTCGGCAGCCGCTTCGGCGACCTCGAGGTGAATGTCGCCAACCTCTTCCACGCCCCGGACCACCCGGAAGTGATGATCCTGTCGAACCAGCGGGATGCCGCGGGCCGCCCGATCGGCCTGAACGACGCCGGCCAGGGCTGGCACACCGACATGTCCTATTCGACCGAGATCGCGCTGGCCAATGCGCTGCATGCCAAGCAGGTGCCGTCGCGCGACGGCCGCCCGCTCGGCGACACCCAGTTCCGCAACATGCACGCCGCCTACGACGACCTGCCGCCCGAGGTCGTGCAGCGCCTCGAGGGCCGCGTCGCGATCCACGACTTCGAGAAATTCTGGGACGTCATGCGGATGCGCCCGGGCAGCATCCGCGGCCCGCTGACCGAGGCGCAGAAGGCGAAGAAGCCGCCGGTGCGGCAGCCGATCTTCCGCATCCACCCCATCACCGGCCGCCGCGTGCTGTATTGCAACCCCGGCTACGCCATGCACATCGAGGGCCTGGAGCGCGCCGAGAGCGACGCCATGCTGGAGTACCTGTTCCGCCACCAGGCGCAGGAGAAATACCTGTATAGCCATGCCTGGACGCCGGGCGACCTGCTGATGTGGGACAATATCGGCACCTGCCACAATGCCGTCGCCGACTACCGGCCGGATGAGCCGCGCTTCATCCTGCGGGTGCAGGTGATGGCGACCCTCGACTATGCCGCCATGCTCCAGGCCGCCTGAGCATGAAGCTCGCCACCTTCGTCCTCCATGGCATGACCGAGATCGGCGCCGTCCTGGATGACTCCATCGTCCCGCTGCAGCTCGCCCTCGATGCCGCCTGCGCCGCCGCCGACCAGCCCGCCGAATTGCTCCCCGTCGACATGCGCGCCCTGCTCGCCGCCGGCGAGGCCGCGCTGGTCTCGGCCAGCCGGGCGCTGGCCTTCGCCGCCCGGCCGGAGAATGCCTCGCTGCGCCGCCCGCTCGCCGCGGTGCGCCTCCTCGCGCCCTTACAGCCCGGCAAGATCCTCGGCGTCGGCCGCAACTATGCCGACCACGCCAAGGAAGTCGGCGGGCCGAAGCTGACCGCGCCGCGCATCTTCCTCAAGCCCGGCTCCTCCGTCTGCGGCCCCGGCAGCCAGGTGCATATCCCCGCCAGCGTCACCAAGCCGGACTGGGAGGTGGAGCTCGCCGTCGTCATCGGCCGCACCGCCTGGCAGGTGGACGAGGGCGCCGCGCTCGACCACGTCGCCGGCTATACCGTGCTGAACGACATCTCCGCCCGCGAATTCCAGTTCGACCAGCCGCTGGCCATGACCAGCTTCGCCAAGGGCCTCGACGGCTTCTGCCCGCTCGGCCCGTATCTCGTCACCGCCGACGAGGTGGGCGAGCCCTGGCAGCTCGGCCTGCGCTGCTGGCTGAACGACGAGCTGGTGCAGGAAGGCAATACTCACGACCTGATCTTCAGCGTCGCCGCGCTGATCGCCTGGCTTTCCCGCTACATGGCGCTGCAGCCGGGCGACGTCATCGCCACCGGCACGCCCGCCGGCTCCGGCCATTTCCGCAGCCCGCCGCGCTACCTGAAGCCGGGCGACCGGATGCGGCTGGAAGTCGAGAAGGTCGGCATCCTCGAACACGAGATCGCCTGACACCGAATGCGCTGGGGGAAACACCAATGAAGCACCTGCTTGCGGCCGTCCTGGCCATGCTCGCCATCGGCACGACCCCGGCCCAGGTTCAGGCTCAGGCTCAGGCCCAGCCGCGCGCCCCGGGCACCGACTACCCGTCCCGCCCGGTCCGCATCGTCGTGGCGCTGGCCCCCGGCGGCAATGCCGACATCAACGCCCGCGTCGTGGCGACGCAGCTCAGCCAGCAGCTCGGCCAGCAATTCATCGTCGAGAACCGCCCGAGCGGCGGCGGCACCGTCGCCTTCGAGACCGTCGCCGCGACCGCCCCCGACGGCTATACGCTGCTGGTCGGGGCGCTCGGCTCCCACACCCTGAACGTCGGCCTCTACGGCGACCGGCTGCGGGTCCATCCCCTGACGGGCGTGGACCACATCACCATCAGCAGCCACTCGGCCATCGCCGTCGCGGTGCATCCCTCGCTCAATGTCCGGACGCTTGCCGAATTCACCGCGCTGCTGAAGGCCAACCCGGGCAAGTACGACTACGGCTCCTCCGGCAACGGCACCACCGGGCACATCGCCGGCGCCATGCTGGTGAACCTGCTGGGCGTGGAGGCGCAGCACGTCCCCTATCGCGGCTCGGCGGCGGCCTTCGCCGACCTCGCCGCCGGCCGCACCGCCTTCCAGGCCGATACCATCTCCTTCCTCTCGGAGCCGCTGAAGGCCGGCATCGTGCGCGGCATCGTCATCGCCACGCCGGACCGCTCCCCCATGGCACCCGAGGTCCCGACCAGCGCCGAGGCCGGCCTGCCCGCCTACCAGGCGACCACCTGGACCCCCTGGTCCACCACCCTCGGCACGCCGCTCCCCATCCGCCAATTCCTCTACGAGCAGATCGCCGAGGCGCTGAAGGTCCCCGCGGTGCGGGACCGGCTGCTGGGCCTCGGCAATACCATCCCGGAGGGCATGACGCCGGAGCGGACGCGGGCGTTCATCGCCTCCGAGATCGATCGCTGGGTGCCGATCGTCCGGGCGACGGGCGCGCGGGTGGATTGAACGAGCGCCGTCCTTCTTAAACCCACAAAAAGGAAAGGAGGGGTCTGGGGAGGGAATAGTTTTCCCTCCCCGGCCTTCTGCAGAAACCAATGGCCAAGAACGTCACCTCCGGCCGTCCCGTCCCCGCCGAGGCCATCCGCGCCCAGATCATCGCCATCCTCACCGCCTGGGGCATGCCGCAGGACAATGCCGCCACCACCGCGAACATCATGGTCGAGACCGACCTGATGGGCGTCGACAGCCACGGCCTCTCGATGCTGATGACCTACGAGGAGGGCGTCCGTGAAAACCGCATCCAGATCACCGCCCAGCCCAAGGTGCTGCGCGATACCGGCCCGACCGCATTGCTGGATGGCGCCGATGGCCTCGGCCATCCGGTCTCGGCCATGGCGATGAACCTCGCGGTGGACAAGGCGAAGCAATTCGGCGTCGGCGTGGTCGGCGTGGTGAACAGCCACCACTTCGGCGCCGCCGGCGCCTATGCCCGGATCGCCTCCGCCCGCGGCGTCATCGGCCTGGTCACCTCCTCCACCCGCGGCGTCACCATGGTGCCGACCCGCGGCGCCATGCCGGTGCTCGGCACCAACCCGCTGGCCTTCGCCGCCCCCGCCAGCCGCAACCCCGCCTTCGTGCTGGACATGGCGACCACCACCGTCGCTGCCGGCAAGGTGAAGGTCCACCACCTGAACGACACGCCGCTGCCGGAGGGCTGGGTGGTCGATGGTGCGGGTAAGAACGTCGCCGACCCGCACGATGGCAACGACTTCGTCTTCAACCGCCCCGAAGGCGGCATCACCCCGGTGGGCGGGACGGAATCGAAGGGCAGCGCCAAGGGCTATGGCCTGGCGATGCTGGTGCATATCCTCGGCGGCACGCTGGTCGGCGCCAGCTTCTCCCCCATCCGCAACCGCACCCAGAAGCCCGGCCAGCCGCACAACATCGGCCACTTCTTCATGGCCCTCGACCCCGCCGCCTTCCGCGACCCCGGCGATTTCGAGAGCGACCTCGACGATGCGCTGGACGTGCTGCACGCGACGCCGCCGGCCAATCCGGCCGAGCCGGTCATGGTCGCCGGCGAGCCGGAGGACCTGATGCGGGCCCAGCGCCTCGCCCAGGGCGTCCCGGTGCCGGAGAGCCTGGACAAGCTGATCCGCGGCATCTGCGACCGCGCCGGCGCGCCCTACCTGCTGCGCCCGAATCAGTGACCGGCCCCGGCAACTGACGCAAATCCGCAACCATTGATTGCATCCGCGGCGATTTCCGGCGAGGAAACATCAGGGACAGGGGCCGGGACAAAGGATAGCAAGCGATGCCGCAGCGGCCGCCACGCAGGACCAGCCGGCCGATGACGGCCCCCGTGGTGGCCGCCCTGGCGCTGGCCCTGCTGACCATCGGCCTGGCGCCGGGCCAGGGTGGCGCGCAGGAAGCGGTCATCCCGCTGCGCGTCGTCGGCTTCTATACCCATACCGGCCTCTATGCCGAATTCGAGGAGCCCTTCTGGACCCATCAGGTCCCGCTCCTCACCCAGGGCCGGCTCCGCCCCAGCATCGCCCCGCTGGAACGCACCGGCATCCGGGAGGCGGAGCTGCTCTCCCTCATCCGCCTCGGCGTGCTGCCGGCCGCGACGGTGCCCCTGGCCCTGGCCGCGGGCGACGACCCGGAACTCAGCGTCGTGGACCTGCCCGGCCTCAACCCGAACCTGCCCGCGCTCCGCAACAGCCTCGGCGATTGGCGCGGCCACCTCGCCCAGGTGCTGGAAGACCGCTACGACATCCAGCTCCTCGCCCTGCTCATCCCCACCACCCAGGTGATCTTCTGCCGGGAGGCCTTCGCCGGGCTGCAGGACATCAAGGGCCGCCGCATCCGGGTCGGCGCCGTCGCCCAGGGCGACCTGCTGGAGGCCCTGGGCGCCATCCCGCAGGTGATGCCGCTGCCGGAGGTGATCGGCGCCATCCGCAACCGCGCCCTGGATTGCGCCATCACCGGCAGCATGCCCGGCAACCGCATCGGCCTGCACCGCGTCACCAGCCATGTCTCGACGCTGCCGGTCAACTGGTTCGTCTCCGCGGTGGTGATGAACGGCACCATCTGGCGCAACCTGCCGGCGCCGATCCGCACCACCCTGACCGAAGGCCTGGCGGCGATGGAACAGGCGGTGCTGGACAGCGCCGAGGCGGCGATCGACGACGGCTTCGCCTGCGATGCCGGCCTGCCCCGCTGCACCGGCGGCAGCCGCGGCCAGATGACCGTGGTGCAGGAAAGCTGGGACGAACCGCTGCGCCGCCGGCTGCTGGAGACGGTGCTGCTGCCGCACTGGCTGCACCGCTGCGGCCAGGACTGCGCCGCCACCTGGAACCGCATCGCCGCGCCCCGCCAGGGCATCTGGGCGAAGCCGGAACCCTGAAAGGGCCCCGCCTGCCACGCCCACCTTGACTTCGGCCTAACCCGCCCCGGCGACACTCGCCGGATGCAGCCCGGTCGCCGGGCGCCGCTTGCCATCGGGGAAGCCGCGCCGCTCATCGGCCTCCGCACCAGCATCGAGCCCGAGGCGGCCTTCGGCAACCTCGCCGGCCATCCGCATGGGCGCCGGCTTCGGGCCGCCGGGCTAGCCCGGCTCAGCCCTCGCGCGTGTCGAAGCGATAGACCTTGCTGACGATCCGCCAGCCCTCGCTGGTCCGGTTCAGCACCAGGTAGTCGGTGAAGTAGCGCGGCGGCAGCTGGCAGGCGACCTTCACCAGGGCCGTCTCCGGCCCGCTGATGTCCATCAGCAGGATCCGGTCGTCGCGCTTCAGACCGCGGCTGGCGCCCGAGGGCCGGCTCTTCACCATCTCGAACCACTGTTCGCGCGGCAGGTCCTCCACCCCGCCGTCCTTCTCCCAGTACAGGTGGGAGACGGGGTGGAAGGCGGCGGCCAGCTTGGCCACGTCGCCCTCGTACAACCCATCGAAATAGGTCTGGATCACCTGCTCGATCTCGGCCACCGCGGTCGGGGCGGTGGGGTTTCCACTGGCATCGGGCATGGTCTTCTCCTCCTTGGGGTCGCGCATCCTGGCATGCCGGACCGGCGCCGCGCATCCCGCCTCTTCCGGGATGGCGCCACCCGGCCGATACTCCGGCCAAATCCCCGGAGGAACCCGCCCATGCGCCTCGGCCGCCGCACCCTGCTGGCCGCACCCATCGCCCTCGCGTCGCCCGCCCTCGCCCAACCCGCGCTGGCCCAACCCACCTGGCCGGCCCGCCCGGTCCGCCTGATCATCCCCTATGCGACGGGCGGCGGCACGGACCTGCTGGCGCGGGCGATCGCCGAGGCGCTGCGGCCGCTGCTGCCCCACCCCGTGGTGGTCGAGAACCGCGCCGGCGCCGCCGGCGTCGTCGGCACCGAGCTGGTCGCCCGGGCCGAGCCCGATGGCCATACGCTGACCGCCGTCGTCTCCACCCACATCATGAACCGCTACCACCTGGCGCAGCTGCCCTACGACCCGGTGACGGATTTCACCCCCGTCGCCATGCTGTCCCGCAACACCATGGTGCTCGCCGCCGGCGCGGCCCAGCCCTTCGCCGACCTGAAGCAGATGGTCGCCTTCGCCCGCGCCAATCCCGGCAAGGTCGGCACCGGCAGCACCGAGGCGCTCTCCTCCTTCATCGGCCAGGAGCTCGCCCGCCGCACGGATATCGAGACGCCGGACGTGCAGTACCGCTCCGGCGGCCAGCTCATGAACGACGTGGTCGCCGGCCACCTGCCGGTCGGCTGGACCAGCACCGCCAGCGCCACGCCGCATATGCAGACCGGCCGCGTCCGCATCCTCGCCGTCTCCACCGCGACCCGCACGCCCTTCTTCCCGGATGTGCCGACCGCGCAGGAACAGGGCGTGACCGAGTTCGACCTCGCCGGCTGGGTCGGGCTGCTCGGCCCGGCGAAGCTGCCGGCCGCCATCGTCGAGCGGCTGAACGCCCTGCTGGTCCAGGCCTATGCCGACGCCACGCTGAAGTCCCGCTTCACCGCCATGGGCATCGAGCCCGACCTCCGCCCCGGCCCCGCCCTGCTCGAGGCGATGCAGCGCGAGGACCGCCTCTGGGCCGCCGCCGCCGCGGCCGGCCATATCCAACGCCAGCAATAGGAGACCCACCACCGATGGCCCACGCCAGCCTCAAGACCGCCTTCGCCGAGAAGCGCTTCATCGTCGCCCCCGGCATCTTCGACATGATCTCCGCCAAGGTGGCGGACGGCATGGGCTTCACCAGCCTGTACGTGACCGGCTTCGGCACCGTCGCCAGCCACCTCGGCGTGGCGGACGCCGGCATCGCCACCTACACGGACATGGTCGGCCGCGTCTCCACCTTCGCCCGCGGCTGCAAGACCCCCGTCATCGCCGATGCCGATACCGGCTACGGCGGGCTGCTGAACGTCCGCCACACCGTCATGGGCTACGAGGCCGGCGGCGTGACCGGCATCCAGCTCGAGGACCAGGAGATGCCGAAGAAATGCGGCCATACCCCCGGCCGCAAGGTGATCCCGGCCGAGGAGATGTGCCTCAAGATCAAGGTCGCCGCCGAGGCCCGGCGGGACCCCAATTTCCTCATCGTCGCCCGCACCGATGCCCGCACCACGCTTGGCCTCGATGAGGCGATCCGCCGCGGCCGCATGTTCGCCGATGCCGGCGCCGACGTGGTCTTCATCGAGAGCCCCGAGAGCGAGGCGGAGATGCAGGCCATCGGCAAGTCGATCGACAAGCCGCTGCTGGCCAACATGGTGGAAGGCGGCCGCACCCCGATCCTGCCTGCCGCCCGCTTGGCCGAGATCGGCTATGCCATCGCCATCTACCCCGCGGTCGGCTTCCTCAGCGTCGCCGCGGCACTCGAGCGCGCCTTCTCCCACCTGAAGCAGCACGGCGACAGCAACGGCCTGCCGGCCAGCGAGAGCTACGGCTTCGGCCGCATCTGCGAGCTGATGGGCTTCCCCGAGGTCTGGGACTTCGACAAGAAATGGGCCCAAATTTCCCCCTTGGCTGAGGAGAAGAAGCAGTGACCGGCTTTTCCGGGGTCAAGGCCCTCGTCTTCGACGTCTTCGGCACCGTCGTCGACTGGCGCGAGGGCGTGGCGCGCGAGGCCGCGCCCTTCCTGGCCAGGCACGGCCGCGGCGACCTCGACCCGCGCGCCTTCGCCGATGCCTGGCGCCGCCGCTACCAGCCGGGCATGGAGGAATGCCGCGCCGGCCGCCGCCCCTTCACCCGGCTCGACGTGCTGCACCGGGAGAACCTGGAGGCAGTCCTCCAGGACAACGGCCTGGACCCCGCCGCCATCGGCGAGGCCGCGCTGGAGGAATTCAACCGCGCCTGGCACCGCCTCGACCCCTGGCCGGAAGCCGTCGCCGGCCTCACCCGGCTGCGGCGGAAGTACATCCTGGCGCCGCTGTCGAACGGCAACATCGCCCTGCTGCTGAACATGGCCAAGCGCGCCGGCATCCCCTGGGACGCCATCCTCGGCGCCGAGGTGGCCCAGGCCTACAAGCCGGACCCCCAGGCCTATCTCCGCACCGCCGAGGTGCTGGGCATCCGCCCGGATGAGCTCTGCCTCGTCGCCGCCCACAACGGCGACCTCCGCGCGGCGCGTGCCGCCGGCCTGGCGACGGCCTTCGTCCTGCGCCCAAGCGAGCATGGCCCCGGCCAGAAGACCGATACCCGCGCCGAGGACCCCTGGGACGTCGTCGCCAGCGACTTCCAGGACCTCGCCCACAAGCTCGGGCTCTAGCAACCGCCGCCGGGGGGCACGGTGCCCCCCGGCGGGCCTCACATCGCCCGCGTTCCCGCCGGGAACAGCGGCCCGCCGTAGCCGGCCTCGACCGGGATCCGCAGCACCTTCCGGCCCTCGGCATCCGTCTCGATCTGCGGCTGCACCGTCACCACCGGCCGGGCCGCCGCCGTCGCCATGGCCCCGGCGACATCCGCCGCGCCGATCAGCCGCTTGAGGTTCATCCGGGTCGGGAACAGCAGGGTATGCTGGCCGGCATCCGCCTCCTCCAGCGCCCGGGCGGGCGGGATCCAGACGCTGTCCACCGCCTCCCGCCCGTCATGCGCCGCGGCATGGCCCATCGGCGCCGGGGCCAGGAAGAAGCGGGTGTCGAAGCGCTTGGGCAGGTCGGCCGGCGTCACCCAATGGGCGAAGGGCACCAGCGCGCCGACATCGGGCACCAGCCCCTCCGCCTGCATCAAGGCGGCGAAGCCGCGCGCCCCGGCATTCAGCGCGTCGCGGTGCGCCGCCCCCACCGCGGCACCCTGGGCCGGGTCGAGCGGCACGCCGCCGAGGGTGCGGGCCAGCAGCAGCCCGCATTCCTCGAAGGTCTCCCGCACCGCCGCGACGCGGAAGGCGCCCAGCGGGTCCGCCGCGCCTCCCATCCCCTGGGCGAGGCCGGCGGCGATCTCGGCATCGGCCGGCTCCACCCGCCCGCCCGGGAAGACCAGGGCGCCGGCGGCGAATTCGATGGCGCGATGCCGCACCACCATGAAGATCTCGGGTCCCGCCGCGCTGTCGCGCAGCAGCAGCACGGTGGAGGCCGGGCGGGGGGTTGCCGGTTGCGCGTCGCTCATCGCCTCACTCCGTCCGGATGCCGACCGAACGGATCAGCGGCGCCCAGCGCGCATGTTCCGCCGTGATGAAGGCGGCGAATTGCTCCGGCGTCCCGCCGACCACCTCGCCCGCCTGGGTCTGCTCGACCACCCGCCGCACCTCCGGCTGCTGCATCACCGCGTTGAACACGCGGGAGGCCGTGGCCGCCAGCTCCGGCGGCAGCCCGGCCGGGCCGACGATGCCGTGCCAGACATTGGCCTCGAAGCCGCCCAGCGTCTCCGGCATCGCCTCCGCCACCGTCGGCACCTCGGGCAGCAGCGCGATGCGGCGCCCGCTGGCGACGGCCAGCGCGCGGACCTTGCCCTCGCGGATGAAGGGCAGCGTGGTGGAGACGGTGATGATGGCGCTCTGGGTCTCGTTCGCCAGCAGGCTGCGGATCACCTCGGCGCCGCTGCGGTAGGGCACCGGGGTCATCTTCACCCCGGTCCGCTGCAGCATCAGCTCCTGCGCCAGATGCCCGGAATAGCCGATGCCGGGATGGGCATAGACCATGTCGCCCTGCTTCCGCGCCATGGCGATCAGCCCGGCCAGGTCCGTCACCGGCAGCGCCGCCGGCACCACCACCACCAGCGGCAGGTTCACCAGGTGGCAGACCGGGGTGAAGGCCCGCGTCGGGTCGTAGGACAGGCTGGGCTGCAATTCGCGGCCGATGGCATTGGCGCCGAGGTCGGCCATCATCAGCGTCGCGCCATCCGGCCTGGCCTGGGCGACGACCGCCCCGGCGATGGTCCCGCCGGCGCCGCCGCGGTTCTCCACCACCAGCGTCTGCCCGTTGGCCAGCGCGGGGAAGGCATTGGCCACGGTGCGGGACAGCGTGTCGATCGCCCCGCCGGCGCCGAAGGGCACCACCAGCCGCACCGGCCGGTCCGGCCAGGTGCCCTGCGCCCTCGCCAATCCGGGCATGGCCAGTCCCGCGGCCAGCCCCCGGAGCCCGGCGCGACGCCCGAAGCCTGCAAACTGCGCTGGTGCCAACATGACGATTCCCCTCCGGCATATTCGGGCCCAAACTGCCGCCGGGCCTGCCGCGGCGCAACCTCGGCCTGGCCTCGGTTGCCTGGCTCCGGTTGGCTGGCCCCGGCCCCCTAGCCGCGGCCCGAACGGCCGAATAGGCTCGCGCCGCGCTGCCCGAAGTCGCAAGGAAACCCGCATGACCTGGTCCATCGTCGCGCATGACCCGGCCACCGGCGCCTTCGCCGTGGCCGTCACCACCTGCGCCTTCGCCGTGGGCGCAAGCTGCCCCTTCGTCCGCGCCGGGGTCGGCGCCGTCTCGACCCAGTCGATGACCAACCGCTACCTCGGCCCCGCCGTGCTGGACGGCCTGCAGCGCGGCCTCTCCCCCACCGCCGCCATCGAGAGCGCCCTGGCCGGCGACGAGGGGCGGGGGATCCGCCAGATCCACGCCGTGGACCGGCATGGCCGCAGCGCCGCCTGGACCGGCCAGAACTGCGTCGAGTGGTGCGGCGACCGCGCCGGCCAGGGCTTCTCCGTCGCCGGCAACATGCTGGCCGGGGAAGCGGTGCTCGCCGATACCGTCGCCGCCTTCGTCACCCGCGATTCCTGGCCCATGCCGGAGCGGCTCATCTCGGCGCTGGAAGCCGGCGATGCCGTCGGCGGCGACAAGCGCGGCCGCCAGTCCGCCGCCCTGCTGCTGACCACGACGGAGGATTTCCCCGACATCAACCTCCGCGTCGACGACCATGTGGAGCCGCTGGCGGAGCTGAACCGCCTGCTCGGCATCTGGCGGCGCGAACGCGAGCCCGGGCTGCGCGACCAGCCCCGCCGCGCCAATCCCTCCGGCTGGATCGACCTGGACGCGATCGAAGCCGGCTGGCGCCGCAAGGGCCTGTCGCTCCGCTTCCGCCGTTAAGACTACCAACATACTTCTCTCCGGCTTGTGCAGTGTGCCGGAGAGGAGCCTCCCATAAAGTGAATATTGTAGATTGTATTCACTTATAGGGGGAAATATGCCGCGCCACATTTATGGCACCGCCGAAGCCGACACGCTGCTCGGCGATGCCGGCTCCGACATCATCCGCGGGTACGACGGCGACGACCTGATGTACGGCGACGGCCTCGCCGGCCCCTATCCCGCGATCTACCCGGAACCCGGCTCGGGCATCCCCATCGCCAGCAATACCCTCATCGGCGGCGCCGGCAACGATACGATCTATGCGGGCTACGGCGCCGACCAGGCCGACGGCGGCATCGGCGACGACGAGATCTTCGGCTACGGCGTCCTCGCCGAGGACAATCCCATCCGCAGCGCCCAGGCGCGCGACAGCGACCTCGCCGACCGGCTGGTCGGCGGCGCCGGCAATGACACGCTGCATGGCGGCGGCGGCGCTGACATCCTGCTCGGCGGTACCGGCAACGACGTGCTCGACGGCGGCGTCGGCGCGGATACCCTGACCGGCGGCAGCGGCGCCGACATCTTCCGCTTCGGCGCCATGGATACCCGCGCCCGCATGCCCGTCTTCGATACCCAGGGCGATGTCGTCACCGACTTCCGCGAGGGCCAGGACAAGCTGGACCTCAGCCTCTTCCTCGACAGCTTCGGCGACACGCCGCCGGATGCGGTCTTCCTCGGCACCGATGCCTTCGCCGACGGCACCAGCTTCCAGGTCCGCTATTCCATCATCGGCGAGGATACCCGGGTGGAGATCTTCACCCCCATCTTCACCCTCCCCGGCGCCCCGGCCCAGGGCAATGCCGCCTTCACCCTGCTCGGCGTGCATCAGCTCGCGGCGGCGGATTTCATCTTCGCCTGACCGAGGGCGGGGCCAGGGCCCCGCCTCAGTCGGCGTATTGCCCCGCCGCCTCGATGACCGGCCGCCAGCGCGCCACCTCCTCGCCGAGGAAGCGGCGATGGTAGGCCGGCGTCGCATGCGCCTCGCTCGCCGGCGCCGTCACCAGGTCGGCGAAGCGCTGGCGCAGCCGGTCCTCCCGCAGCGCCGCGCGGATCGCCGCCGCCAGCCGCTCCTGCACCGCCTCCGGCGTGCCGCGCGGGGCATAGAGCCCATGCCAGGTGCTCATCGCCAGCCCCGGCTGGCCGGCCTCCGCCGTGGTCGGCAGGTCGAGCCCGGGCACCCGCTCCGCGAGGGTCACCGCATAGCCCTTGATCCGCCCGTCGCGCAGGAAGGCCGCGGTATTGGTCGCCTGGTCGCAGAAGACGTCGATGCGGCCGGCCATGAGGTCGGTGATGGCCGGCGCGCTGCCGCGGAAGACCACGCCGGTCAGCGCCGTGCCCGCCGCATGCTGCAGCAGCATCCCGCAGAGGTGGTTCGCCCCGCCGAGCCCGGAATGCGCCAGGTTCAGCGCATCGCCCCGCTTGCGGATCTCGGCCATGAAGCCGGCGAAATCGGCGGCGGGGAAGTCCGGCCGCGCCACCAGCGTCATCGCCGCGTCGGAGACGAGGCCGAGCGGCGCGAAGCTCTCCGTCACGCTATAGGGCAGGCGCCGGTACAGCGTGGCGCTGCTGGCATGGCCGACGTGGTGCGCCAGCAGGGTATGGCCATCCGGCCGCGCCTGCGCGACGCGCCCGGCGGCGATGGTGCCGCCCGCCCCGGTGACATTCTCCACCACCACGGGCTGGCCCAGGTCGCGCGACATGCCCTCGGCGACGAGGCGCGCGATCACGTCGGTCGGCCCGCCGGCCGCGAAGGGGACGATGATCGCCACCGGCCGGTCCGGGAAGCCCGGCTGGGCCCGCACCGCCGGCGCCGCCAGCAGCACGGGCGCCGCCAGCAGGGCGGGAATGGCGGCGATCAGCCTGCGTCGGTCCATGCCCGTATCCCCCTCTCGGCGCCGCTCAGTCATTCGCCTGCCGCAGCGCCTCGCAGACCGCATCCGTCACCTGCCGCGTCGTCGCGGTGCCGCCGAGGTCGGGCGTATGCAGCGCCGGATTGGCGGTCACCCGCTCCACCGCCTTCATCAGCCGCGCCGCCGCCGCCGGCTCGCCGACGTGCTCCAGCATCATCGCCGCGGTCCAGAAGGTGGCGACGGGATTGGCGATGCCCTTGCCGGTGATGTCGAAGGCCGAGCCATGGATCGGCTCGAACATCGAGGGCGCGTCGCGCTCCGGGTTGATGTTCGCCGTCGGCGCGATGCCGAGCGAGCCGGCCAGCGCCGCGGCGAGGTCCGACAGGATGTCGGCATGCAGGTTGGAGGCGACGACGGTGTCGATCGTCGCCGGCTTGATGACCATGCGCATGGTCATGGCATCCACCAGCATCTTGTCCCAGGTCACGTCGGGGAATTCGGCCGCGACCTCGGCGGCGATCTCGTCCCACATCACCATGGCGTGGCGCTGGGCATTGGACTTGGTGACCACCGTCAGCAGCTTGCGCGGCCGGCCCTGCGCCAGGCGGAAGGCATAGCGCATGATGCGCTGCACGCCCGCGCGGGTCATGACGGAGACATCCTGCGCCACCTCGATCGGCAGCCCCCGGTGGGCGCGGCCGCCGACGCCGGAATACTCGCCCTCCGAATTCTCCCGCACGATGACCCAGTCGAGCTCGGGGCCGCTCACGTTGCGCAGCGGGCTGGTGATGCCGGGCAGCACCCGCGTCGGCCGGACATTGGCGTACTGGTCGAGCGGCTGGCAGATGGCGAGCCGGAGGCCCCAGAGCGTGACGTGGTCGGGGATGTCCGGCGCGCCGACCGCGCCGAACAGGATGGCGTCGAAGCGCCGCAGCTGGTCCGCGCCATCGGCCGGCATCATCACGCCGTGCTTGCGGTAGTAGTCGGACCCCCAGTCGAAATCGGTGAATTCCAGGGCGAAGTCGCCGGCGCGCTCGGCGCAGATCTTCAGCACCTCGACCCCCGCCGCGATCACCTCGGGCCCGATGCCATCGCCGCCCATGGCCGCGATCCGGTAGCTGCGCATGCTGTCTTCCCCCTGGCCGCCGATGGTCCCGCCGAAAACAGGCATGCCATCTTCCATGCAAGATGGGATGGTACTAGATCAGGCCCAGGCTGACGGTCAATGGCCGACGGTCAATGGCGGGCGGCCGATCGCCCGGCCTGGCAACCTGCGGCCGACGCGGTAGAAGGATCCGGATGGTCAGCCTGCGCAGCGCAACCGCTACCCCGGCGGGCAAGCCCTCCCTCGTGGAGGGCGCCTACGACGCCCTGAAGGCGGCGATCCAGAGCAATGCCTTCGCCCCCGGCTACCATGGCTCGGAGCAGGAGATCGCCACCCAGCTCGGCATGAGCCGCACCCCGGTGCACGAGGCGCTGATCCGCCTGCAGGAGGAAGGCCTGGTCCGCATCCTGCCGCGGCGGGGCGTACTGGTCTGCGCCATCTCGCCCGACGACATGCGCGAGATCTACGAGGTCATCATCGCGCTGGAGGCCGCCTCGGCCGAGCTGATCGCCGCGCTGCCGCCGGAGCGCCGCGCCCCGGTCGCCGAGGCGCTGGAAGCGGTGAATGCCCGGATGGAGGCCGCCCTGGCCGCCGCCGACCTGGTCGCCTGGGCCGAGGCCGATGGCCGCTTCCACCAGCTGCTGGCCGAGGGCAGCGGCAATGGCCGCCTCGCCCGCATGTTCCACACCATCATGGACCAGTCGCACCGGGCGCGGATGCTGACGCTCCGCCTGCGCCCCTTGCCGAGCCTGTCCATCCAGGACCATGCCGGCATCGTCGCGGCGATCCGCGCCGGCGATGCCGCCGCCGCCCGGGACCGCACCCGGGCGCATCGCGCCCGGGCCCGGGACCAGCTGCTGCCGCTGCTCGGGCAGCTCGGGATGCGGCAGCTCTAGCGGGGCCGCGGCCCCCTAGCGCACCGTGTAGTTGGTGAGCGCGCACATGTTGACGTTCCGCCGCTCCTGCGACTGGCCACCCTGCCAGACCACGCGGATGTCGTAGTTGCAGTCGCCCTGCGGCAGCCGCACCGCGAAGGTGGCGCCGGGCTGCACGATCTCGTCGCCCAGCCGGTCCGGACCCCAGTTCTGCTGCGCGGAGGGCGAGGCATAGAATTCCTCGATCACCCGGCCGCTCTGGTTCACCAGGTTGAAGGAGGGATTGCCCTGCTGCTGGCTGCCCGGCTGGGCGCGGTTGCCGCCGCCCTGGGGCCCCGCCGTCCGCGGCGGCGGCGCGGCGCCGCCCCCGAGCACCAGGTCCACCATCTGGCAGGTATTCAGGTTGCGCCGTTCCTCGGCGCTGCCACCCTGGTAGACGATCCGCACGTCGTAATTGCAGTTCCCATCCGCCGGCAGCCGCACGATATGCAGCCCGCCCGGCGCGATGACCTCCGTCCCAAGCCGGTCCTGGCCCCAGCTCCGATCGTTGGAGGGGGAGGCATAGACCTCGTTGATGACATTCGGCGTGTTGTTCACCACCCGAAAGGACGGGTCATTGGTCTGGGCGCGGAGCGGCCCGACCCAGGCCAGCGCACCGAACAGGGCGGCCAGCAGCACGCGACGCAACATGGGATCCTCCAGAGGCAAGCGCGGCCAGCCTAACCTGTCAGGGATGGCTCCGGCCATAGGTCGCCAATGCCGCCGCGACAACACGCCTGCGTCATCGACCGGTGGTTGGGTGGCGCTAGTCCGGCCCCTCGGTCCCCGGCCCCGCCCCCATCGCCGCCAGCCTCGCATCCAGCGCATCCAGCAGCCGGTGCAGCGCCGCGCGATCCGCCGCCTCCAGCCCGGCCAGCAGCTCCGCCTCCAGCCCGCGCGCCAGGGGGACGATCCGGCCATGGATGCCCTGCCCCGCCGGCGTCATCGCCAGCCGCTGCACCCGGCGGTCCACCGCATCCTCCTCCCGCACCAGCAACCCGCGGGCCAGCAGCCCGCGCACCGCCCGGCTGACCTTCACCTTGTCCATCGCCGTGCGCTCGACCACCGCCGAGGCCGAGAGCCCGCCGAAGCGCCCCACCACCGCCAGCACCCGCCATTCCGCGATGCTGATCCCGAAGGCCTCCGAATAGCGCCGGGCGAAGAGCCGGGAGGCACGGTTGGTCACCACCGAGAGCCGGTAGGGCAGGAATTCCTCCAGCGCGAATGCTGCCGTCATCGCCTCCCCCTGCCCCCGGCTCGCCCGCCAGGATGTCTGCAAATTCCTTGCGCTGCCGCCCGGCGATTCGCTATAGGAATAAAAGCTTTGGCCATCGCGTCCGGCAAAACCCGGACGGCCCGGAAATCGACCCTTCCCACGCCCGAAAACGAGCATTTTCAGAGACTTGAGCCAATAAAATTGGGAATTATTTTACCGAATTGAGGGAAATTTAGCCGAATTTTACGGAATTGAGCAGGGTTTAGCGGAATTGATTTCGTTACCGGCCACGGCCGGACCCAGGCCTCACCGCCGCGCCCGCACCTCGAGCACTGCCCGCGCCACCAGGTCATCCGTCCCCGGCCGCATCGCATCCGGATGCGGCCGCGCCGGGCCCTTCGGCCGGCGGGACCAGACCGTCGCCTCCGGCACGTCCACCTGGAAGCCGGCGCGGCGGAAGCGCCCGACCATGGCCGAAAGCCCCAGCCGGTTCACGTAGATCCCGGCCTTGCCCACCAGCGCGCTGGCCCAGAAGCTGTCGCTGAAGCGCAGGTGCTGCAGCCCGCCGCCGAGGTGGTCCTGGAAGTCGATCCGGTGGATGCCGATGCCATCCGGCGCCGTCACCCGCCGCAGCTGCGCCAGCAGCGGCGCCAGATCGGCGCGCCGGACATGCTCCAGCACCGCCTCGCTCACCACCAGGTCCACCGCCCCGTCCGGGATGGCGGCCAGGGCATCCGGCCCGCCGATCAGCAGGCTCGCCTGGCAGCGGCGGAGGATGGCGGTGCGGTCGGCGCAGCCGGTCAGGTCGGGCACCGGCACGCCATGGCTCCGCGCCAGCGCGGCGACGGCGAGGTAAGGCCCCGCCTCGGCCGGCGCCGCATCGGAGGGATCGACGAACCAGACATGCTCGAGGCCGAGGCCCGCCAGCACCGGCGCCCGCAGCACCATCCGCCCCGGCCCGACCTCCAGCAGGGTGCGCGGCCGGCGCCCCATCAGCCGGGTCGCCTCGGCCAGCCAGGCCGGCGGGGCGCCGAGCAGCTTCGCCGGGTCGCCGGCATCGAAGGACGGCCGCGCCAGCCCGATCCGCCGCGCCCGGCCGCCATGCACGCCGATGGCCGCCAGCCCCAGCTTCACGCCGAGCTTCACCCACCAGGGCACCGGCGCCCCGCGGGCCAGCCCGGCCGGCGCCGGCACCACATGCTGGGGCCGCGCCATCTCCTCGCTATGGTGTTCCATGGTCGGCAGTTGACCCAATCCTGCCATAGACATAGCGCACCAGACCCGGCCTTGCCCACCATGCCGAAGCCGGGAGCCCAAGGCCCCAAGCCCAGGAGATGCATTTGAGCCCGATCGACCGGATCCGCCGCTACCAGGATGAACTCACCGCCTGGCGCCGCGACTTCCATGCCCACCCCGAGACCGGCTTCGAGGAGCACCGCACCAGCGCCCTGGTGGCGGAGCGGCTGGAGGCCATGGGCATCGAGGTCCATCGCAACATCGGCCGCACCGGCGTGGTCGGGGTGCTGCGCAACGGCCGCGGCAACCGCGCCATCGGCCTCCGCGCCGACATGGATGCGCTGGACATGCCGGAGGCGAACGACTTCGCCCACAAGTCCACCAACCCCGGCAAGATGCATGGCTGCGGCCATGACGGCCATACCACCATGCTGCTCGGCGCCGCCCGCTACCTGGCCGAGACCAGGAATTTCGAGGGCACCGTCCACTTCATCTTCCAGCCCGCCGAGGAAGGCCAGGGCGGCGCCCAGGCGATGGTGGCCGACGGGCTCTTCGAGCGCTTCCCCTGCGACTCGGTCTATGGCCTGCACAACCGCCCCGGCATGCCGGTCGGCCACTACGGCATCCGCGCCGGGGCGATGATGGCCGGCTGCGGCTTCTTCGACCTGCATATCCACGGCAAGGGCGGCCATGGCGCCCGGCCGGAAAGCACCGTCGACCCGGTGGTCTGCGGCGCCGCCATCGTCTCCGCGTTTCAATCCATCATCGGCCGCAACGTGGCGCCGAACGATACCGGCGTGGTCAGCGTCACCGGCTTCTCCGCCGGCACCGCCTACAACGTCATCCCGGAGAAGGTCTCGCTCCGCGGCACCGTCCGCGCCTTCCGCACCGAGACCATGGCGCTGATCGAGGCGCGCATGCGGGCGCTCTCGTCCAGCATCGCCGCCGGCTTCGGCGCGACGGCGGAGCTGGATTTCCGCGAGGTGACGGTCCCGGTGGTGAACGGCGTCGAGCAGACCGCGCTCATCGCCGATGCCGCCGCGGCGATGGTGGGGGAGGCGCAGGTGGACCGCGCCCGCATTCCCGCCATGGGCTCGGAGGATTTCTCCTACATGCTGGCCGAGCGGCCGGGCGCCTATATCCTGGTCGGCAACGGCGAGGGCGCGGCCGGCGGCTGCGAGGTGCATAACCCCGCCTATGACTTCAACGACGCCGCCATCCCCTATGGCGCCGGCATCCTGGCCGCCGTCGTGGAGAAGGAGCTGACGGGCCACGCCCGCTAGCGGCCGCAGGGCCGAAACCGCCGAGCCGGCGCTTCTGTGAGCGTCGGTTCGGCGCACCTGTACGAACGATGACCGAACCGGGGCGTTTCGCCCGGGAGGTCGCTTCCGGCCTGCCTTCGCGGAACCCCCGGCCCATGTCAGATACCCGTCCTGCCAATCTCCCCAGCCGTGGCCCGTCGCTGACCCGGGGGCTGGCCGCGGCCGGCGCGCCCGGCTCGGGGATGGAGATGCTGCAGGGCGCGCTGCTGGTCATGGCCGTGCTGTATTTCGGGCAGGAGCTGCTGGTGCCGCTGGTGCTGGCGGTGCTGCTGTCCTTCGTGCTGGCGCCGCTGGTGCGGATCCTGCGCCGCATCGCCATTCCGCGCCCCGTCGCGGTGATCGTCACCGTGCTGCTGGCCTGCACCCTCTTCCTCGGCATCGGCGGGCTGGTCGGCCGCCAGGCCAGCCTGCTGGCGGAGAACCTGCCGACCTACCAGGCGACCATCGGCCACAAGCTGTCTGGCCTGCAGAGCGCCGGCGGACTGCTGGACCGGGTCAGCGGCGCGGTCCAGGCCATGGGCCGCGGCATCAACACCGAGCCGGAGGCAACGGCCAAGCCGGCCGGGCCCGCCACCCGGACCGAGGCCCAGGCGCCCATCCCGGTCGAGGTCCGCACCCCGGACCCGACCGCCATGGAGATGCTGCGGCGCGTGGCGGAACCGCTGCTCGGCCCGCTGGCGACCGCCGGCATCGTCATCATCCTGGTGATCTTCATCCTGCTCTACCGGGAGGACCTGCGGGACCGGCTGATCCGCCTCGCCGGGGCCCGCGACCTGCACCGGACCATGGCGGCGATGGACGACGCGGCCTATCGCCTCTCCCGCTTCTTCCTGGCGCAGACCGGGATGAACACCGCCTTCGGCCTGTTCATCGCCGGGGCGCTCTGGCTGATCGGCGTGCCGAACCCCCTGCTCTGGGGCTTCGTCGCCGCGCTGATGCGCTTCGTGCCCTTCATCGGCGTCTTCGTCACCGTCACCGGGCCGATCCTGATGGCGCTGGCGGTGGACCCGGGCTGGTCCATGCTGGTCTGGGTGCTGGTGCTCTTCGGCCTCAGCGAGATGCTGATGGGCCAGGTCTTCGAGCCGCTGGTCTTCGGCCATTCGACCGGCCTCTCGCCCATCGCCGTCATCGCCGCCGCCACCTTCTGGACCTGGCTCTGGGGCCCCATCGGCTTGCTGCTGGCGGTGCCGCTGACGGTCTGCCTGGTGGTGCTGGGCAAGCATGTGGAACGGCTGGAATTCCTCGAGGTCATGCTGGGCGACCGGCCGCCGCTGGACCCGGAGGAGACCTTCTACCAGCGGGCGCTCGCCGGCGATGCCAATGCCCTGGCGGAACAGGCCGAGCGCTGCCTGAAGGAGAAGCCGCTGGCGGACTACCTCGATGCCGTCGCCCTGCCGGCGCTCCGCCTCGCCCAGGCCGATGCGGTGCATGGCGCGCTGCAGCCGGAGCGGCGCGAGGCGCTGCAGCGCAGCATCGAGATGCTGGTGGAGGACCTGGAGGAGGAGGACGACCCGAATCCGGCCGAGGGCGAGGCCCCGCCCGCCCCGCTGCCGCCCGAGTGGCATGCGCCGGGCGCGGTGCTCTGCCTGCATGGCCGCGGCCCCTTCGATGCGCTGGCGGCCAACATGCTGGCCCAGGTCCTGGCCCGGCGCGGCTTCGGCGTGCAGACCGGCGGCCCGGAGCCGGCGGCCCAGCCCAGGCTGATCATCCTCTGCCTGCTGGAAGGCGGCAGCAGCAGCGCCACCGCCCGCTACCTGCTGCGCCGCGCCCGCCGCCGCCTGCCCGGCATCCCCGCCATCGCCCTGGCCTGGTCGCCGGAGCCGGACGGCGTGCTGGCCAAGGCGCTGCGGACCGAAGGCGAGACCACGCCGCTGCAGCTGGCGATGAGCCTGACCGAGGCGCTGGACCTCGCCACCGAGGCGGCCGGCCCGGCGCCGCTGCCCGTGGCGGCGCCGGCGCCACGGCCGGAGCCGCCGGAACTCGGGCTGGCGGCGGCGCCAGCCTAGGCGATGCGTTGCAGGGGCACCCGGCTGGCCAGCCAGCTTCCTGCCGCGGCCATCGCCGCCGCACCGAAGAAGGCGGTGCGGAAGGCCTCGGCCAGCCCGGCGCGCAGGGCGGCCTGGCCCTCCGGCGGCAGGGTCGCCAGCAGCCCCGGCCCGGTCTGCACCAGCCGGGCGAACAGCGCGGCGACCGTCGCATCCCCCGCCGCCAGGGTGCCGAACAGCAGGGCGCCCAGCACCGCCGTCGCCACCGCCGCGCCCAGGGTGCGGGAGAACTGGACGGAGGCCGCCGCCGCCCCGAGCCGCGCCGGCCCGCCCGCCACCTGCACGGTGATCTGCACCACCGGGTAGGAACAGCCGAAGCCGACCGAGACCAGGCCGAACAGCGCCGCCACGCCCCAGTCCGGCAGCGCCCCGGCCAGCAGCGCCACCGCCGCCAGGGCGCCGGCCGACAGCGCCAGGCCATAGGTGGCGAAGGGCATGCCGATGCCGGTCCGGGTCATCAGCCGGCCGGCGGTCAGCCCGCCGATCGCCCCGCCGAGCGACAGCGGCAGCAGCAGCACCCCGGCCTGCGCGGCCGAGGCGCCGCGGACGCTCTGCAGGTAGATCGGCAGGAAGCTCAGCAGGGCGATCAGCGCACCATGGGCGCAGGCGGTCATCAGGTTGCTGCGCAGGATGGTGGGCTCGGCCAGCAGGGGCAGCGGCAGCAGCGGGTCGCGTGCCCGGCGTTCCTGGCGCAGCAGCAGCAGCAGGGCCAGCGCCGCCAGCAGCCCCAGCCCGACCGCCGCCGGCAGGGCGGCGAGCGACAGCTTCTGCACCTGGGACAGCGCCAGCAGCGCCGGGCCGACGAAGCCGGCGAACAGCAGCACGCCCGGCAGGTCGAAGCGGAAGCCGGCGCTGCGGGCCCCGGGCCGGGCCGGGATGCGCAGCGCCAGCGGCACCGCCAGGGCGATCCAGGGGATCAGCACCCAGAAGACCGCGCGCCAGCCGAAATGCTCGGTGACATAGCCGCCGGTGATGGGGCCGAGGCAGGAGGCGGTGGTGAAGCTGGCGACGATCCAGGTCTGGAAGCGGCCGCGCTCGCGCGGCGGCACCGCCTCGCCGATCAGCGCCATGGCCAGCGTCGCCATGCCGCCGCCGGCGAAGCCCTGGATCAGCCGGCCGAGGATCAGCACGCCGAAGGCCGGCGCGGTGGCCGAGATCGCCGCCCCCAGCCCGGCCAGGCCCAGCGCCACCAGCAGCAGGTTGCGCCGGCCGAAGACATCGCCCAGCCGGCCGAAGACCGGCGCCGCGATGGTCGCCGAGATCAGGTAGGAGACGACCACCCAGGACAGGCTCTCGACCGCGCCGAGGGCGCCGGCGATGGCCGGCAGCGCCGTCGCCACGATGGTCTGGTCGATGGCCGAGAGGATGATGGCGGGGGCGACGCCGGGGAAGGTGCGGAAGAAGGCCGCCCGCATCTCGGCGGCACTCATGCGCGGCTCCGCCGCGGGGTTCATGCACTGGTCGGACACGGCGGTCAGACCACGCTGTTCCGCCCCATCTCGAGGAACTTCTCCCGCCGCCGGGCGCGGAGCGTGGCGCCGTCGAGCGCCAGCAGCGGCTCCAGCAGCCCCCAGACCTTGTCGCCGACCGCCGTCAGCGTCGCCGCGGTATCGCGGTGCGCCCCGCCCATCGGCTCCGGCACCACGGCATCGACGATGTTCAGCCGGCGGAGGTCCTCGGCGGTCAGCTTCAGCGCCTCGGCCGCGGTCGAGGCCTGGGCGGCATCGCGCCACAGGATGCTGGCGCAGCCTTCCGGGCTGATGACCGAGTAGATGCTGTGCTCCAGCATCAGGATGCGGTCGGCGGCGGCGAGGGCGATGGCGCCGCCCGAGCCGCCCTCGCCGATGATGGTGGCGACGAAGGGCACCGGCGCGTCGAGGCAGGCCTCGATCGAGCGGGCGATGGCCTCGGCCTGGCCGCGCGCCTCGGCCTCGATCCCCGGAAAGGCGCCGGCGGTATCGACGAAGCTGAGGATCGGCAGGTTGAAGCGGCTGGCCAGCTCGATGATGCGGCGGGCCTTGCGGTAGCCCTCCGGCCGGGCCATGCCGAAGTTGTGGATGACGCGGCTCTCGGTATCCGCGCCCTTCTCGGTCCCCAGCACCGCGACGGCGCGGCCGCGGAAGCGGCCGAGGCCGCCGACCACCGCGGCATCGTCGGCGAAGGCGCGGTCGCCGGCGAGCGGGGTCCATTCCTCGATCAGCGCGGCGATGTAGTCGAGGCACTTGGGCCGGTCCGGGTGGCGGGCGACCAGGGTCTTCTGCCAGGGCGTCAGCTTGCCGTAGGTGGTGCGCAGCAGGGCCTGGGCCTTGTCGCGCATCTTGGCGACCTCCTCGGCCACGTCGATGCCGCCGGCATCCGAGGTCCGCCGCAGCTCCTCGATCTTGCCCTCGAGCTCGGCGATCGGTTTTTCGAAGTCCAGGAAGTGGCGCATGCCGCGCGGGTTAGCGGAAAAGCGGGGCGGCGGAAAGCGGCCGCCCGCGCCCTCAGCGCAGGCCGAGCCGGATCATCCCGTGCCGCAGCCCCCGCCGCAGCCGCTGGACCAGCGGCGTGGCGCGGGCGGCGCGCGCCTCATGCGCGATGCGCTTGCCCTGGTTCCAGGCGAAGTCGCGCCGCACCATGTCGGCCTGGGACTTCACCGCGAATTCCAGGGTGAGCGCCCGGCGCGGCACCGCCGAGCGGTTGGGGCCGGCGGCATGCAGGGTGCGCGAGTGGTGCAGCACGGCGTCGCCCGCCCGCAGCGGCACCGGCACGGCGCGCGACGGATCAACGCCGACCGCATGCAGCGCATGGGCCCGGCCGATGCCGTCCACGCTGGCATGCCGGAGCAGCGGCTCGCGCTGGCTGCCCGGCACGTAGAGCATGCAGCCATTGGCCTCGTCGGTGTCCTGCAGCGGGATCCAGACCGAGACCGCGGTGCGATAGGGCGTGCCGAGGGTGAAGGAGGCCTCGTCCTGGTGCCAGGGCGTGGGCGCGCCGATCCCCGGCGGCTTCATGATGGCGAATTCCCAGACCAGCTCCGCCGTCGGCCCCAGCAGGGCGCGGCCGATGTCCTGGGCCGCCTGGCGAATCGGCGAGGCGGCCAGTTCGGGCGCATAGCGCGAGGGCCAGGCGAGCTGCGGCAGGCTCATCTGCTGCGGGGCGCCCGCGCCCTCGTCGGCCAGCATGTCGAAGAAGTCGCCACGGCCCCAGCCGGCCCGGCTCTCGAAGAGCCGGTCGTAGGTCTCCCGCAGGGCGGTGACCGTCGCGGCATCCGCCAGGCGGGGCACCACGGCGAAGCCATCCCGGTCATAGGCGGCGCGGATGGTCTCGATCGAATCCAGCGGGGTGCCGAAGGGCATGCCTTGGGCGGCATCGTCATCGGCCAGGCGGCTGGCCAGTGAGCTCAGGACAGGCACGGCGGCTCCTCGAGGCGCGCCCAGCGGCAGGATGCCCGGGGCAATGGCGACCAGTATCTGGACAGCGGGTCGCATACCCGTCGGGCCCCGAGGGAACGAATCATATACAGGAGATTTCGCCGCGGCATTGGCATAATGCCGGAAATGTTCCGACAGCCATCGGGGGACGCGGGCGATCCGGTCAGTCCGGGCTGTCGGCCAAGGGGTGATGCGCTTCAACCAGGGCGCGCAGCCTTTCCTCCATCACCTGGGTATAGATCTGGGTGGTGGCGATATCGGCATGGCCGAGCAGGATCTGCAGGCTGCGCAGGTCGGCGCCGCGGGCCAGCAGGTGGCTGGCGAAGGAATGCCGCAGGACATGCGGACTGACCCGCTCGGCCGGGATGCCGGCGGCATCCGCCGCCTCCTTCAGCAGCAGGCCGAGTCCCTGGCGCGTCATGTGCCCGGCCGCCCCCCGCGAGGGAAACAGCCAGCGCAGCCCGCGCGGGGAGGCGGCGACGGCGCGCTCATCCGCATCCCGCGCCGCCTTGGCCGCCGCCCGGGCCCCGGCCGAGATCGGCACCAGCCTTTCCTTGCCGCCCTTGCCGCGGACGCTGATCATCGGCTGGTCCTCCCGCAGGGCGGCGGCCGGCAGGGTCACCAGCTCGCTGGCGCGGAGGCCGGCGCCATAGAGCAATTCGATGGCGGCGACGGCCAGCGGGCCGCGCCGCTTCGGCAGGCTGGCGGCGCCGGCGAGCAGCGCGGTGACCTCGTCCTCGGTGATCGGCTTGGGCAGCGCCGGGGTCGGCCGCGGCCCTTCCAGCAATTCCGTCGGGTCATCCGGGCGGATGCCGTCGCGGGCGAGGAAGCGGAAGAATTGCCGCAGGGTCGAGAGCCGCCGCGCCGCGGTGCGGGGCTTGAGGCCGAGGTCGGCGAGGGAGCGGAGATAGTCGCGCAGCGGCTCCGGCCCGACCGCAGCCTCGGCCAGGCCGCGGCGGGCGCAGAAGCCGGCGAAATCCTCGAGGTCGGTGCGATAGGCATCGAGGGTATTGCGGGCGGCGCCACGCTCGGCCGCCAGCATTTCCAGGAAGGCTTCCCGCAGATGGCCGGCCACGCCGGGATCAACCGGTCGGGGGCGTCAGCGGGTCTGGAAGCGGTCGTTCGGCAGCACGCGTTCGACCGGCGTCGGGTCCACCGACGGGGGGAAGGCGCCCACCGCCAGCAGCCCCACCGCGACCAGGGCAATCAGGATCGCGGCCAGGAGCAGGATGGGGCGGCGGAACATGCGGCTGAGGCTCCTAAACATCGAACTCAAATACACGGCTTGCGGAATGAAGCCGGCCCCATCGCATAGGGGCCGCGGTGTGCTAGCCTTGGGCATCGTGTCACGCAACACCATCAGCGCCCTTCCCCCACCGGGTCCGCAACCCGAGGCATCCCCGCACCCCGACCTGGCCCCCTGGCCGGGGCCGGTCGAACACATCCGCCCGCTGCCGCGCCATGCCAGGCGGGGCATCGTGCTGGTCGGCATGCCGGGGGCGGGCAAGACCTCCATCGGCCGCCGGATGGCGTTGCGGCTCGGCCTGCCCTTCCTCGATGCCGATACCGAGATCGAGGCGGCGGCCGGGCTGCCCATCACCGATATCTTCGCCCGCTACGGCGAGGCGCATTTCCGCGACGGCGAGCGGCGGGTGATCGCCCGGCTGCTGGCCGGGCCGCCGATCGTGCTGGCGACCGGCGGCGGGGCCTTCGCCGATGCCCGCACCCGGGCCGCCATCCGCGCCTCCGGCGCCGTCTCGGTCTGGCTGCAATGCCGCATGGCGACGCTGGTGAAGCGCGTCGCCGGGCGGGAGCACCGGCCGATGTTCCTCAACGCCGATCCGGCCGAGGTGCTGGAGCGGCTGATGGCGGCGCGTCACCCCCTTTATGCCGAGGCCGATATCGTGATCGCCTGTTCCGACGAGAGTCCCGAGACCACCACCCGCCGCGTGCTGGAGGCGCTGGATGGCTGGACGCCCCCGGCCCGGCTGCCGGTGACGCTCGGCGAGCGCAGCTACGAGATCCTGGTCGGCGAGGGCCTGCTGGCCCGGGCCGGGGCGCTGCTGGCCCCCGTCCTGCCGGCGCGGCGTGCCGTGATCGTGACCGACGAGACGGTGGCGCCGCTGCACCTGCCGACCTTGCGGGACGGGCTCGCCGAGGCCGGCTTCGCCATCGCCGCCGAGATCACCGTGACGCCGGGCGAGGCCAGCAAGGGCTTCCCCACGCTGCAATCGGTGCTGGAGCAGATGCTGGCGGCCGGGGCCAACCGGCAGACGGCGGTGCTGGCGCTGGGCGGCGGCGTAGTCGGCGACCTCGCCGGATTCGCCGCTGCCGTGGCACTGCGCGGCCTGCCCTTCGTGCAGCTGCCGACCAGCCTGCTGGCCCAGGTGGACAGCTCGGTCGGCGGCAAGACCGGGGTGAACCTGGCGCTGGGTAAGAACCTGGTCGGCGCCTTTCACCAGCCGCGCATCGTGCTGGCCGATACCGGCACCCTGCGGACCCTGGCACCGCGCGAGCTGCGCGCCGGCTATGCCGAGGTGGCCAAGCACGGGCTGCTCTCGGGCGAGGCCTTCTGGCACTGGTGCGAGGCGCATGGCCCGGCGCTGGTCGGCGGCGACGGCCCGGCCCTGGTCCATGCCGTGCTGGAAAGCTGCAAGCTGAAGGCCGCCGTGGTCGCGGGGGACGAGCGGGAGGAAAGCGCCGAGGGCGGCCGCGCCCTGCTCAACCTCGGCCATACCTTCGGCCATGCGCTGGAAGCCGAATGCGGCTACGACGGCAGCCTGCTGCATGGCGAGGCGGTGGGGATCGGCCTCGGGCTGGCGGCCAGCCTCTCGGCCCGGCTCGGCCATTGCAGCCAGGAGCTGCCGGGGCGGGTGATCGCCCATCTGCAGGCCTGCGGCATGCCGGCGCGGATCGGCGACCTGGCCCCGATCCGCCCGGGCGGCTTCTCGACCGAGGCGCTGATCGGGCGGATGCGCAAGGACAAGAAGGTGCGCGACGGGGGCCTGCGCTTCGTGCTGCTGCGCGGCCCGGGCGAGGCCTTCACCGCCGGCGACGTGCCGCTGGCGCAGGTGGAACGGCTGCTGCGCGACGAGGGCTGCGCCGACTAGGGCCTAGACCGCGGCGTCCTGCGCCAGCCGCAGGATGACGCGGCTGCCGCCATCGGGGTCAGTCTCGGCGCTGAGCTGCGCGCCGATCTGCTTGGCCAGGGCGCGGATCACCGTCTCGCTCAGGCTCGAGGCGGCGGCGGGCCGCAGCCCGGCGCCGGCGACCTCGGCCAGCATCGCGTCGGCCTCCAGCCGGGCAAGCAGGTAAACCGGCCCCCCGCGCTGAACCGCGCCCGGGGGCTCCGCCTGGCGCAGCGCATGGGTCACCAGCTCCGACAGGATCAGCGCCAGCGGGATCGCCCTTTCGGCGTCGAGCGTCAGGCCATCCGCCGCCTCGATGCGGATATCCGCCCCCGGATGCTGCGCGCCGGCGCCGGCGGCCAGTTCGCGGAACATGTCGGACAGGCGGATGTTGCGGAAATCCGGGCTGAGCTGGAGCGCCTTATGCGCTTCCGCCACCGCCTGCACCCGGGCGGTGGCCGCTTCCAGCGCCTCCCGCGCGGCGGGCTCCGTCACCCGGCCGGCCTGGAGCCGCAGCAGCGCGGCGACCAGCTGCAGGCTGTTCTTGATGCGGTGGTCGGCCTCCCGCGCCAGCCGCTCGCGGGCGGCCAGGGCCTCCCGGAGCTGGGCTTCCGCGGCGTGGCGTTCCTCCACGTCGGTGCAGGTGCCGACCCATTGGCGGATGGTGCCATTGGCCGCCAGCGCCGGCGCCGCCTTCACCCGGTACCAGCGGAAGCTGCCGTCGCGGTGGCGGATGCGGGCATCGGCATCGTAGTCGCCGCCCGCCTTCCGGGCGCGGGCCCAGGCGGCGGCGAGGCCCGGCCGGTCCTCCGGGTGGATCGTCGCCAGCCAGCCGCCGCCGCGCAGCCCGGCGAGGTCGAGGCCGGTGATCTCCTGCCAGCGGGAATTGACGTAGTCCGGCTCCCCGGTGGCATCGGTCTGCCAGACCAAGTGGGGCATGGCCTCGGCCAGGATGCGGAAGCGCGCCTCGCTGTCGCGGAGCGCGCGATCGGCCTGCTTGCGGTCGTCGATATCGGTATTCACGCCGAGCCATTCGCGGATGGTGCCACTGGCGTCGCGCAGCGGCGCGGCCCGGGCCGCGGTCCAGCGGCATTCGCCGCGCGGGCCGCGCAGCCGGTACTCGGCCTCATAGGGGCGGCCGGTGGCGGCGGCGCGGGCCCAGCTTTCCCGCACCATCGCCCGGTCCTCGGGATGCACCGCATCCAGCCAGCCCCAGCCGACGACCTCCATCGGGGATTGGCCGGTGAGCGTCGCCCAGCCGCCGATGCTGACCAGGGCGCCATCGGCCGCCGCGGTCCAGACCGCCAGGGCCCCGGCCTCGACCAGGGCGCGGTAGCGGGCATCGGGCGGGATCGGCGGCTCGGAGGGATCGCCCCAGGTGAGGATGCCGCCAGCGATTCGCCCGCTGCGGTCCCTGACCGGCGCGGCGCTGCATTGCACCCGCCGCGCGGTGCCGCCGCGGCCGCGCAGGATCCAGGGCTGGCGGGAGGTCGCCTCGCCGGCCTTGAGGGCGCGGCTGAGCGGCAATTCCTCCGGCCGGGCCGGGGTCATGCCGTCGCGGTGGTAGATCTCCCAGCCGGAGGCGCGCTGCGAGCCGAGGCCGGCCAGGACCTCCGCCGGTTCCCGCCCCGCCAGGCCCATGCCATGCCGGCTGACCCGGATGGTCTGCTTGCCCGGGCCGGGGCTATCCGGGCTGGCCGCGAGGGCCAGGCCGACCGGCGCGTGTTCGAAGATGGTATCGAGCACCGCCGCCGCGGCCTCGGCCCGGCGCAGCCGGGTGGCGGTCTCGGTCACGTCGCGCAACTGCACCAGCACGCCCTGGATGGTGCCGTCGCGGCCACGCAGGGCGGAGATTTCCACGTCGAAGCAGCGGCCGGGCGCCCCAAGCGGAATGGGCCTGGCGCTGGCCTGGCTGGGCTGGCCGGTGGTGCGGACGGCCTCGACCGATGCGAGATGATCACCGGCAGCCAGTTCCGGGAAGGCTTCCGCCACCGGGCGGCTCAGCAGGGAGCCGGCATCCCGGCCGGCGGCCGCGAGAAAGGCGGGATTGGCATAGAGCAGCCGATGCGCCGGGCCGGCCAGCACGACGATCGCCGCCGGCGAGGCCTCGGCGAAGGCGCGAATGGATTCGATATCGGGCGCCGCACCGCGGGCATCGTCGGGCACCTGCCGCTCCCCAGGCTTCAGGCCTGCTCGTCCTAGTTTTACCGGGATCGGCGCGCCGCGGGAACATCGCGGCGCCCGCCCCCGTTCAAAGGAACGGGAGCGATGGAACCGGACGGAGGCTAGACCGAGAAGTATTTCGCCTTGGGGTGGTGCAGCACGATCGCGCTGGTGGATTGCTCCGGGTGAAGTTGCCACTCATCGGAGATGGAAACGCCGATCCGTTCCGCCCCCAGCAGGCGGAGCAGCGGCACCTGGTCCTCCAGCCGCGGGCAGGCGGGGTAGCCGAAGGAATAGCGGCCGCCGCGGTAGGACTGGGACAGCATCTTGTCCATGTCGCGGTCGTCCTCGGCGGCGAAGCCGAGTTCGGCGCGGATACGCTTGTGGACGTATTCGGCCATGGCCTCGGCCATCTCGACCGACAGGCCATGCAGGTAGAGGTAGTCCTGGTAGCGGTTCTCCTCGAACCAGACCCGGGCGATGTCGCTCGCCTTCTGGCCGACGGTGACGACCTGCAGGCCGATGACGTCGCGCTTGGCCGGCCCGTCGCCGATGTCGCGGATGAAGTCGGCGATGCACTCGCCGTCCTGCTTCGGCTGGCGCGGCAGGGTGAAGCGGCCGGCCTCGGTCTCGCCGTCCTCCTCGAAGAGCACCACGTCGTTGCCGACGCCGGCGCATTTCCAGTAGCCGTAGATCGCCTGCGGCTTGAGGATGTTGTCGGCCTCGGCGAGCGCCAGCATGCGCTTCAGCACCGGGCGGAGTTCCTGCTTGGCCCAGCCGAGGAAGTCCTCGAGCGTGCGGCCCTGCTTCCGGAAGCCCCACTGGAATTGGTAGAGGCTGCGCTCGTTGATGAAGGGGATGATGGCCTTGGGCGCGGATTCGATCACCCGGGCGCCCCAGAAGGGCGGCACCGGGGTGGGCAGCTCGTCGGTCAGCCGGCGGCGGCGTTCCTCGGCATAGGCGACGTCGACCGGGGCGAAGCCGCGCGGGTCGGCGCTGCCGAGCGTCCGGCTCTCGTTCTTCGACTTGCCCTTGCGCTTCGACTGCACCGCGGCGAGGTAGTCGTCGAAGCCGTTGCCGGTGACCTTGTCCATCAGGTGGAGGCCGTCGAAGGCATCCCGGGCATAGGCGACGCGGCCGGTCGGCTCGCCGCTGGCATAGGCGCGGACGCAGTCGTCCTCGACGTAGTTGCGGGTCAGCGCGGCGCCGCCGAGCAGCACCGGGACCTCGAGCCCCTGGCGCTTCATCTCCTCGAGGTTCTCGCGCATCACCACGGTCGATTTCACCAGCAGGCCGGACATGCCGATGGCATGGGCGCGGTGCTCCTTCACCGCCGCGACCATGTCGGCCAGCGGCACCTTGATGCCGAGGTTGACGACGCGGTAGCCGTTGTTGGTGAGGATGATGTCGACCAGGTTCTTGCCGATGTCGTGCACGTCGCCCTTCACCGTGGCGAGGACGATGGTACCCTTCTCCTGGCCCTCGATCTTCTCCATGAAAGGCTCGAGGTAGGCGACGGCGGCCTTCATCGTCTCCGCGGACTGGAGGACGAAGGGGAGCTGCATCTTGCCGGCGCCGAAGAGCTCGCCGACCACCTTCATGCCGTCGAGCAGCACGTCGTTGATGATCGACAGGGGCGTGTTGCCCTGGTCGAGCGCGGCCTGCAGCTCCTCGCCGAGGCCCTTGCGGTCGCCGTCGACGATACGGTCCTTGAGCCGGCCCTCGACCGTCTCGGCGCGGACCTTCTTGACGCTGTCGGCGGCCTTGCGGCCGGAGAAGATCTCCAGCAGCTTCTGCAGCGGGTCGTAGCCCTCACGACGGCGGTCGAAGATCAGGTCCTCCACGACCTGCACTTCCTCGGCCGGGATCAGGTGCAGCGGCTTGATCTTGCTGACATGCACGATGGCGCCGGTCATGCCGGCCTTCACGGCGTGATCCAGGAAGACGCTGTTCAGCACGTGCCGCGCCGCGGGGTTCAGGCCGAAGCTGATGTTGGACAGGCCGAGGACGATCTGCACGTCCGGGAACTCGTCCCGGATCATCTTGATCCCCTCCAGCGTCCATTGGCCGAGCTTGCGGTCGTCCTCGTTGCCGGTCGCGATGGTGAAGGTCAGCGGGTCGATCAGCAGGTCGGACTGCGGCAGGCCGTACTTGTCGCAGGCGAATTCGATGAGGCGGCGGGCGATGCGGAGCTTGTCCTCCGCGGTCTTTGCCATGCCCACTTCGTCGATGGTGAGGGCGATGACGGCGGCACCGAACTTCTTGGCCAGCACCAGGCGGTCGATCGCGGCCTGCTCGCCATCCTCGAAGTTGATCGAGTTGATGATGGGCTTGCCGCCATGCAGTTTCAGCGCGGCCTCGATCACCGGGGTCTCGGTGCTGTCGATCACCAGAGGCGCATTCACCGAGGAGGTGAAGCGGGTGATGACCTCGTTCATCTCCTCCATCTCGTTGCGGCCGACGAAGGCGGTGCAGACGTCGAGGCTGTTGGAGCCCTCGCCGACCTGCTCGCGGCCGATGGCGACGCAGCCGTCCCAGTCATGCGCTTCCTGCCGGGCGCGCCAGACCTTGGAGCCATTGGCGTTGCAGCGCTCGCCGATGGAGAAATAGGCATTCTCCTGCCGCAGCGAGACGGCGCCGTAGAGCGAGGCGACGGAGGGGATCCAGTGGTACTTGCGGCGCACCGGTGCCGGGCGCCAGGCGTCATGCTTGCGCAGCATCGCATCCAGCGCGGCGATATGCGGGGTGGAGGTGCCGCAGCAGCCGCCGATGAGATTCACGCCGTCTTCGAGGACGAAGCGCTCCATCCAGCTCGCCATCTCGGCGGCTTCCAGCGGGTAGTGGGTTTGGCCGTCGACCAGCTCGGGCAGGCCGGCGTTGGGCTGGACGCTGATCTTGCCGGGCCAGTTCTGGCTGAGCCAGCGGACGTGCTCGGCCATCTCCTGCGGGCCGGTCGCGCAGTTGAGCCCGATGAGCGGCACGTCGAGGGAATGCACCACCGTCGCGGCGGCGGCGATGTCGGGGCCGACCAGCAGCGTGCCTGTGGTCTCGACCGTGACCTGGACGAAGATCGGGATCCTGACGCCGGTCTGCTTGATCGCGGCCTTGGCGGCATTCACCGCGGCCTTGATGAATAGCGTGTCCTGGTTGGTCTCGGTCAGGATGGCATCGACGCCACCGGCGATCAGGCCGCGGCACTGTTCCTCGAGCGCGGCCTGCAGCTCGTCGTACTTGATGTGGCCGAGGCTGGGCAGCTTCGTCCCCGGGCCGATGTCGCCGATCACCCAGCGGTGGCGGTCGTCGGCGAAGGACTCGGCCGCTTCGCGCGCCAGCTCGCCGCCCAGCTTGTTGATCTCGAAGGCGCGGTCGGTCAGCTCGAACTCGCCGAGCGTCACCGGGCTGCCGCCGAAGGTATTGGTCAGCACCATGTCGGCGCCGGCCTCGAAATAGCCGCGGTGAATCTCCCGCACCATGTCGGGGCGCGACAGGTTCAGGACGTCGGTGCAGTTCTCCTTGCCCCAATAATCCTTGTCGACATCGAGGGTGAGGGCCTGCACCCGGCTGCCCATGCCGCCGTCACACAGCAGCACGCGGTCGGCCAGGGCATCGAGAATATGGGGACGCGCCATGTGGGGCTTCCTAGAAGGTCAGGGCGGGCACGGCGGCGACCGGCACGGCCAGCCGACGGGCGGGCCAGAGGCGGACGGCGAGCGGGCCGGGGATCAGGGTGGGGGCAAGGGCGGCGCAGCCGGCAGGGCCGAGCCAGCCGGCGATCCCGGCATCGTCGAAGCCGGGCCAGCGATGGGCGTGGCGGTCGAGCAGCTCGCCCCGGTCGTGCGGGGCGAGGTCGAGGATCAGCAGCAGCCCATCGGGCCGCAGCACGCGGGCGGCCTCGGCCAGGGCGGCGGCGGGGTCCTCGGCGTAGTGCAGGACCATCTGCAGGGTGACCACGTCGAAGCCGGCGTCCGGCAGCGGCAGGCGGTACATGTCGGCCTGGCGGACGGCGCAATGGGCGCCGAGGCCGCGTTCGGCCAGCCGGGCGCGGGCGAGCGCCAGCATGTCCCGGCTGGCATCGACGCCGAGCAGGCTCTCCGCCCGCGGCGCGAGGACCTCCAGCAGCCGGCCGGTGCCGGTGCCGATATCGAGGATGCGGCCGGCGCGGGGCGGCAGGGCGGCCAGCAGGGCGGCCTCGATCGCTTCGGCCGGGAGTTCCAGGGCGCGCATCTCGTCCCAATCGGCGCCGTGGCGGCGGAAGGCATCGGAGGCGATGCGGGCGCGTTCCGCCGCGAGCCGCGCCGCCTGCCGGCGGTCCGCCGCCAGCTGGACGTCATCCTCGGGCAGGCGGGCCAATAATTGGTGAACGAGGCTGGCCTCGCCGGGTACCTGGAAATAGGCATTGGCCCCTTCCGGCAGGCGCTCCAGCAGCCCGGCCTCGACCAGCAGCTTCAGGTGGCGGGAGAGGCGGGGCTGAGACTGGCCGAGGACGGCGCAGAGATCGGACACGCAGAAGGCGCCACGCGCGCAGAGGGCGAGCAGGCGGAGCCGGGTCGGCTCGGCGGCGGCACGCAACTGGGCCAGCAGGTCTTCCATGGGGTGGCTATCACATAAAGATATCCTTATGTCTAGTCGCAACCGAGGAGTGGGACATGGCCTGGACGGTGGATGCACGGATACCGCTGCTGGTGGTGGCGGATGCGGCCGGGCTGGCGGCGGCGTTGGCCGGGGGGGAGACCGCGGTGCTGGCGGAGGCCCCTGCCCTGTCGGTACCGGGCGCCATGGCTCTGGAAAGCTTCGATGCCGACATGCCGCACGCCGTCGCCTGCACCTGCTGCAATGGGCGGAGCCCGGCTGCGGCGGCGCTGGACCGGCTGTTCCAGGCCCGGGTGCGCGGGCGCTGCGGCTGGTTCACCCGGGTGGTGGCACTGGCCGGCAGCGAGGCGGCGCGGATGCAGCTGGCCGAGGCGCTGGCGGGCGATGCCTTGACCGCGGCGCGGTTCAGGCCAGCGTAGCGGCCTCCAGCAGAATGGCGCCGGTAGAATGGACGGTGCCGCGCCAGCCCGGCGGGACCAGGGTGGTCGCGTCCAATTGCACCAGGATGGCCGGGCCCTCGAATTGGGCGCCGGGGCCGAGGCGGGCGCGGTCCAGGATCGGCGCCCGCAGCGGGCCACCCGGCAGGCGGATGCTCTGGTGGCCGGTGATGGCCTCGGCCGCGGCGCCGCCGCCGGGCCGCGGCATGGCGGGGGCCGGCAGGCGGCCGGAGGCCTCGAGGCGGAGAGTCACGATCTCGATCGGCACGCCGGGCAGGTCGAAGCCATAGAGGGCGCGGTGCGCGGCGGCGAAGGCCTCGGCGGTGGCGGGCCAGGGGATGGGCAGCTCGAAGCCCTGTTCCTCGTAGCGCAGCAAGGCGACGCGGCGGCTGGCGCGGTCGGCGGGGGCGACGGCTTCCTGGGCGAACCAGGCTTCGGCCTCGGCGGCGAGGGCGGCGAAGGCGGCCTCCAGCGCGGCCGGGTCGGCGCCGGCCAGCTTGCGGGCGACGGTGCGGCTGAACTCGGCCTTGAGGTCGGCGGCGAGCAGACCTTGGGCGCAAAGCACGCCGGGCGTCGGCGGCACCAGCACCCGGGTCATGCCGAGCAGGGTGGCCAGCGCAGTGCCATGCAGCGGGCCGGCGCCACCGAAGGGGACGAGGGCGAAGGCGCGCGGGTCGTGGCCGCGCTCGACCGAGACGATGCGGATGGCGCCGACCATGGTGTTGTCGGCGATGGCCAGGATGCCGCGGGCGGCGTCCTCCAGCGAGAGGCCGAGCGGCGTTGCGACCCGGGCGCGGATGGCGGCCTCGGCCAGGGCTGGGTCCAGCGCCATGCGGCCACCGAGCAGGGCGGGCGGCAGGTGGCCGAGGACGAGATGGGCGTCGGTGACGGTCGGTTCCTCGCCGCCGCGGCCGTAGCAGGCGGGGCCGGGGTCGGCGCCGGCGCTCTGCGGGCCGACGGTCAGGGCGCCGCCAGTAACACGCGCGATGGAGCCGCCACCGGCGCCGATGGTGACCATGTCGACCATCGGCAGCGGCAGCGGCCAGGGGCCGACCTTGCCGGATTGGGTCAGGCCCGGCTTGCCGCCGGCGATGAGGGCGATGTCAGCGCTGGTGCCGCCGATGTCGACGGTGATGATGTCGGGCACGCCGGCGGCCACGGCCAGCGCCGCAGCGCCGACCACCCCGGCGGCGGGGCCGGAGAGCGCGGTCTGCACCGGGGCGCGGCGGATGGCGGGGGCGCCGGCGACGCCGCCATTCGATTTCATCAGCAGCAGCGGCGCCGCGATGCCGCCGGCGGCGAGGCGGGCCTCGAGCTTCTCCACATAGGTGGAGACGGCGGGCATGACGGCGGCGTTCAGCACGGTCGCCATGCTGCGTTCGTATTCGCGGACCACGGGCAGCACGTCGGCCGAGGCGGTGACGGCGATGCCGGGGGCGGCGGCCTGGACCAGCGCCAGGGTGCGGCGCTCGTGGGACGGGTTGGCGAAGCTGTGCAGGAAGCAGATGGCGATGGCACGTGCACCCGCGGCGACGGCGGCCTGGGCGGCGGCGGTGACGGCGGCCTCATCGAGCGGGGTGAGCTCGCTGCCATCGGCGGCGATGCGGCCGGGTATTTCATAGACCTGGGCGGGTGGGACCGGGCGGCGGGGCTTCTGCCAGGACCAGAGGTTGTCGCGGCGCGGCAGGTCGGCGCGACCGATCTCCAGCACATGGCGGAAGCCCTTCGTGGTCAGCAGGGCGGTGGGGGCGGTCTTGCCCTCGAGGATCAGGTTGGTGGCGACGGTGGTGCCGTGCAGGACGCGGCCGATCTCCGCCGCATCGCGGCCGGCGCCGGCAAGCGCCAAGCCGACGCCGGTGAGGAAGGCTTCCGAGGGGTCGCGCGGGGTGGAGGGGGTCTTGGCGGTCCAGGCCTCGCCGGTCGCGGCATCCTGCAGGGTGATGTCGGTGAAGGTGCCGCCGATGTCGACGGCGACGAGGAGGTCAGGCGACTTCATCGACGTAGCCCCGGCGGTGAAAGAGTTTCGTGGGGGCACGGTCGGCGCGGCGGCGGGCGGTGGCGGCGGGGTCGTCCAGGATCACGCCATAGTCGCGGGCGGCGGCCTCCGCGGTGATGAAGCCGCCGAGGATATCGGCGCGGACCAGGTCCTCCGGCCGGTCGAAGGGATGGCCCCAGCCGCCGCCGCCGCCGGTCTCCAGCCGCAGCACGTCGCCGCGCTTCAGCACCGTGCCGTCGGAGAGCGGCGGCAGCACCCGTTCGTCGGCGCGGCCGGGGTTGACCACGGCGCGGCCGCTGCCGCCGCACATCCCGCCGGCGACGCCCCAGGGTGGGTTCACCACGCTGTCGATGCGGATGGCGACCTGGGCGGTCTCCGCCATCACCTCGTATTCACGCACCACGCCGCAGCCGCCGCGATGCTGGCCGGCGCCGCCGCTGTCGCGGTGGATGCCATAGGCGAGCAGCCGCACGGGATAGGCGAGTTCCATGAACTCGACCGGGTAGTTTTCCTGGGCGACGAAGTAGACGGCATCGACGCCGTCGGCGAAGGGCCGGGCGCCATAACCGACGGCGACGCCATCGGTCATCAGGAAACGCTTGCCGTCATGCTCGCCGCGCAGCGCCATGATGACATAGGCGGAATGGGCGGCCGGCGCCTCGCCGTGGCGGGCGACGGCGACGAGGCCGTGCAGGGCGGCCAGCAGCCGCATCATGGTGATGCCGCGCAGGCCGAGCGGTGCCGGCGAGTGGGGCCAGAGGAGGGAGCCTTCCCGCAAGCGCACCTCGTCGATGGCGCGGGGACCGCCGGCGTTGAGCACCTGCCCGGCCTCGCCCTGGAGGAAGTAGAGGCCGAGCGCCATGCCGGGCACGTCCGGGTGCATCAGCAGGTTCACCGGACCGATGGCCTGGTCGTCGGTCTCGGTGGCGTCGAGGATGAAGCGGTCGTCCGGCGTGCGGGTGAGCGCGAGGCGGAGGGTGAAGGGGCCGTTGCCGTGGCCGTCGGTATCGATGGTATCGGCGAAGCGGGTGGTGCCGATCGGAAAGGCGGCGCGCAGCTTGGCGCGGATCAGCGTCTCGGTGCGGGAGAGGAGCTGGGCGAAGGCATCGGCCAGGACCTCGGCGCCGAAGCGGGCGGCGATCTCCTCGACCCGCTTCTCGCCGAGGCGGACGGCGGCCATCAGCGCGCTGGTATCGCCCTGGGACTGCACGGGGAAGCGGCTGTTGCGCCAGAAGGCGCGAAGGAGGTCCTCGTTGGTCTCGCCGCCGCGGACCAGGCGGACGGGGGGGATGATGATGCCTTCCTGGAAGTGGTCGGTGGCATCGGGGCTGAGCGAGCCGGGGCGGAGGCCGCCGATATCGGAGAAATGCGCCCAGCCCATGACGAAGCCGACGCGGGTGGTGCCGAGGAAGATGGGAGCGAGGAAGACCTGGTCGTTGGAATGGGAGACGGCGCCGCGGCTGCCGTAGCAGTCGTTGTACCAGTAGAGGTCGCCGGGCTGCATCGTCTCCAGCGGATAGCGGGCGGTGACCGGGCCGACGATGTCGCCGAAGATCGGCAGGTCGGAGCCGACCGCCATGGCGCCGGAGGCATCGAAGAGGGCGGTGTAGAAATCCTTCTTCTCGCGGATGAAGGCGGACATGGCGGTGCGTTCCAGCAGCGCCTCCATCTCTGCCTGGGCGGCGCGGGCGGCGCCTCGGATGATCTCGAGCGAGACGGGATCGCAGAGCATCAGGCGGCCTTATCCCAATGGTGGCAGGCGACGGTATGGCCGGGCGCGATCTCCGTCACCGGCGGATCCTGCGCCGCGCAGCGGGCATCGGCCAGGGCGCAGCGCGGGTGGAAGCGGCAGCCGCTGGGAATGGCGCGAAGGCTGGGCGGGTCGCCCGGCAGCGAGGGCCCGGCGGCGGCGCCATCGAGCCGCGGCGCGGCGGCGAGCAGGGCGCGGGTATAGGGATGGCGCGGGGCCTCGAAGAGCTCGGCCGCGCTGCCCTGCTCGACGATGCGGCCGAGGTACATCACCGCCACCCGGTCGCAGACCCGGCGCACGACGGAGAGATCGTGGCTGATGAAGAGGTAGGTCAGGCCGAAGCGCCCGCGCAGGTCCCGCAGCAGCCGCAGCACCGCCGCCTGGACCGAGAGGTCGAGGCCGGCGGTGGGCTCATCCAGGATCACCAGCTTCGGCCGCAGCAGCAGGATGCGGGCGAGGCCGATGCGGCGCTGCTGGCCGCCGGAGAGCTCATGCGGGTAGCGGTCGCCGAAGGCGGCATCGAGGCCGACCGCGGTCAGCGTCTCGGCGATGCGGGCGCGCTGCTCGGCGCGGTCGGTGATGCCGTGGATCGAGAGGCCCTCGGCCAGGGTCGCGCCGACCCTCCACCAGGGGTCGAGCGCGGCGCCGGGGTCCTGGTGGACGTACTGCACCGATGCGCGGGCCTGGCGGGCGAGCGACGGGGCCTGGCCGGAGACGCCGTGGCCTTCCAGGCGGATCTCGCCGGCGGATTCGCGCTGCAGGCCGAGCAGGGTGCGGGCCAGCGTGGTCTTGCCGCAGCCGCTTTCGCCGACGATGCCGAAGATCTCGCCGGCCTGGACCGAGAGGTCGACGCCATCCACCGCGCGCACCCCGGCGCGGCGGCGGAACAGGCCCTGGCGGGCGCCGAGCTCGACGGTGAGGCGGGAGGCGCCGATGAGCTCAGGCATCGGCGAAGGCCTCGGCATGGTAGGGGCAGGCGACGCTGCGGCCGGCGCCGCCAGGGGACATGAGCGGCAGCATGGGTGGCGGGGCCTCGGCGCAGGCGGGGCGCGCCAGGGGGCAGCGGGGGTGGAAGCGGCAGCCGGGCGGCTGGGTGGTGGCGGCGGGCACGGTGCCGGGGATGCCGCCGAGGTCGGTGGCGCGGTCCGGGTGGCAGGCGAGCAGCATGCGGGCATAGGGGTGCTGCGGGTCGTCGAGCACGGCGCGGGTCGGGCCGTGTTCCACCACCTGGCCGGCGTAAAGCACGGCGACCCGGTCGCAGACGGCGGCCAGCACGCCGAAGTCGTGGGTGACGAAGAGGAGGGAGAGGCCCCGCTCCACGGTGAGCTGGCGGAGCAGGCCGAGGATCTCCCGCTGCGTGGTGACGTCGAGCGCGGTGGTGGGCTCGTCCGCCACGACCAGGGCGGGGTCGCAGGCCAGCGCCGCGGCGATCAGCAGGCGCTGGCGTTGGCCGCCGCTGAACTGGTGCGGGTATTTGCGCAGCGCGGCTTCCGGGTCGGGCAGCTGCACGGCGCGCAGCAACTCGATCAGCTTGGCCTTGTGGTCGACGTGCGTGCCGCGGGCGTGGCGGCGCATGACCTCGAAGATCTGGTCGCCGGCGCGGAAGACGGGGTTGAGCGAGAGATAGGGGTCCTGCGGGACATAGCCGATGCGGCCGCGCACGGTGGCGGCGCGGTCGGTCAGGATATCCTCGCCGTCGAAGAGGATGGCGCCCTTGGGGATGCTGGCGCCGCCGGGGAGGATGCCGAGCACGGCGCGCAGCAGCGTCGACTTGCCGCAGCCGCTTTCGCCAACGATGCCGAGCGTGCCGGCCCGGGGCACCTGCAGGCTCACGTCCTGCAGGATGCGGGCGGGGCCGATGTGGACCGAGAGGTTCTCGATGGAGAGGACGGGGGTCAATGTCTGCTACGCCGCAGGCGCGGATCGGCCGCATCGCGGAGGCCGTCGCCGAGCAGGTTGAAGCCGAGCACCAGGAACAGGATGGCGAGGCCGGGGAAGGTCGGGAACCACCAGGCTTCGGGCAGGTGCTGGCGGGCTTCGGAGACGGCCAAGCCCCAGTCCGGCGAAGGCGGCGCGGCGCCGACGCCGAGAAAGCCGAGCAGCGCGGCGGTGAGGATGGTGAAGCCCATGCCGATGGTGGCGCGCACCAGGATGGCCGGCGCGGCATTCGGCAGCACATGCGCCAGCAGGATGCGCGGCGTGCTGGCGCCGATGCCGGCCAGGGCATCGACGAAAAGGGACGTGCGGAGGCGGCGGGTCTCGGCATGCACGGTGCGGGCGAAGAAGGGCCAGTAGGTCAGCGAGAGCGCCACCATGGCGGTGAAGAGTCCGGGCGCCATGAGCTGGCCGAGGGCCAGCGCCAGGATGAGCTGCGGCACGGCGAGGAAGACATCGGTGACACGCATCAGCGCCTCCGACCCCCAGCCGTCGCGCCAGCCGGCCCAGAGGCCGACCGGGACGCCGATCAGCATCGAGACGCCGACCACCGAGACCGCCACGGTGATGGCGCTGCGGGTGCCGAGGATGACGCGGGAAAGGATGTCGCGGCCGAGGTTGTCGGTGCCGAAGGGGAATTCGGCGGAGGGTGGCTGCAGGCGTTGCAGCAGGTGGCTGTCGAAGGCGTCGTCCGGATAGGGCGCCAGCCAGGGGGCGAAGAGGGCGACCAGGGCGGCGAAAAGGACCAGCAGCAGGCCCAGTGTCGCCACCGGGTCGCGCAGGATGCGGCGCAGCGCGCTCACCGGATGTCCTCCGCCACGCGCGGGTCGATCAGCGCCTGCAGCACGTCGACCAGCACGTTGATGACGGCATAGACCACGCCGACGACGAGGGTGACGGCGAGCAGCGCCTTGTAGTCGGCGGAAAGGATGGCCTGTACCGCATAGGTGCCGAGGCCGGGCCAGTCGAAGATTGCCTCCACCGCCACGGCGCCGGAGATCAGCGCACCGAACAGCAACCCGATCTGCGTCACCGTGACGGTGATGGCGTTGCGCAGGACATAGATGGCGGCGAGGCGGAAGCGGCCGTAGCCGGCGGCGCGGGCATAGAGGACGTAGTCCTTCTGCAGGGCCTCCAGCACGCCGGAGCGGGTGAAGCGGGCGATGCTGGCAAGACCGGGCAGGCAGAGGGTGATGGCCGGCAGGATCAGGTGCCAGAGGCTGTCGAGGAAGAGCGCCCCCTGCCCCGCCCATAGGCTGTCGATCAGGTAGAAGCCGGTATGGAATGGCGGCGCGCCATAGGCGAGGTCGGAGCGGCCGCGCAGCGGCAGCACGTCCCATTCCATCGCGAACAGCAGCTGGAACATGATGGCCAGCCAGAAGGAGGCGACCGCCAGGCCGCCGACGCTGACCACGCGGATGAGGTGGTCGATCGGCCCGTTGTGGTTCAGCGCCGCCAGCAGGCCGAGCGGGATGCCGATGCCGATCGAGAGGAACATCGCGGCGAAGGTCAGCTCCAGCGTCGCGGGCAGGCGGAAGACGATCTCCTCCATCACCGGGCGGCCGGAGAAGATGGAGCTGCCGAGGTCGCCGGTCAGCACCTGCCGCACATGCACGAAGGCCTGTTCGAGGATGGGGCGGTCGAGGCCGTAGCGGGCGCGGATTTCGGCCAGTTGCGCCGGCGTCGCCGCGTCGCCGGCGAGCGTCGCGGCCGGATCGCCGGGGATGACCCGGGTGAGGACGAAGGTGAGGATGATGAGGCCGAAGAGCGCCGGGAGCGCGAGCAGCACCCGGCGCAGGATGTAGCGGGCCACCTAATTCTCGAGCCAGATGGTCCGCAGCTCCCCACCCGATCCGACCGGGGAGAAGTTGTAGCCCTGTACCCGGCGCGACATGCCGCGCAGGTTGACCGTGTTGTAGACCCAGATGTCGGGGCTTTCCCGCACCACGATGCGGGTGGCTTCCTGATACAGCCGGGTGCGCTCCGCCTGGTCCAGGCTGCCGCGGGCCTTGGTCAGCAGGGCGTCGACCTCCGGATTGGCGTACCAGCTGCTGGCCTTCCAGGTGCCGTGGAAGCGGCTGTCGTACATCTGGCCGATCCAGTTCTCCGGGTCGATGAAGTAGCTGCTGACCCAGTGGATCCAGGTATCCGGCGTCGTTTCCGGCCGGCCGGTGGAAGCGGTGATGTTGACCCAGGTATTCGGCACGATCTTCAAGGTGACGCCGACCTTGCGCAGGTCGGCCTGGAACATCTGCGCCGCCTGCACGGTCTGCTCGAGCTCGGACTGGATATGGATCTCGATCTCGCGGCCCAGCGGCGCGCCGGCGGCACGGGCGCGGTCGCAATGCTCCTTGGCCTTGGCGAGATCATAGGTATAGGGGGCGAGGTCGGGCGGGTTGCCCCAGAGGTTGTTCGGGTTGGGCCCGGCGTTGCGGGCGACGAGGCCCTTCAGGATGACGTTGTTGAAGCCCTCGTAGTTGAAGGCATGGGCGAAGCAGAGCCGCGCGTCGATGTTGTCGAAAGGCGGCTTGCGATTGTTCATGCGGATGGTGAAGACCCGCATGGTCTCGTCCCGCTGCACCCGGGTGCGGGCATTGCGCTCGACGCGCTCCACCTGGTCGGTCGGCAGGTAGCTGTCGCCGGCGTCGATCTCGCCGCGCAGCAGGGCGAGCACGCGGGTGCTGGTCTCCATGATCGGCCGGGTGCGGGATTGCTCCAGCGGGCGGCGGTTGTGCGACCAGCCGAGGAAGTGGTCGGGGAAGCGGTTGAGGTCGAGCGCGGTGCGGGCGCGGTAGGTGGTGGAATCGACCATGTAGGCGCCGGAGCCGGCGTCGTTGGCCGCCAGCCAGGCGGCGCCCCAGTCGCCGGCCGCGACATTCGCCTCGACCAGCTTCTGGTTGACGATGGCGACCAGCGGCAGCGCCGAAAGGAAGGGCGCATAGGCGGTGGTCAGCACGAAGCGCACGGTGCGGGCGTCCGGCGCGGTCACGCCCTCCGGCTTCAGCACCGGGGCGAAGGCGGCGGCGGGGGCGCGGTTCATCGCCAGCAGGCGGTGGAAGCTGTAGACGACGTCGGCCGCGGTCATGGCGCTGCCGTCGTGGAATTTGATGCCTTCCTTCAGGGTGAATTCCCAGGTCAGGCCATCCGGCGAGGTGGTGTGCCTCTCGGCCAGCCAGGGGACCAGCTCGGTGCCCTGGTAGCGATAGAGCCCGTCATAGGCATTCAGCAGGATGAACTGGCTGGGCACGTCGAAGACCGCATGGGGGTCGAGCGTGCCGACCAGGGAATCGCCCCAGACCATGGGGCGCTGCTGCTGCGCGGCGGCAGGGGCCGGGGCAAGGCCGGGGGCCGCGAGCAGCGCGGCGGCAAGCAGGGCGGCGCCAAGGCGCATGATCGGGTCTCCCGAAGCTCTCTTGGCCGGGAGTGAAGCCGCCGGGCGGCCGGCCCGCAAGGGGGCGCGTCGCTGCTTTCCGCGCCAGTGGCGCCGGCGTTGCCCCGGCGAGGGGCACGGCAGCGGCACTTGCCCGCTTCCCGCGCAGCGATGCCCGTCCTAGGCTTCCCGCCTGCTGCAGGGAACCCCGCCGATGGCCGATGAAATCCCGATCCTCGATCTCGCGCCCTATTTCGCCGGCGCACCGGGTGCGCTCGATACGCTGGGCGCGCAATTGCGCCGTGCCTTCACCGAGGTCGGCTTCTACTTCATCCGCGGCCATGGCGTGCCGCAGGCGGTGATCGACAGCGGTTTCGAGGCTGCGGCGCGCTTCCATGCGCAGCCGCTGGAGGCCAAGCTGGCCATGCCCTTCAACCGCGACAACATCGGCTACCTGCCGATGCGCGGGAATACCTCCCGCATGAATGCGGTGGAGGGCATCAAGAAGCCGAATGCCAACGAGGCTGTGTTCTTCAAGCGCGAACTGCCGCCGGACCATCCGGACCGCAGCTCCGGCCGGCGCTTCCGCGGGCCGAACCAGTGGCCGGAAAACCTGCCCGGCTTCCGCGAGGCGGCGCTGGCCTATGCCGGGGCGATGGAGGATCTCGGACGCCGCTTGGTCCCCATCTACGCCGTGGCGCTGGGGCTGCCGGCGGATTGGTTCGAGGACAAGTTCCGCGAGCCGATGTTCACCCTGCGGATGACGCATTATCCGCAGCAGGACGCGACCTCGCCCGAGGATGAATGGGGCCTGGCGCCGCATGCCGATACCAGCTTCATGACCATCCTGGCGCAGAACAAGGTGCCCGGCCTGTCGCTGCGGCTGCCGGGCGGGCGCTGGATCGATGCGCCGGCGCTGGAGGGCTGCTTCCTGGTCAATGGCGGGATGATGCTGCGGCGCTGGACCAACCACACCTTCCTGGCGACGCCGCACCGCGTGACGAACCGCAGCGGCCTGGAACGCTACGCCATCCCCTTCTTCATGGACTGCGACTACGACGCGGTGATGGCGCCGGTGCCGACCACCGTGACGGCGGAGAACCCCGCCCGCTACCGGCCCTTCACCTATCCGCAGTTCATGGAGGAATACTCCGGCGCCAATTACGGCGAGCGGGCCGCGGCCGGGGTGGCGCTGCCGGGGGCCTGATTCCGCTTCGCCCCAGGGCGCGCGGCATGCTTTGCTCCCGGGCAACGACCCCGGGAGGAAACAAGAATGCATCGCCGCAGCCTGTTGCTGGCGCCTGCCCTGTTGCCAAGCCTGGCGCAAGGCCAGGGCTTCGCCGAGCGGCCCATCACGCTGGTCACCGGCTATTCGCCCGGCGGGTCCACCGACATCGCGGCGCGGCTGCTGGCGGATAGGCTGGCGGCGCATCTCGGCACCGGCACGCGGATCGTGGTGGAGAACCGGCCCGGGGCCGCGGGCGCCGTCGCCAGCGAATGGCTCCGCCGCCAGCCGGCGGATGGCTTCACCCTGATGGTCGCCGAGACCGGGTCCCATGCCATCGCGCCGAATGCGCTGATCGGCTGGAACCGCTATGACCCGGTGGCGGATTTCACCCATCTCGGGATCATCGGCATCCCGCCGCTGATCCTGATCGTGAACAACCAATTCCCCGCCCGCAGCGGGGCGGAGGTGGTGGAGGCGCTGCGCCGCGCGCCGCCCGACAGCATCACCTATGCGACCTCGGGCGTCGGCGGCGTGCTGCATCTGGCGGCCGAGATGCTGGCGGTGCAGCTCGGCACCCGCTTCGTGCACGTGCCCTATCGCAGCGGCGCCCAGATGCTGCAGGCGATCCATACCGGGGAGGCGCAATTCGGCATCGCCGCCCTGGCCTCGGCCAATGCGATGGTGAAGGAGGGGCTGGTGCGCGGCATCGCCGTCACCGGCCCGCGCCGCTTCCCGACCTATCCCGAGCTGCCGACCATGGCGGAAAGCGGCGTGCCGGATTTCGACTTCGATACCTGGTTCATCCTGATCGGGCCGCCCGCCATGCCGCCGGCGGTGGCAGGCGCCCTCAACCGCGCCCTGGTGGCGGCGCTGGCGGAGGACCCGCTGCGCGACCGGCTGATGGCGGCGGGGCACGATGCCTTCCGGGCGCCCAATGGGCTGCCGGAAGCGGCCCGCTTCATCCAGGCGGAGGTGGCGAAATACCGCGAGGTGGTGGCCCGCACCGGGGTCCGCCTGTCGCCGTAAGCAGCCTCGCGGTCGCAGTCTGCGCCGCAGGATGCAAGCCGGGGCTGGCACGGGCCTTGCGGTGATGCCCGCAGCAAAAGGCTTCGCCGCACCCTCCCCCCCGAGGCGCGGCGACCACCAGGAGAGTGTGATGCTGCAGGATTTCGCCCTGGCGGGAGCGCCGCCGCTCCCCTGTCCCTCGCCGTGCCCCGCGCCGGCTACCTGGCTGGACGCGACGCGGCTGGACGTGACCTTGCTCGATATCGCCGGGCTCGATATCGCCGGGCCGGGCCCGGGTACGGACCGGACGCCGGCCACGGCAAGGCCGGGCTGGCTGCAGGGCCAGGCGGCGGCGCGGGCGGCCGATCCGCCCATGGCGATGCTCTCGGCCAGCCTGCGCGGGCCGCTGACGCCGATCATCGGCTTCGCCCAGTTGATGCAGCAGGACCTGCCGGCGCGGCACCGGTCGCATGGCTATGCCGCGGAAATCGAGCGCGCGGCGACCGGGCTCCTGGCCATGCTGGATGCGCTGCTGGCCGAGGCCAATGGCCGCGCCCTGCCGCCGGAGACCGAACCGGAAGCCGCGGCCACGGCCGGGGATGCCCTGCGGGCTCTCAGAGCCGTGTTGGACCGCTCCCGCGATCGTTGTGGCATGAAGACGGCCGCAACTTGAACTCTTGGATTTACGCAATGATAAACAACCAGGGATTGAGCCAAGTTGCTTGATCGGCATGCCGCCGCTGCGGCGGTCACCGAACAAGGCCCCCTGGGGCGCAGGCCTTCTGCCGGCAAAGGTGCAGCACCCATGGTCATGCCGCCGTCCATCCCGGACCAGCCCGGCCGGAGCCCCCGGGGCCGCAGGCCAGCGAAATCCCGCCTGGCGGCGCTTGCCGCCGCGCTGCTGCTGCTGGCCGGCTGGCTGCCGGCCATGGCTCAGGAGGCAGCGCCGATCCTGCTGAAGGTCGCCGGCGGGCTGGCCGGCTTGGTGCAATACGACCGCTACGAGGCACCCTTCTGGACCACCCAGGTCCCGCGCCTCACCCAGGGCCGGGTCCAGGCGGAGATCGCCCCCTTCGACCGCTCCGGCATCCGCAGCCAGGACATGCCGGCGCTGATACGGCTGGGCGTGGTGCCCTTCGGCAACATCCATCTGGCTATGGCGGCGGGGGACGAGCCGGAGTTGAATGCGATCGACCTGCCGGTGCTCAACCCGGACCTCGCCACGCTGCGGCAGTCGCTGGCGCTTTGGCGGTCGCGGATCGCGCGGTTGCTGCTCGAACGCTACGGGGTGGAATTGCTGGCGGTCTATACCTATCCGGCCCAGGTGGTCTTCTGCCGCGAGGCCTTCGCCCGGCTGGACGACCTGCGGGGCCGCCGCGTGCGCGTCTCCTCGGTCGGCCAGGCGGAGCTGCTGGAGGCGGTGGGGGCGATTCCGGTGGTGATCCCCTTTGCCGAGATCATGCCGGCGATGCGTCGCCAGGTGGTGGATTGCGCGGTGACCGGATCACTTTCCGGCAATGCGCTGGGGCTACAGACGATCACCTCGCATCTGTCCCGCCAGGCCATCAGCTGGGGAGTCACCGCCTTCGGGGCCAACCGGACCATCTGGCAGGGCCTGCCGGGGCTGGTGCGAGACCAGTTGCAGGGCGGCCTGGCGCAGCTGGAGGAGGAGATCTGGCAGGCGGCCGGGCAGGAGACCGAGGAGGGCTTCGCCTGCAACGCCGGCCGGCCTGAATGCCGGCTGGGCACCCCCGGCCACATGGTTCTCCTCGAGGATTCGCCGCAGGAGCGGCGGCGGCGCGACGAGTTGCTGCGCGATGCGGTATTGCCTGCCTGGGTCCGGCGCTGCGGCAGCGAGTGCGCCGAAGCCTGGAATGCTACCATCGCCCCCGTCCGGGGCATCCTTGCCCCCGAGGGATAGGCCCGTGAGACTCATCATGCGGAACAGGCGCCGGATCTAGCCATGCAGCCTCGTCGCATTCGCCTCGCCGTCGTCTTCGTGGCCGTGCTGCTGCTGCTGGCGCTGGCCGGCGGCACCACCCTGCTGCTGGACCGCCTGCATGGCACGGCCGAACAGGCCGCGCGGCAGACCGTGCAGCGGGTGACCCGCGTCGCCGAAAGCACGGTGAACCGGCATTTCCTCGCGGTGGACGGGATGCTGGCGGGACTGCCCGCGGTGCTCGGCCAGTTGGCGCGGGATGGCCAGGTGGACGTGGCCTCGGCCAACCGCATGCTGCGGGAACTGAATTTCCAGAATTTCAGCTTCCGCGACCTGGTGGTGGTACGGCCGGATGGGCGGCCCTGGGCGGCGGCGCTCGCCGCCTCCCGCAGCCGGGCTTTGCCGATCGACGAAAGCGTCCTGGCGGCGGCGGCGACCATGGGGGCGGCGGTGCTCAGCGGGCCGGCGCGCAATGCGCTGACCGGCGAATGGTCGCTGATGTTCCTCCGCGCCATGGAACTGCTGGGGGTGGGGCCGCTGGTCGCGGTGGCGGAGGTGCCGGTGCCGCTGATCGCCACCCTGCTGGCCCCGATCGGGGAGCTGCCGGGCGTGCGGATCTCGGTCGAGCGAGCCGATGGCCGGGTGCTGACCGTGCTGCCGCATGACGAGACCCGCATGGGCCGGTCGCTGACGCGGGTCGCCGGGTCGCTGCCGACGGATGGCAGCGCCGTCGCCATCGACGGCCGCTTCCACGACGGCCGGGTGCTGGCCGCCGCCCGGCCCATCCTCTACCGGGACATCTTCGTGGTCGCCAGCTACGACGAGGAAGCGGCCTTCGCCGCCTGGGAGATGGACCGCCGCCGCCTGCTGCTGGTTTCCAGCAGCCTCGGCGTGCTGCTGGCCGCCCTCGCCCTGGCGCTGCACCTGGCGCTGCGGCAGCGCGAGAAGGTGGAGGCCGAGCGCATGCGGGCCCGCGCCGTGCTGGAGCGGGCGATCGAGACCATGCCGGACGGCTTCGTCATGTTCGACGCCGAGGACCGGCTGGTGGTCTGCAACCAGCGCTACCTCGACCTTTATGCGGTTAGCGCGCCCTTCATCAAGCCGGGGGCGAAATTCGCCGATATCATCCGGGAGGGTGCCAGGCGCGGGCAATATCCGCAGGTCGGCGAGGATATCGAGCGCTTCGTCACCGAGATCACCGCCTGGCACCGCAGCAACCAGCCGAGCATGGAGCGGCTGCTGCCCGATGGCCGCTGGCTGATGGTGACGGAGCGGGAGACGCCGGGCGGCGGCACCGTCGGCATCCGCACCGATATCACCGCGCTGAAGCGGGCGATGACGGAGCTGGCCCAGGCGCGCGATTCGGCCGCCGCCGCCACCGCCGCCAAGTCCCGCTTCCTGGCGCAGATGAGCCATGAGCTGCGGACGCCGCTGAACGGCGTGCTCGGCCTGGCCCAGGCCTTGGCGCGCGACCCCAAGCTGACCGGCGAGCAGCAGGCGCGGGCCCGCACCCTGGAGGATGCCGGACGCCACCTGGTGGCCGTGGCCAATGACGTGCTGGATCTCGCCAAGGTGGAATCCGGGCGGCTGGAGCTGCGGCTGGCGCCGGCACGGCTGGATGCGCTGCTGGACAGCAGCGCCACGCTGGTCCGCCCGGCGGCCGAGCAGAAGCAGGTCTCCCTGCAGGTCATGCTCGGCGAGGGGCTGCCGGAGGCGGCGCTGCTGGACCAGACCCGGCTGCGGCAACTGCTGCTGAACCTGCTGTCCAATGCGGTGAAATTCACCCCGGCCGGGGGCTCCGTCGTGCTGCTGGCGCGGGCGGTGGGCGGGCCGCTGCCGGACGGCCGGTCGATGCTGCGGATCGAGGTGCGGGACACCGGGCCGGGCGTGCCGGAGGCCAAGCGCCGCGCGGTCTTCGGCGATTTCGTCCAGCTCGCCCGGGATGAGCGGGCGGGCGGCACCGGGCTGGGCCTGGCGATCGCGGCGGGGATCGCGGCCCAGATGGAGGGCAGCATCGGCTGCACCGACAACCCGCAATCCCCCGGCAGCCCCGGCGCGATCTTCTGGGTGGAGCTGCCGCTGCAGGGGGTGCGGATGCCGCTGCCGGCCGCCGCCGCCAGTCCCGCCGTGACGCAGCGGTCCTTGCGCGTGCTGGTGGCGGATGACGTGCCGGCCAATCTCGCGGTGGCGCGGGCGCTGCTGGAATCGGCCGGGCATACGGTGACCTGCGTGGCCGATGGCGCCCTGGCGCTGGCGGCGCTGGAGGCGGTGGCCCAGGAGGGGGAGACGGCGACCCTTGCCGCGGCGGTGCCCCGCTTCGACGTGGTGCTGATGGATGTGATGATGCCGGGGATGGATGGGCTGGAGGCGACCCGCCGCATCCGCGCCCTTCCCGGCCCGGCCGGGCGGGTGCCGATCCTGGCAGTGACCGCCAGCGCCTTCGCCGAGGATATCGCCGCCTGCCGGGCCGCCGGGATGGATGCGCATCTTGCCAAGCCGATTGAGCGGGAGGCGCTGGTGGCGGCACTGGCCCGGCTGGTGCGTGGCCAGCCTGCCACCAAGCCGGAGGACCCGGCCGACCAGGCGGCGCCGGAGGCGCTGCCGCTGCTGGCGCGGCGCGGCGGCGGGGCCCTGGCCATCCCCGGGCTGGATGCGGAAACGGCGCGGCGGCTGGCGCCGGTCTTCCTGCAGGAGATCGTCGACCAGACGGCACGGCTGCGGGTGACGGCGCCGGAGGATATGGCGGAGGCGCTCTCCGCGGCGCATCGGCTGGCCGGGTCCGCCGCCACCCTGGGCGCCAGCCGCCTGGCGGCGGTGGCACGTCAATTCCAGTCGGAGGCGCGCAGCCTGCCGGTGGCCGAGGTCTCGGCGCGGCGGGCGGTGCTGCTGGCGGTGGCGGCGGAAACCCAGGCGGCGCTGGAAGCGATGCTGCCGCGGCAGGACCAGCCGGTGGCCTGAGGCGGGGAGGCCGCGTCCCGATCTGCCCGGCCCGGGCGGCAGCCCGCGGCTTGGGCAGGCTGCGCGCCGGCGCGCCAGCAGGCGGCGACCAGCAGGCGGCGGCCGGCGCCGCGGCCATGGCGATTGCGCCCCTGGCACGCCGATTGCTGCCCCAGGGGCCGACCTCGGGACCGGATCGGAGCGCCTGATGACAGACCTGCCCGGCGGCATGCCGCCTGCCACCCGCGACCTTGCCGGCTATGGCCGCGCCCTGCCGGATCCGCGCTGGCCCGGCGGCGCCCGCCTTGCCGTCTCCTTCGTGGTCAATGTCGAGGAGGGCGCGGAGCTGTCCATCGGCAGCGGCGACGCGCACAACGAGGCGGTGCCGGAAAGCCGGCAGCTGGTGGAGGGGTACCCGGATCCTTGCATGGAGACGCATTTCGCCTATGGCTCCCGCGTCGGGCTCTGGCGGGTGCTGGAGGTGCTGGAGCGCTTCGGGGTGAAGGCGACCTTCTCCTGCTGCGGCCGGGCGGTGGCGGTGACCCCTGCCCTCGCCGCGGCGCCGGCTGCCGCGGGGCATGAGATCAGCGCGCATGGCTGGCGCTGGGAGATGCATGCGGGCATGCCGGAGGCCATGGAGCGCGCGGTGATCGCCCGGACGGTGGCGGTGCTGACGGAGGCGGCCGGCACGCGGCCGCTCGGCTGGCACACCAAATCGGCGCCGAGCGTGAATACCCGCCGGCTGCTGCGGGAGGAAGGCGGCTTCCTCTATGACTCGGATGTCTACGACGACGACCTGCCGCGGCTGCATGACGCGTCGCATGTCATCCTGCCCTATAGCTTCGATACCAACGACATGCGCTTCGCCCCGGGCCAGGGCTTCGTGCAGCCGGAGGATTTCTCCCGCTACTGCATCGGCGCCTTCGACTGCCTGCTGCGGGAGGGTGCGACCCAGCCGAAGATGATGTCGATCGGGCTGCATCTGCGGACCATCGGCAAGCCCGGCCGCATCCGCGGGCTGGAGCTGCTGCTGGAGCATGTGACGCGCAGCCCCGGCGTCTGGATCGCCCGGCGCGTCGACATCGCCCGGCACTGGCAGGCGATGTTCGGGGCGGCTGCCTAAGTGGAGTGGCGCGGGTGGAAACGCCCTTGCCTCCCACCCCCGCCGAAGCCACGCTGCCATCCTTCCGGGAGATTGCCTGATGCCTGAATTCGACCTCGTCATCCGCAACGGTACCGTCGCCACGGCCAGCGATGTCTTCGCCAGCGATGTCGGCATCCGCGGCGGCAAGGTCGTGGCGCTGGGGCAGGCGCTCGGCGCCGGCGCGAAGGAAATCGATGCGACGGACAGGCTGGTGCTGCCCGGCGGGATCGACAGCCATGTGCATATCGAGGAGCCGCGCGGCGGGCCGACGGTGAATGCCGATACTTTTGCGAGTGGCACCGCTTCGGCCGCGGTCGGCGGCACCACGACCGTCATCGGCTTCGCGCGGCAGGAGCGTGGCGGCTCCATGGCCCAGGGCGTCGCCGAGCACCATGCGCGCGCGAAGGGAAGCCGCATCGACTACAGCTTCCACATGATCTTCACCGATCCGCGGCCGGAGATCCTGCTGGAGGAAATCCCGAAGCTGGTTGCCGAGGGGCATCGCAGCTTCAAGATCTTCCTCACCTATTCCGGCGCCCGGATCACCGATGGCGAGGCCCTGCAGGTGCTGGCGGCCGCGCGCCGTCTCGGCGCGCTGGTCTGCATCCACGCCGAGCACCATGAGATGATCGAGTTCTATACCCAGGCGCTGGTCGCGGCGGGGCTGACCCTGCCCAAGCACCATGCCTGGGCCAAGCCGATGATCGTCGAGAGCGAATGCGTCCACCGCGTCTGCAAGATGGCCGAGGCGCTGGACGTGCCGATCCAGGTCTTCCACGTCAGCGGCGGCGAAAGCGCGGAGGAGATCGAGCGGGCGCAGCGGCGTGGCCTCAAGGTCTGGGGCGAGACCTGCACGCAATACCTGGTGACGACGGCGGACGACCTCGACCGGCCGGGGCTCGAGGGCGCGAAATTCCTCTGCAGCCCGGCGCCGCGCTCCCAAGCCGATCAGGCGGCGCTGTGGGAGATGATCCGCCGCGGCGTGATCGGCAACGTCACCTCGGACCATGCGCCGACGCGCTTCGAGGGGCCGGACGGCAAGTCCGCCTTCGGGCCGGATGCGCCCTTCACCAAGCTGCCGAACGGCGTGCCGGGGTTGGCGGCGCGGATGCCCATCCTGTTCAGCGAGGGCGTGGTGAAGGGGCGGATCGACCTGCCGACCTTCGTCGCCATCACCGCGACCAATGCGGCGAAGCTGTTCGGGCTGCATCCGCGGAAGGGCACCATCGCGGTCGGCTCGGATGCGGATATCGCCATCTGGGATCCGGCGAAGCGGGTGACCCTCACCCAGTCGCTGATCCAGGATGCCAACGACCACACGCCCTATGAGGGCATGGCGGTGACGGGCTGGCCGGAGACGACGCTGGTGCGTGGCGTGCCGGTGGTGGAGGCCGGCAAGGTGGTCGGCGCGCCGGGCTTCGGGCAGTTCCTGCCGCGAGGCCCCTATGACTACATCAAGCCGCGCGGCGTGTTTCCCGGGCCGTTCAACCCGGTGGATGGCGTCGCGGTCTAGATCGACGCCATCCGCCGCAGGCCGACCAGCCGGTCGCACAGCAGCAGCACCAGCACCGTCAGCGCGATCAATCCGGTGCTGACGGCGGCAAGCGTCGGGTCGGGGCTGATTTCGAGGTAGTTCAGCAGGGTGATCGGCAGGGTCTTGGTCCGCACGTCGACCAGGAAGATCGAGACCGGGTAGTTGTCGAAGCTGGCGATGAAGGCAAAGAGCGCGCCGGAGACGAAGCCCGGCAGGATGTTCGGCACCAGCACCCGCCAGAGCGCGACGGAATAGCTGCAGCCGAGCGTCCGCGCCGCATCCACCATGGCGAAGTCGAACAGCGCCAGGCTGCCCAGCACCGTCCGCATGACGAAGGGCATGGTGACGATCACATGCGCGATCAGCAGCGACCACCAGGCGTCGCGCAGCCCGATCTCGCGGAAGGCCTGCAGCAGGGCGATGCCCAGCACCAGCCCCGGCAGCATCAGCGGCGAGACCATGAAGGTGGTGATGGCCTCGGCGCCGGGGACCTTGCCGCGCACCAGGGCGATGGCGCAGAGCGTGCCCAGCAGCAGCGAGACCAGCGTCGCCAGCCCGGCGATCTGCGCCGAAAGGCCGATGGCCGCCAGCAGCCCGTCGACGTTGCGGATCTTGGCGTACCACTGCAGGGAGAAGCCCTCCGGCGGGAAGCGGAAGACGCTGCTCTCGGTGAAGGAGACCGGGATGACGACGACGATGGGCAGCAGCAGGAAGAGGATGGTGAGGATGAGTGCCGTCCAGGCGAGGCCGATGCCGAAGCGCTGCATTACCGCCCCCCCAGCCGCTTCTGCAGCAGCGAGGCGCCGACTACGACGCAGGCGGCGACCGCCAGCAGCACCGCCGCCATGGCCGCGCCGAGCTGCCAGTCCCGCAGGTTCAGGAAGGCCTTGGCCATCACCATGGACATGGTCATGTAGCGGTCGCCCATCAGCAGGCTCGGCGTGACATAGGCGGAGACGGCGAGTGAGAAGACCAGGGAGCATCCTGCCACCACGCCCGGCAGCGACAGCGGCAGGGTGACGCGGGTGAAGCGGAACCAGGGCGAGGCGCCCAGCGTCGCCGCCGCATCCGGCAGCCGTGGGTCCATCATCCGCACGACGGAATAGATCGGCAGCACCATGAAGGGCAGGAAGACGTTGATCATGCCGGCATATAGCGCGCCCTCGGTGAAGATCAGCCGCACCGGGCGTTCCACCAGGCCGGCATTCAGCAGCAGCCAGTTCAGGATGCCGTCGCGCCGCAGCACGATGCCCCAGCCGAAGGATTTCACGATGATCGAGACGGTCAACGGCAGGAAGACCAGGGCGAACAGCACCACCTGCCCATAGCCGCGTGCCCGGGCGAGCGCGAAGGCCGCCGGGTAGCCGAGCAGGAAGGCGCCGAAGGTGGTGATGAGCCCGAGCTGCAGCGAGGCGAGGATGACGCCGCGGTAGTAGCCATCGCCCAGCACCCGCCAGTAGCCTGAGAGCGAGAAGCCCTCCGGTCCATGGATGGAGGACCAGAGCAGCAGCAGCAGCGGCAGCAGGAAGGCGGTGCCGAGGAAGGCAACGCCCGGCAGGGCCAGCAGCGCCAAGGGATCGGTGCGCGGCCTCATGCGGCGGGGAAGACCATGGTATCGGCGACCGGGAAGCCGAGCGCCACGCGGCTGCCGGGGCCGATGCCTGCCGGCAGCCGCGGCAGCTCGGCGATGCCGCGATCGGCCTCGCCCGGCAGTTCGAGGTGGAGCTGGGTGCGGGAGCCGAGGAAGGAAATGTCGCGGATGCGGGCGGTGACCCGGTTCAGCGCGGGGCCGGTGCCGTCGAGCAGCACCGCCTCGGGCCGCACCGCCACGACCACGGGGCTGCCGGCGGCGAAGCTGCCCGGGGCGCGCAGCGGGCCGAGTGGCGTTTCCACCGTGACCAGCCCCGCCTCGGTGCCGCGCACGGTGCCGGCGATGCGGGTGGATTGGCCGACGAAATCCAGCACGTAGAGCGAGGCGGGCCGCTGATACAGCGTCGCCGGGTCGGCCAGCTGCTCGATGCGGCCGGCATTCATCACCGCGATGCGGTCGGAGACGACCAGCGCCTCCTCCTGGTCGTGCGTGACGAAGATGGCGGTGATGCCGACCTCGCGCAGCAGCAGCTTGAGCTCCACCTGCATCGTCTCGCGCAGCTTGCGGTCGAGCGCGCTGAAGGGCTCGTCCAGCAGCAGCAGGGAGGGGCGCACGACCAGGGCGCGGGCGACGGCCACGCGCTGCTGCTGGCCACCGGAAAGGGCGGTGACGGGCTTGCCCGCATGCTCGGCCATCCGCACCAGCGCCAGCGCGTCGCGGATGCGCGGCGCAGCTTCCGCGCGGCCGATGCCCTGGGCCCGCAGGCCGAAGCCGATGTTCTCGGCGACCGTCAGATGCGGGAACAGCGCGTAGTTCTGGAAGACCACGCCGACGTTGCGCTTGTGCGCCGGCAGGGCCGTGATCTCGGTGCCGGCCACGGTGATGCTGCCGGCATCCGGCTGCAGCAGCCCGGCGATGCAGCGCAGCAGGGTGGTCTTGCCGCAGCCGGAAGGGCCGAGCAGGGAGACGAATTCGCCCTGCGCCACCGCGATCGAGAGATCGTCGAGGACCGTCGCCGCACCGAAGCGCTTGGCGACGGCCCGTACCGCCAAGTGGCCGGAATTCACCGGGCGCTGATCTCGCGCTCGAAGCGCTCGATCCAACGGTTGCGGTTGTCGGCGAAGTATTCCCAATCGAGCACCACGAGGTCCGGCAGGGTCAGCCCGGCGGGGGCGACGGCCTTGGTATTGGTCGGCTTGCTGTAGAAGGTGCCGGCGATCAGCGCCTGGGTCTCGGGGTCGAGCAGCTCGTTGATGAATTTCTCGCCAAGCGCTTGGTTCGGGCCGCCCTTCACCAGGGCGACGCCGGCCGGCATGGCGACGGTGCCCTCCTTGGGGAAGGCCAGGTCCACCGGCGCGCGCTGGCTCTTGCGGAACAGCGTGGTGCGGCTATCGGGGGAGAGATACAGGTCCACCTCGCCGCTTTCGTGCAGCTGCTGGGCCTGCGGCGGGTTGGTGGTGATCTGCAGGATGTTCGGCTTCAGCTCGCGCAACTTCGAAAAACCCTCGTCGGCCAGCTTCAGGCATTCGGCCATGGGCTTGCCGGTGGCGAGGCTGGTGGCGGCCAGCAGCGGCACCACCGCCTGGGTGATGCGCATCGAGATCAGGATGACCTTGTCGCGGTACTTGCGGTCCCAGACCTCGGCATAGCTGGCCGGCGCCGGCTTCACGTTCTGCGTCTGGTAGCTGATGGAAGCCGCCGGGAAGCACCAGTTTACCCACATGGACTCGCGCGGCTTCGCCTCCGCCTGCACATCCGCGAGGTTGGGAATGGCCAGGCCGCGCAGCGGCAGCAGCAGCCCCTCGCGCTCGCCCAGGATCAGCACCGGGTCGTCCATCATCGTCACGGTCATGGTGGGGCGGGCGCGGTTGCTGCGGATCTTCTCGAGGTTGATGAGGCTGTTGGTGCCCTCGAAGAGGATCTTGAAGCTGTGCTTCTTCTCGATCCGCGGAAACAGGATATCGGTGAGGCCGGGGGAGGCCGGGCCGCCGACGAAGATTTCCGGCGTCTGGGCGCGGAGGATGGAGGGGGTCGCCAGCAGGGCGGCGCCGCCCAGCAGGGCGCGTCGGGTGGGGCGGATCAGCATGGCGGTCCTCCGGCAGGTGACGGTTTCGTCACCTCCAGCAAGGACCATGCCTCCCCCAAGCCGTGGTGCGGGCGGTCCTGGGCGGTGAAGCTGCCCAAGGCGTGACCAGGGCCGCCCGCATTCAGGGCAGGCTATTCGCCCTTGAACTGCGGCGGCCGCTTGTCGCGGAAGGCGGCGACGCCTTCCTTGAAATCCTCCGAATCCCGGATGCCGCTGAGCCGCTGAAGCTGCAGCGCCCATTGCTCGGAAGGGCCGCGCGGCAGGATGTCGTCCAGCACCATGCGCTTGATCGCATGGGTGACCAGCGGGGCGAAGCCGGCGATCTCCTTGCCCCATTCGATGGCCCGGGCCAGCGCCTCGCCTTCCGGTACCACCTCGTTCACCAGGCCGACGCGCTCGCATTTCTCGGCGTCGAAGATGCGACAGAGCAGCATCAGCTCCATGGCGAATTTATGCGGGATGCGGGAGGGCAGCGCGGCGATCATGCCGCCGGTCAGGCCGAGCTTGGCCTCGGGGTAGTAGAATTTGCCCTTGGCGCCGATGACCGCGAGGTCGGCCATCATCGCCAGCACCATGGCGCCGCCGATGCACCAGCCCTCCACCGCGCAGATCAGCGGCTTGTCGGTCTGCCAGCCGACATTGGGCACGGCGCGCCAGAGCTCCGGCGGCTCGCCGACGTCGGCGCCGAAGGAGAAGGCCTTGGTGCCCATCGCCGTCAGCACCGCGACGCGCTGCTCGGAGGCGGCGAATTCCTGCATCGCCGCCTGGATTTCCTCAGCCATCCGCTTGGTGATGGCATTGCCCTTGTCCGGGCGGTTCAGCGCGACGATGCGGACCGGACCGTCGTCCCAAACCTTGATATGGGATTCCTTGATGTGTGACTCGCTCATTCGACCTTGGCTCCCGTGCGGCGCACCGCGTCCTCGAAGATGTCCCGGTCGCGGGCGATGCGCCGGGCGAAAGTCTCGCCGCTTTCGAAATGCGGCCTGAGGCCCACGGGGGCCATGATGCGCGCGACCTCCGGCATGGCCAGCACCTGTTCCAGCGCCGGCAGCAGCCGGGCCTTCACCTCGGCCGGCAGGCCGGCGGGGCCGGCGAGTGCGTGGAAGGAGATGCCACCCTCGCCGTAGTAGCCGGCCTCGCGCAGCGTCGGCAGGTCGGGCAATTCGGGGGAACGGGTCTCGCCGGTGGTGGCGAGGCCGATCAGCCTGCCGTCCTTCACCGCGGGCGTGGCGATGGGATCGAATTGCAGTTCCACGTCGCCAGCCAGCAGCGCGGTCAACGCCGGGGCGGAGCCGCGGTAGGGGACATGCTCGATCTTGATGCCGGCGGCATTGGCGAAAATCTCGCCGGTCATCTGGGTGATGGTGCCGTTGCCGGCGGAGCTGAAGCGCAGCTTGCCGGGATTGGCCCTGGCATAGGCGACCAATCCCTGGAGGTCCCGCACCGGCACCTTCGGGTGCATGGCAACGGCGGCATCGGCCGTGGCCAGCAGGGCCAACGGCTCGAAGTCCTTCTGCGGGTCGTAGGGCAGCCGCATCATGTGGGGGCTGATGGTCATGATCGCGGTCGGCCAGACCAGCAGGGTATAGCCATCCGGCTTGGCCTGGGCCACGACGGCGGCGCCGATCGAGCCGCCGGCGCCGCCGCGATTCTCGATCAGCACGCTCTGGCCGAGGATCTCGCCGAGCCGCGGGGCGATGGGGCGGGAGACATTGTCGGTGCTGCCGCCCGGCGGATAGGGGACGATCAGGGTGATCGGCCGGTTCGGCCAAGCGCCTTGCGCCCGTGCCAGCGAGGGTGCGGCCAGCCCGGCCAGCAGGGTACGACGGGGAAGTCTCATGCCAGGGCCTCCGCCAATGTGGCGCGGGCATCGACGGCGATCGCCCCCTCCCCCGCTGCCCGCAGCAGGATGGGGTTGAGGTCCATCTCGACCAGCCGCGGCCCGAGGTCGGCGGCCAGCCAGGATAGCCGCACCAGGGCATCCACCGCCGCCGCCACGTCGAGGGCCGGCCGGCCGCGCACCCCGGCCAGCACCGGCCAGAGCTTCAGGCGGCGCAGCATGGCCTCGGCATCCGCCGGACGCAGCGGCGCGGGGGCGAGCTGGACGTCGGCCAGCACCTCCACCAGCACGCCGCCGAAGCCGATGAGGACCAGCGGGCCGAAGCCCGGCTCGAAGCGGGCGCCGAGGATCAGCTCCGCCTCGCCGCGGGCCATTTCCTGCACCAGCACGCCCTCGCGCTCCGGCAGCACGGCGGCGATCTCGGCGAAGGCAGCGCGGACCGCGGCGGCATCGGCGAGGCGCAGCTTGACCAGGCCGAGGTCGGATTTGTGGACCACGGCGCGGCTGACGCCCTTCAGCACCACCGGATAGCCGATGGTCTCGGCCGCGGCGACGGCGGACCCGGCATCCGTCGCCAGCGTCTCCCGCGTCACCGGGATGCCATAGGCGGCGGCGAGGCGCTTGGCCTCCGCCTCGGTCAACGCGCCTGATGGCAGGCTGGGCGCGGGGCCGGCGCCGGCGGGGCGCGCGGGGGGCGGCAGGCCGGCACGGTCGCGGCCGGCGGCCTCGGCCTCCAGCGCCCGCAGCACCGCCAGCGCATCGGCGACGCGGTCGAGGAAGGGGAAGTCGGCGTCGCGCATTGCCTGGCGGGCGTCGTTGCCGACCTCGCCGGCGGTCATGACGTAGAGCAGCGGGCGGTCGCCCTCGCGCGCCAGCGGCGGCAGCAGCCGGGCGCGCGGGGCCATGGCCGGCTGCGTCGTCATCGGCACGACGACGGCACCGATGTCGGGGTCGGCCATGAAGGCGCGGATGCAGGCTTCCAGGCCCCCCTCGGAGGTGCCCTCGTCGAAGCTGCCGGTATCGAGCGGCAGGTGGATATGGCTCTCCGGCATGAAGCGGCCGAGGGTGGCGCGGGTCGCCGCCGACATGCTCGCCAGCCGCAGCCCGGCGGCCGGCAGCATGTCCGCCGTGGTCACGGTGCTGCCGCCGGAGGAGGCGATGACCGCCAACCCCAGCCCGGCCCGCGGCAGGCGCGGCAGCCGGTCCAGTGCATCGGCGGCGAAGACCATGGCGGCGGGATCCTCCAGCAGCACCGCCCCGGCGTCGCGGCACAGCGCCTCGAAGGCGGCGAAGGAACCGGCCAGGCTGGCGGTATGGCTGCGCGCCGCCTGGGCGCCCTCGGCCGAGCGGCCGGCCTTGACGCAGAGCACCGGCTTGCCCGCGGCGCGCGCCCGGCGCAGCAGCGGGGCGAAGCGGGCGGGGTCGCGCAGGCCTTCGACATAGAGGGTGATGACCCGGGTGGCGGGGTCCTCGATGAGGTAGTCGAGGAAGTCACACAGTTCGAGGTCGGCCTGATTGCCGACCGAGATGCAGCGGCTGAAGCCGGCGCCGTAGCGTTGGCCGAGCGAGACCAGCGTGCCCATCAGCGCGCCGGACTGGCTGACCATGCCGATGCCGCCCGGCTTCAGCGCATCCACGTCGAGGCCGAGGCTGGAGGAGAGCAGCGCGCGGTCGGTGAAGTTGAAGATGCCGAGGCAATTCGGCCCGACCAGCCGCATCCCCGCCGCCTGCGCCACCGCCAGGACGCGGTCCTGCAGCGCGGCGCCCTCGGCCCCCGCATCCGCCAGCTTGCCGGTGATGATGATGCAGGCGCCGACGCCGGCGGCGGCGCAATCCTCCACCTGGCGCAGCAGATGCGCGACCGGCACCGCGAGGATCGCCACGTCGATCGGGCCGGGCGCCAAGCTGACGGAGGCATAGGCCGGCAGCCCGCGGATGGTGGCGCGGTTCGGGTTGATCGGCAGCAGCCGGCCGCCGTAGCCATGCTTGATCAGGTAGTGGATCACCCGGCCGCCGAATTTGCCGACGTCGTCCGATGCGCCGATGACGGCGACCGAACGCGGGGCGACGATGCCGGCCACGGCGATGCGATGCGGCGCGGTTTGCGCTTGTGTCATGTCTTTTCCGTTTCCTCGGGGCGAAGCTTGGCATGCTCCCGGCCGGGGCGGAAGCGAGGCAGTTTTCCCCTGAACCGCGCCGGGAAATCGTGGTACCGCCCTCCGCATGACCACCGAATCCTGCACCCCACGCGGAAAAATCTACGGCAGCGTGCTGGAGTTGATCGGCGCGACGCCGCTGGTCCGGCTGCCCCGGCTGCGGGCGGCGGATGGGCTGGCGGCCGACATCGCCATCAAGCTGGAATTCTTCAATCCGCTGGGTTCGGTGAAGGACCGCATCGGCCTGGCGATGGTGGAGGCCGCCGAGCGCGAGGGGCTGATCCGCCCCGGCCATTCCACGCTGGTGGAGCCGACATCCGGCAATACCGGCATCGCGCTCGCTTTCGTCGCCGCTGCCAAGGGCTACAAGCTGATCGTGGTGATGCCGGATGGCGCCAGCATCGAGCGGCGCAAGATGATGCGGCTGATGGGGGCGGAGCTGGAGCTGACCCAGTCCCGCCGCGGCATGGCGGGGGCGATCGGCCGGGCGGAGGCGATCGTCGCCGCGACGCCGGGCGCCTGGATGCCGAAGCAATTCGACAACCCGGCGAACCCGGATATCCATGCCGCGACCACCGCCGAGGAGATCTGGGTGGATACCGCCGGCGAGGTGGACGTGGTGATCGGCGGCCTCGGCACCGGCGGGACGCTGACCGGCATCGCCCGGGCGCTGAAGCCGCGGCGGCCGGGCCTGCGCATCATCGGCGTGGAACCGGCGGAAAGCGCGGTGCTGTCCGGCGACGAGCCGGGCCCGCACGGCATCCAGGGCATCGGTGCCGGCTTCAAGCCGGGGGTGCTGGACCTGGACCTGCTCGATGGCGTGGTCCGCGTGGGGGAGCGGGAGGCGATCGCCGCCGCCCGCCGCTGCGCCCAGCTCGAGGGGCTGCCGGTCGGCATTTCCTCCGGCGCCATGCTGCATGCACTGCTGGCCGAGGCGCGGGATCCGGCGCTGCGCGGCAAGCTGGTGGTCGGCATCGCGCCCTCCTTCGCCGAGCGCTATCTCTCGACCGAGCTTTTCGCCGGGATGTAATGGCACGCACACGGAACGTGTTGGCGGCTGTTACCACATGCGGTCCGGTACTATATCGGGCCGAGCACGAGGAGCACCCGCCATGCCGCATGACGGCCACCATTCCCACGACCTGCCGCCGGACGGCTGGAAGCATTCCGGCGTCAAGGTGATCCCGGGCAATAGCCTGGACGCCAATACCGCGCAGACCCCGGGCATGAACCGCGCTGCCGCGATCAATGCCGCCCGCGTCGGCGCGCAGAAGATCTGGGCCGGCACCGTGCATATCCACCCCGATGCCAAGACCGGGGCGCATCACCACGGCGCGCTGGAGAGCGTGATCTACATCGTCAGCGGCCGGGCGCGGATGCGCTGGGGCGAGAACCTGGAATTCACCGCCGAGGCCGGGCCGGGCGACTTCATCTTCATCCCGCCCTATGTGCCGCACCAGGAGATCAACGCCAGCACGGAGGAGACGCTGTCCTGCGTGCTGGTGCGCTCGGACAACGAGGCGGTGGTCGTCAACCTCGACATCGAGGCGGCGGAGAAGCCGGAGACCGTGCTGTGGATCGACCCGATCCACAAGACCGGCGGGGTCTAGCGCAGCGCGGCCAGGATGGCGGTGACCATCGGCTTCATGTGGAAGCTGTCCTCCGGCATCACCGCCACCCTGCCGCCGGCGGCCTCGACCGCCGCCGCGACGACCGGCCCGACGGCCGCGATGCGGGTGCGGGCAAGCGCCTCGGCCAGCATGGCCTGCCGGCCGGCGGCCTCGGCCAGCGCCACCAGCCGCCGGACCTGCGGCGTGCTGGTGAAGACCACCAGGTCCACCTTCCCGGCCGCCATGCCCTCCAGCGTTTCCAGCACCCGGGCATCCTCGGCGCTACTGGCATAGGCATAGGGCAGGATGGGGTCGGCGGATGCCCCGGCCGCGGCGAGAAAGTCCAGCAGCGGCGCATTGGGATTGTCCGGGTAGAGCTGCACCGCGACGCGGCGGCCGGCCATGGGCTGCGCCTGCAGGCCGGCGATGATGCCCGCGGTGGTCGGCGGCTCCGGCGCAAGGTCCTGCGTCAGGCCGATGCTGCGGAGGCGGCCGCTGGGCTTCGGGCCGCGGCAGATGCGGCGGGTCCGGGCCAGGGCGGCGCGGAACTCGGGCTCGATCCCGGCGCGGGCGGCGACGCCCAGCAGGCGGGTCAGCCCCTCCCCGGTCAGCAGGATCAAATCGTCGGGCGGCGTCTCGATGAAGCGGCGGAGCCAGGCCTCGATCGGGGCGGGGTCGGCGGCATCGATGATGGCAACCAGCGGGCAGCGCAGCGCGGTGGCGCCCTGGCGTTCCAGCATGCGGGCCAGCACTTCCAGCTCCCGCGTCTCGGGGACCACCACGCGCAGGTCGGCCAGATCGTCGCTCATGCCGGGCAGCCTAGTCCGGGCCGGCGGCGGGCGGAAAGCCCATGACCGAATCCGCATCGCTTGCGTTAGGCTGGCGGCATGAACAGACGGGTCATCCTCGGGGCGGCGCTGGCCCTGCCGGCCTTGCGGCGTGCCCGGGCGGCGGTGCTGCTGCGCGTCGGCTCCAAGAACTTCACCGAGCAATTGGTGGTTGCGGAATTATACGCCCAGGCGCTGGAGAAATCCGGGGCGCGGGTGGAGCGGCGGGTGAACCTCGGCGGCACCGCCATCGCCCAGCAGGCGCTGCTGGCGGGGGAGATCGACCTTTATCCGGAATATACCGGCACCGGGCTTGGCGTGGTGTTGAAGCAGCCGCCGGAGGGGGATGCGCCGACCATCCTCGCCAAGGTCCGCGCCGGCTATGCGCCGATGGGGCTGGACTGGCTGGAGCCTTCGGGGATCGACAACGGCAATGCGCTGCTGGTGCTGCCGGCGACGGCACGGAAGCATGGGTTGGCGACCCTGTCGGATCTGGCCCGCGCCGCGCCGGAGCTGACGCTCGCGGCCGGCAATGAATTCGCCGACCGGGCCGACGGGCTCCCGGGGCTGCGGCGGGTCTATGGCATGGCCTTCCGCCGCTTCCGGCAGTTCGCCGCGCTCGGGCTCCGCTATGCCGCCCTGCAGCATGGCCAGGCGGATGTGGTGAATGCCTATGCGACGGATTGGCAGATCGCGGTCGGCGGCTACCCCGTGCTGCGGGACGACAAGGCGCTCTGGCCGCCCTACCAGCTCGCCCCCGTGGTGCGGCAGGCGGCGCTGCGGGAATTCCCCGGCCTCGCCGCACCCTTGCTGGCCGTCGGGGCGAAGCTGGACAATCCGGTGATGCAGGAGCTGAACCGCCAGGTGGACCAGGATGGCGAGGAGCCGCGCGAGGTGGCCGCCCGCTTCCTGGCGCAGCAGGGGCTCGGCTGATGCGCTGGACCGGGCGCAACCTCGATACCATCGGCACCGCGCTGCTGACGCATGCCGGGCTGGTGGCGGCCTCGCTGCTGCTGGCGCTGGCGGTGGCGCTGCCGCTGGGGCTGGTGGTGGCGCGGCGGCCGCGGCTGCGGGCGGCGGTGCTGGGGACGGCCTCGGTGCTCTATTCGCTGCCGACGCTCGCGGTCTTCGCCCTGCTGGTGCCGGTGCTGGGGCTGGGCTTCGCTCCGGCGCTGCTGGCGCTGGTGAGCTATGCCGTGCCGATCCTGCTGCGGGCGCTGGTCGCCGGCCTGGCCGGGGTGCCGCCGGCAGTGCTCGATGCGGCAGAGGGCATGGGGCTGACCCCGGTGCAGCGGCTGTTCAAGGTGGAACTGCCGCTGGCGCTGCCGGCGCTGCTGGGCGGGCTGCGGGTGGCCTCGGTCACCGTGGTCTCGGCGGCGACGGTCGCGGCCTATATCAGCGCGGGTGGGTTGGGGACGCTGATCCTCAGCGGGCTGGACCAGGGGCACACCGAGAAGATCCTGGTCGGGGCCGGACTGGTGACCGCGATGGCGCTGCTGATCGACCAGGCACTGGGCGCGGTGCAGCGCCGTCTGCCGGCGACCGCCTGATGGAGGTCTGGACCCAGGCCACCAGCTGGCTGCGCGCCAATCCCGGCACCTTCCTCGAAGCCGTCGGCGACCACTTGCTGCTCTCGCTGGTCGGCCTCGCCATCGGCGTCGCCGTCGCCCTGCCGGCCGGCATCGTCGTGGCGCATCGGCCGCGGGCGGCGGAAGCGGCGATCGCGGTTGCCGGGGCGCTCAGGACCATCCCGAGCCTTGCGGTACTGGCGGCGCTGCTGCCGCTGCTCGGCGTCGGCTTCACCCCCTCGGTACTGGCGCTGGCCCTGCTGGCCTTGCCGCCGGTGCTGGTGAATACCGTGACCGGCATCCGCGGTGCCGATCCGGCGGCACTGGATGCAGCGCGCGGGCTCGGCATGACGGCCTGGCAGCGGGCCACCCGGGTCGAGCTGCCGCTGGCGGCACCGCTGATCTTCTCCGGCCTCCGGGTCGCCGCGGTGCAGGTGGTCTCGGCGGCGGCGCTGGCGACCTTCATCGGCGGCGGCGGGCTGGGGGATCTGGTGACGCAGGGCCTGGCGCTGCTGGATACCGGGCGGATGCTGGTGGGGGCGCTGGCCATCGCGGCGCTCGCCCTGGGGACGGAGGCCGGGCTCGGCCTGCTGGAACGCCATCTTGCGAATAGGGTCCGTGGCGCATGATCGAGATCCGCGGCCTCTCCAAGCGCTGGCCGGGCGCCGACCGCGACTCGGTGGCCGATGTCGCGCTGGCGGTGCCGGAGGGGACGAGCTGCGCGCTGATCGGCCCCAGCGGCTCCGGCAAGACCACGCTGCTGCGGATGGTGAACCGGCTGGTCGAGCCGAGCGCCGGGTCCATCCGCATCGGCGGCGAGGACGCGCTGCGGATGGATGCGGTGACGCTGCGACGGCGCATCGGCTACGTCATCCAGGATGTCGGGCTGTTTCCGCACTGGAGCGTCGCCGCGAACGTCGCCACGGTGCCGAAGCTGCTGGGCTGGGATGCGGCGCGGACCGCGCGGCGGGTGGAGGAGGTGCTGGCGCTGGTCGGGCTCGACCCCGCCCGCTTCGCCGGGCGCCGGCCGCACCAGCTCTCGGGCGGGGAGCGGCAGCGGGTCGGCGTCGCCCGGGCCCTGGCCGGGGACCCGCCGGTGCTGCTGATGGACGAGCCCTTCGGCGCGGTGGACCCGGTGGTGCGCGGCCGGCTGCAGGAGGAGGTGCTGCGGCTGCTGCTGCAGTTGCGGAAGACCGTGCTGATCGTGACCCATGACGTGGCCGAGGCGGTGCGGCTGGGCGATGCGGTGGCGCTGCTGCGGGATGGGCGGCTGGTGCAGCATGCCCCGGCGGCGGCGATGCTGGCGCAGCCGGCGGATGGCTTCGCCGCGGAATTCCTCGGCGCCGACCGGCTGCTGCTGCGGCTCTCGCTGTTCCCCCTCGCGGCCCTGCCGGCGCGGGCGGAGACGGCGCCGGGCGAGCCGCTGCCGGCCGATGCCACCCTGCGGGATGCGCTGGCGGCGATGCTGGCGGCGGGCGCCACGGCGCTGCCGCTGGCGAGCGGCGGGTCGCTCGCCCTGGCCGATCTTCTGGCCTTCGCAGCGGCGCGATAGGCCCCACCTCTCCGGAGGGCCGCCCCCAACTTGGCGCCCCTGCCCTCCGGGTCTAGCCTGGGGGCAAGTTTCTCAGGGGAGAGGACAGATGTCCCAGGATACCGACGGCGGCGCCATTCCGGCCCTGGCCGAAGAGCACCGCATGGTGCGCGACCTCGTGGCCAAATTCGTCGAGCGCGACCTGATGCCGCTGGAGGCCGCGGTGCTGAAGCGGGAGTCGGAAGGCGGCAAGTATGGGCTGACCGAGGCGGAGGAGGCCCCGCTGCTGGCCAAGTGCCGGGAGCTCGGCCTGGTCGGGCTCGACGTGCCGGAGGAATACGGCGGGGCGGACCTGCCGGTTTCCGCCTTGATGGCGATCGAGGAGGAGATGGGCCGCACCGTCACCCCCTTCATCTTCCCGCCCGACAGCCCGAACCTGCACATGCTGCTGGCGGTCGCCAACCCCGAGCAGCGGGCCAAGTACCTCGACCCCTATGCCCGCGGCGAGATGCGCTCCTCCATCGCCATCTCCGAGCCCGGCGCCGGCGGCGACCCGGCGGGGATGACCACCCGGGCGGTGAAGGATGGCGACGACTGGGTCATCAACGGGCGGAAGATCTGGGTCAGCGGCGTGCCGCGGGCGGATTTCATCATCCTCATGGCCCGCACCGGCGAAGGGAAGCGGCAGGAGGGCGTCACCGCCTTCATCGTCGAGCGCGGCACCCCGGGCTTCATCATCGAGCGCGAGATCCCGATGATCGGCGGCCGCCGCACCTATGAGCTGGTCTTCGAGGATTGCCGGGTGCACGAGCGGCAGATCCTGGGCCAGCTCGGCGCCGGCTATGCGCCGATGCAGCTGCGGCTGAACGTCCGCCGGCTGCAGATGGGCGCCCGCTGCACCGGCATGGCCCGCCGCGCGCTGGAGATGATGTGCGAGCAGGCGAAGAACCGCGTCACCTTCGGGGTGAAGCTGGCCGATCGCCAGGCCATCCAGTGGTGGATCGCCGAGGCCGCGACCAAGATCCACATCACCCGGCTGATGGTGCGCGACGCCGCGGCCAAGATGACCGCCGGCCAGGATGTCCGCACCGAGGCCTCGATGCTGAAGGTCTATGCGACCGAGATGGCGCAGGAGGTGCTGGACAATGCCATGCAGACCTTCGGCGCCATGGGCATGACCAAGGAGCTGCCGCTGCAGCTCATGGCCAACCAGGTCCGGGTGCAGCGGATCTACGAGGGTCCGACCGAGGTGCACCGCATGGCGATCGCCCGGCGGATGCTGAAGGACCGTGGTTAGGCCCTGGGGCTAGGCTTCCGCACGCGGCGCGGTGGCGGTTGACCACCATCCGGTCATGCAGCTCGCGGATGGTGGTGGAGCCGGTCTTCTCGAAGCAGAAGGGCATGATGGCATGCGCGAAGCAGGCCATCGAGGCGCCGAGCATGCGCCAGCCGAAGCTGCCGGCCGTCGCCATGTGCTCGAGGTAGGTTTCGCCGACGGCCTCGGGGTGGTGGGTGAAGGACCAGCGCGCCATGGGAATCTGCCTTATCTCTGGAGTGGCGCCAGTCTGCATGCCCTTGCCTGAGAAATGATTGCAAACATGCACCCCGCCAGGGCAGCTTGGGGCATCGTATTCCATTAAAGGCGGGATTTCGGGCATGGTATTGCAGCTGGATGGAATAGACCGGGCCATCCTTGCCGCCCTGCAGGAAGATGCGACGCTTTCCGTGGCGGAGGTGGCGGATCGTGCCGGCCTCTCCCCCTCCCCCTGCTGGCGCCGCATCCGCCGGCTGGAGGAGGCCAGGGTCATCCAGCGCCGGGTGGCGCTGCTGGATGCGGCGATGCTGCGGGTCGGCGTGACGGTCTTCGTCAGCATCCGCACCAGCCGGCACAATGCGGATTGGGCGGCGGCCTTCTGCCGCCATGTCGCCGCCATCCCCGAGGTGGTGGAATTCCACCGGATGAGCGGGACGGTGGACTACCTGCTGCGCGTCGTGGTGCCGGATATCGCCGCCTATGACAGCATCTACAAGCGGCTGATCAGCATCGGCGACCTGCTGGACGTGAGTTCCAGCTTCTCGATGGAGCGGATCAAGTACACCACGGCGCTGCCGACGCATTACGCGGATTGAGCGCGACGCCTCAGCCGGTGGCGCTGCCGGGCCCCTCGTGGCGGTACCAGGCCTCCACCTCCTCAAGCCGGGCGGCGAAGGGCCGCGGCTCGCCGCCGACGACGACCCGGCCGGAGGCGAATTCCACGACGAGGTAACCGCCGAGATGCGCGGGCACCTGCCGCAGCCGGGTGCGCATCAACCGGTAGCCATTGCCCAGCAGGGCGCGGCGCAGGCGGCTTTCGCGGCGGCGGCGCTCATCGCCCCCGGCATCGCCGACCTGGCTGGCCGCGCTGATGCGGGCGGCGCGGCCGGCAACCGTCTGGCGGAAATCCGGGCCCCAGGGGGATGCCAGATGGCTCCAGCCGACCAGGGCCACGGCGATGCTCAAGGCCCGCCAGGCGACGCCGTGCCTCGGGCCCATCGTCGCGCCGCTCATGCCCTGCCCGGAGCGGTTCCCCGGCCCCGTCCCATCCGCGCCATCCAGCAAATCAGCCGTCCCTCTCCTGGTCCTGCAGGCCGCAACCGCCGCGACGCTCGCAAATCGAACCGGGCGGCGCAATGGGGTTTCGCCCGGTCGCGCTTATTGCGAATGACTCTTAATAGCATATATGCTGGCAAGCCTCCGGGGGAGACATGCAGGCATGGCAGACTGCCACCACGACCAGGACGAAGCCGCGGCGCCGGGCAGGCCGGTTCTCTCGCTGGAAGCCGAGGCGCTCTTCGTCATCGGCGTCTCCCGCGCCTGGACGGCGGCGCTGCGGCCGGACCCGGCCGCCCGGGACGAGACGCCGGATTGGCGGCATATCTTCGCCCTGGCCAGCCTGCCGGCGGAGGCGGCCACGGCCTATGGCTCCTTCATGACCCTGGTCATGCAGTCCCGCCGCCGCCCGCTCGATATCCGCGGCTGTTCCTGCCCCCAGGTCGGCCGGGACGAGGAGGGGCTGCTGCGGATCATCGGCGCCCTGCAGGCGAGCGACCTGCTGGCGGCGCTCGACGAACTGGACGACTGGGTCTTGCCGGGCAACCGCACGCCGGCGCTGCGCGCGGCCGGCGCGGTCGCGGCGCTGTTCGGCACCTACGACATCGCGGTACCGCACCAGGCGACGGCGCCGCAGCCGGTCCCTGGCCGCCTGCTGCAATAGGCGTCACTGGCCGTAGGCGGCGACCAGGTAGTCCACGATGGCGGGCATATCCGCCGCCTCGATCGGCGCGCCGTAGCTGTGGCGCATCTTGGCCACCTCGGCGGTCCAGAAGGCGGCAGGGTCGCGCAGGCCGCGCGGCTGGGTGGCGATGTAGTCCACGGAATGGCAGGCGGCGCAGACCGCCGCGGCCTCCCGCCCCGGCCCCGGGGCCAGTTCCAGGGTTTCCTCCGGCATGTCGTAGGTGACCGGCTTCGCCGCGGCACCGGCCAGGGCCGGTGCCGCGGCCAGGGCGGCGGCGAGGATGAGGCTGCGCATGGCCATCCTCCTCAGGCCGCCGTCACGGCGACGGCCTCGACCACGTTGCGCATGTAGCCGGGCGGATTCCACCGCGGCTCCAGCGGCTGGGTGCTGCCGTCGCGGCTGGTGGCGCGCGACATCAGCCGGTGCTCGCCAGCCGGCAGCGGCAGGGTCACCGCGAAACCGCGGAAGGAAAACTTGCCGAGCTCCTCGCCCAGCGTCGCCTCGGTCCAGTGCTGGCCACCATCGGCCGAGACCTCCACCCGGGCGATGCCGGCGCCGCCATCGAAGGCGATGCCGCGGATGGCGACAGGCCGCCCGGCCGGCACCCGCCCCGCCGCCGGGGCGGTGATGAAGCTGCGGACATTGTAGCGGCCGATCGGCCGGGTCTTCGGCGCCGCCGTGCCGGGGGGGACGCAGGCGCAGTCATTGTCCGGGATGCGATAGGCCGAGGTCATCCAGAAGCTGTCGGAAGGCCTGTCCAGCACGGTGATCTCATGCAGGTGCTTGACCCAATAGGTGCCGTAGGTGCCCGGCACCACCAGCCGCAGCGGAAAGCCGTTCAGCATCGGCAGGTCGGCGCCGTTCATCGCCCAGGCCAGCATCACCTCCCCGTCCCGCGCATGGTCGAGGTCGAGCGCCTTGGTGAAATCCGGCGTATCCGGCGCCACCGGCTCATCCAGCCCGTTGAAGCTGACCTGCACGGCACCGGCGGCGAGGCCGGCGCGGTCGAGCACCGCCTTCAGCGCCACGCCGCGCCAGCGGGCATTGCCCATCAGCCCATGCGCCGCTTGGCCGCCGGCGACGCGCGGTTCGGAGAAGCCGCGGCTATTGCCGGAGCACTGGTTGACCGCGACGATCTCGGTGACCGGCATGGCCTTGAGGTCCGCGAGGGAAAGCGACAGCGGGGTGCGCACCGCGCCCTGCACGGATAGCCGGAAGGTTTCCGGGTCCAGCCCCTGCGGCGGCACGTTGCCGGCGAGGTGATAGCGGACGAAGAAGGCATCGTTGGGGGTGATCAGCCCCTCGTCGTAGACGGCGAAGGGCGTCTCGAGCTGCGGCGGCCGCGCCGTCAGGCGGATCAGCGGGCGCTTCTGCGGATAGGGGACCAGCGGCCGCTCGCCATTGCCGAAGGGCAGGGTCACCGTTTCCGCCCGGGCCAGGGCGGCACTGCCTAGGCCGAGCGCGATACCAGCGCGCAATGCGCCACGCCGGCTCCTCATGGGCCTGTCGAATTCGGTCATGCTGGCCTCCCCTGGCGGGGATGCTGGGCGTGACGGGCGGCTAGGGCAAGCCCGGCGTCCAGGTCGTGGCGGGCGGGTCGAGGCGCCGGCCGCGGCGGGCCCGCTCGGCCTCCGGCAGCACGTCGCCGCTCGGCCAATGGCCGCTGCCCAGCGCCTCGGCATAGCCGCCGGTGAGCCCGGCCGCGCGCATCGCAGCGGCGGCGCCGGCATGGTCGTAGTCGAGCGCATGATGCTCGATGCGGATCGCCCCGGCCTCCGGGATCAGCAGGGAGAACCAGGCGCGCGGCGTGCCGTCATCGGCCGGCATGCCGATGGCCCCGGCATTGTGCCAAAGCCTGGTACCGACCAGCCGGGTGAAGGGCATCCCGCAATGGCCGGCGATGACGCCCTCCGCGCCGGTCGCCGCGATCTCCCCGGCCAGCACCGCATCGGGGGCAGAGGCGAAGAGGAAGCGGTTGATGCTGCCGGCGCCGCCATGGATCGCCGCCAGCCGCCGCCCGCCGAGCCGCAGGTCGATCCGCCGCGGCAGGGCCGCCATCCAGGCGCGGTGGCGCGGGCCGACCTGGGAGGCGGCATGGGCGAACCAGCCGCGCGACAGCAGGTCGCAGGCGGTGCCTGCCTCGAAGCCGCAACCGCAATCCTCGCCGCCCTGGGCGAGGCTTTCCTCGCAATTGCCCATCACCGTGGCGATGCCGCTGGCCATCATCAGGTCCAGCGTCGCCGCCGCATCGGCGCAATAGGCGACGACGTCGCCGGTGCAGAGCATGCGCCCGGGCGGGATGCCGCGCCGCGCCGCCTCGGCCAGCAGCGCCCGCAGCGCCTGGAGGTTGGAATAGGGCCCGCCGAAGCAGAGCAAAGGGGCGTCGATGTCCATCATGCCTCGCTGATCCTGCCGTCTTCCAGGCGCAGCCGCCGGTCGGCGAATTGCGCCGCCAGGCCGGGCTGGTGCAGCGCGACCAGCACCGCCAGGCCGCGGCCGCGGGCCAGGTGGCGCAGCAGGCCCAGCACCATGGCCGCATTCTCCGGGTCGAGGCTCGCCACCGGCTCATCCGCCAGCAGCACCGGCGCCCGCTGCAGCAGCGCCCGGGCGACCGCGACGCGCTGGCGCTGGCCGCCGGAGAGATGGGCGGCGCGGCGGTCGCCGAAGCCTTCCAGTCCGACCTCGGCGAGGCAATCCGCCGCCGCCCGCCGCTCCGCCGCCGGCCAGAGCCCGAGCGCGGGAGGCCAGAAGCCGCAGCGGCCGAGCGCGCCGACCAGCACGTTGGCCTCGGCGCTGAGCCGCCCGGCCAGGGCATGCTGCTGGAAGACCAGCGCCGGCCGCACCCCGCCCGAGGCGACGCTGCCGCCATGCGGCAGCAGCCCGGCCAGCGCCCGCAGCAGCGTCGTCTTGCCGGCGCCCGAGGCGCCTTCCAGCGCCACCACCTCTCCCGGCGCGACGGAGACCGCGACGCCGCGCAGCACCGGCCGTCCGCCGAGCTGCACATCGATCTCGTCCGCTATCAGTCCCCGGCGCGTCTCCAGCATCAAAGCAGGCGCCGGCGCAGCGCCGCGGAGAGGCGGTCGGCGGTCATGACCAGGGCGACGATGAGGATCAGGATGGCGAGCACCCGGGCGAAATCCAGCAGGTCCACCGCATTCTTCAGCTCCTGCCCCAGACCGCCGGCGCCGACCAGGCCGAGCACGGTGGAGGCGCGGATATTGAACTCCCACACGTAGAGCAAGGCGGAGCTGGTCTGCGGCAGGGTCTCCGGCAGCAGCACCACGGCGGCCGCCTGGGCGCGGCTGGCACCCGCGGTCAGCGCCGCCTCGACCGGGGCGAGGTCGGCGGCCTCCAGCGCCTCCGACCAGAGCTTGGCGATGGAGCCGGCGGAATGCAGCGCGACGCCGAGCATGCCGGCGAAGGGGCCGAGCCCGACCGCGGCGACGAAGATCAGTGCGAAGACGAAGCCGTCGATCCCGCGCAGCGCATCGAGCAGCGCCCGCACCGGATGATACAGCGGCGGCCAGGGCACGATCGGCCGCGCCGCGAACAGGGTCAGCGGCAGGGCAAGGCAGGCTGCCACGCTGGTACCGAGGGTGGCGATGGCGACCGTCTCGGCGGCGCGGCGCAGCAGGTCGTCGAGGCCGGAGAAATCCGGCGGGAAGGCGCCCGCCAGCCAGCGGCCGAGCCGCGGCAGCCCGGCCAGCAGCCGCGGCAGGTCGGGCTCGACCACCAGGATGCAGGCGGCGTTCACCGCCACCAGCCCCAGGACCCAGGCCGCCCTTTTGGCAATCCGCCGTGTCACCCGCCGCCGATCCGCCCGAGCGCCCGGCCGGCCGCCTCGATCAACGCATAGCTGTCGGGCTTCGCGGCGATCCAGCCGGTGTAGTTGGGGGGCATGACCTGGGCCGCCTGCTCCGGCCCGATCGCCAGCGCGGCCTCGCGCAGCGCCGTCTTCAGCCCGGCGTCGAGGTCGGCGCGGACCGCCAGCGCGTCGTTGGGCAGCGGCTCGGAGCGCCAGACGACCTTCACGTCGGCCTCCCGTACCCGGCCGGCGGCGATCATCGCGGCGAGGTTGCGGTCGTAGTCGGTGGCGAGGTCGACCTGGCCATTCGCCACCGCGAGGTCGTTGGCGGGGTGGGAGGCGCCGTCGCGGTACCTGAAGTAGCTGCGCGGATCGATGCCCTGGGTCTTGAACCAGTAGTGCGGGATCAGCCAGCCGCTGGTCGAGCCGGCATCGGCGAAGGAGATCGAGAAGCCGCGGGCATCCTCGGGGAAGCGGGTGATCGCCAGCCCGGGCCGGGCGATGATGATGGCCTGGTAGGTCGGCTTGCCCTGGTAGCAGACCACCGCCAGCGCCTCGGCATTGGCGCGGTCCTTGGCGAGGACATAGCCCCAGGGACCCATCCAGGCGACATCCACCTGGCCGGTCGAGAGCGCCACGGCGATCCCGGCCCAGTCGGTGGTGACGGTCAGCTCCAGCGGCCGGCCGAGCGCCCTCGCCAGATGGCCGAAGAAGGGCTCGTAGGCCCGGCGGGTATCGCCGGCGGTCGGCTGGAAGGGGCCGACGGCGCAGCGCAGCGGCCGGCCCTGGGCCAGCAGGGGGGTGGCGCTGAGGCCAAGCAGCGGGGCGGCGGCAAGCAGGTGGCGTCGGGACAGGGTCATGCGGGATTCCTTTTCCTGACCCTTCGTCCTGGCCCTCGGCAAGGATGCGGGGCTCCGGGACAATTCCTAGAGGGCGCCGTGCAGCGGCGGCTGGGGCAGGCCGGTCGCCTCGGCAACGGCGGCATAGCGCAGCGGCTGGCGGCGGGCCACGGCCAAGGTCAGCATGGCGATGGCGGTGGCCTCCGCGGCACCGGCGACGCCGCAGAGGCAGGGCAGCGCATCCTCCCCGAAGGACTTGCAGTAGCGTGCGGCGGCGGCATCGAGGGTGGGCGCCGGTGGCGAGGGCTTCTCCTGGCGAGGCATGGCATTCTCCTGGGACATGGATCCGGCTGGACGGTCCCGCATCTCCATATGGGCCTGATCCACGCTGTGCCTCGCATCCATCCGGTGGATGGACTTCATCCGGGCTTCGCATTGGCCACCGGCGGCGGCGACGACCATCTTCCGGATCAAGCCAAGGCCGGCAGGGCTTTCAGCCCGCAGCACCGGCCTTCCCGGATGGAGAAGCAGACCATGACCCGCACGACCCTATTTGCCGCGCTGATTGCCCTCGGTGCCGCCGGCGCCGCCCAGGCCCAGAGCCAACCCCTGGACCAGGGGCCCCGCCTGATCGGCGGCGGCGATGGCCCGCAGGTGATCTACGACGTGCCCAGCCAGAACATCGTGGGCGGCGGCTATGCCCGGCTGACCGGCGAGGGCAATAGCCGGAGCGTCGCATATTCCGGCCCGACCATGGCGCAGCCCGGCTCCGGCCTGGTCGCCAGCCTGGTGGGCGGCGGCCGGGAACAGGCGCTGGCCTATGCGCCCGCCCCGGGCAGCAGCGCCACCCTCGCCGGGACGCGGGTCGGCAGCCCGCGCGGCTGATCGCCCCGCCGCCGCGGGTCAAAGGCCCGAGGCCTGCGGGGCCAGGCGCGCGGCGGTCTGCCTCGCTTCCTCCCGCAGCACCGCGGCGAAGGCCTCGGCCAGGCGATCCGTCGTCGCGTTGCGCGGCCGCAGCAGGCGTGAGGTGAACAGGACCTCCGGCGCGAAGGGCCGGATGGTCAGCGCCAGGGTGGCGTGGTCCTCGGCCACCACCGGATTGACCACGGCGACCCCGAGACCGGCCGCGACCATGGCGCAGAGCGTGGCGCCATATTGGGTCTCCAGCCGCATCCGCGGCACCAGCCCGGCCGTCTGGAAGGCATCGTCGGTGGCGTGGCGGGCCCCCTCCTCCAGCGCCAGGGCGAGGAAATTCTCGCCCGCCAGATCCTCCGGCCGGGCGGCGCGCCGCAGCCGGCCGAGCCGATGCCCGCGCGGCACCGCCAGCACGCCGGGCAGCGAGATCAGCGTCTCCTCCTCGACCGCCGCGAAGCCGTCGCGCGGGGCGGCGAGGCCGAGCTCGCAGCGCTGGGTCGCCACCCATTCATAGATCGTGCTGGACGGCCGGACCTGGAGGGAGACCGTGGCCTCCGGGAATTGCGCCATGAACCGGCGCAGCGCCCGCGGCAGCAACCCGCTCGAGAGCGCGGTGAGGCAGGCGATGCGCAGCCGCCCGGTGCCGAAGTTGCGGATATCCTCCGCCGCCACCCGCAACCGGTCGAGGCCGATGAAGGACCGGTCGACCTCGCGCAGGAACGCGGCGCCCTCGGGCGTCAGCCGCGCCGCGCCCTGGCCGCGCAGGAACAGGGCGAAGCCCAGCGAGGCCTCCAGCCGGGCGATGCTGCGGGTGAGCGAGGGCTGGCCGGTGCCCAGCACCCGCGAGGCGCGGGAGAAGCCGCCATGGCGGGCGATGGCGCGGAAGACCTCGATCTGCCTCGGCTCCAAGCCCATGCCTCCTGAGCATCGAAAGCCTGGTTTGAGGCATTTGACGGCATCGGCCAAGCCGGGGGTGAATGCCCGCGGTTCGCGCTGCCGCGTGACCCCGCCCTGTCCGCCCGCGCCGCCGCAGGAGAGATGCTGGACTGATGACCCCCTTCCATCCGGATTTCCGCGCCGAGCCCTATTGGTGGGATGCCGCCCCGCCCGAGACGGCCGAGGCGGCGCCGCTGCCGGCAGAGGTGGAGATGCTGATCGTCGGCAGCGGCTTCGCCGGGCTTTCGGCGGCGCTGGAGGCGGCGCGGGCCGGGGTTGCCGTGGCGGTGCTGGATGGCGGGGCGCTCGGCGGCGGCGCCTCCTCCCGCTCCGGCGGCATGGTCAGTTCCGGGCAGAAGCTGGTGCTGACCGAGGCGCTGCGCGGCCTGCCCGCCGCCAAGACCGCCGCGGCGCTGGAGGACAGCCAGGTGACCTTCGAGTTCCTGAAGGCGCTGGTCGCGCGGGAGACGCTGGATGCCGACCTGCAGCTGGTCGGCCGCTTCTTCGGCGCCTTCACCCCGGCGCATCTGGCGACCCTGCATCGCAACGCCGAGACGCTGCGGGCCAAGACCGGCGTCAGCATCCGCATCCTGTCCCGGGCGGAGCAGCGTGAGGAGGTCGGCAGCGACTATTTCCACGGCGGCTTCGTCGTCGAGGACTACGGCGGGCTGCATCCGGCGAAGCTGAACCGGGCGCTGCGCCAGGCGGCCCGCGGTGCCGGCGCCGTGCTGCACAGCCATGCCCGCGTGCTGGGGACGGAGCGCCGGGCGGATGGCCGGCACCGGGTGCGGACCTCGCGCGGCGCGGTGGTCGCGGACCATGTGCTCTTCGCCACCAACGGCTATACCGATGCGGCCAGCCCCTGGCTGCATCGCCGCATCATCCCGGTGATGAGCTATCAGATCGCCACCGAGCCGCTGCCGCCCGCGCTGATGGACCGGCTGATCCCCCACCGCCGGATGGTCACGGATAGCCGGAAGGAGCTGACCTATGCGCGGCCCTCGCCGGATGGCACGCGGATATTGTTCGGCTGCCGGCCGCGCGCGGTGCAGGCCGAGCCTGAGGCGCTGGCGCTGCGCCTGCGCGTTCGCATGCTGCGGATCTGGCCGGAGCTGGCGGAGTACCGGATCACCCATGCCTGGGGCGGCTTCGTCGGCATGACCGCGGACCGCCTGCCGCATATCGCCGAGCAGGACGGCGTGATGCATGCCGTCGGCTGCAACGGCAATGGCGTGGCGCTGATGACCTATCTCGGCTGGCATGCGGCGCAGCTGGTGCTGGGGCGGACCAACCGGCGCGCCTTCTTCGCCGATATCCCCTTCCCCGCCCTGCCGCTGCCGGGCGCCGCGCATCGGCTTGCGGTGCCGGTGATGAGCGCCGCCTATCATGCCCGCGATTTCGTGGCGAACCCGGCGGAAATCGTCGCCGAACGGCTCGGCCGGGTGCGCAAGGCCTGAGCCCCCAACCGGAGAGATGCCCATGACCATGCTTCGCCGCCGCCTTGCCGTCGCCGCCCAGGCTTTCGCCCTGGCCTTGGCCGGCGCCCTCCCCGCCATGGCGCAGCCGCTGCCGGAGGCGATCCGTAGCGCCGGCGTGCTGCGCGCCGGGGTGCGCTGCGACCAGCCGCCCTATGGTTTCCGTGGCTCCGACGGCGGCTATGCCGGGGTGGAGGTGGAGATGGCCCGGCAGATGGCGGCCTGGGCCTTCGGCTCCGCCGACAAGATCGAGCTGAGCTGCGTCACCGCGGAGAACCGGATCCCGCAGCTGCAGGCCAGGCGCGTGGACCTGCTGATCGCCACCCTCGGCATTACGCCGGAACGGGCGCGGGTGGTCGATTTCTCCGAACCCTATCGCTGGGGCGGCTCCGACCTGCTGGTGAAGAAGGACAGTCCGATCCGCAGCCTGGACGATGTCCGCAACCGCACCGTCATCATGCTGCGCGGCACCACCCAGGCCGGCTGGTTCGATGCCAATATGCCGGGGCTGAACAGCATGCGGCTGAATACCGCGGCGGATGCGCTGACCGCGCTGCTGCAGGGACGGGGCGAGGCCTATGCGCATGATGCCGCGACCCTGGTGGTGATCGCTGCCCGCGACCCGAACCTACGGCTGGTGGGCGAGGCCTTCGCCGTCTCCGATGCCGCCGTCGGCATCCGCAAGAACGAGGCGGAATGGATGGCCTGGGTCAATGCCGCCCTGGCGCGGATGAAGGCTGAAGGCCTCTACGCGACCTGGCTCGAGAAGTGGGTGCCGGCCGAGACGCGACCCTTCTACGCCTCCGCCTTCAACGACCCGCGTCCGGCCGCGCGCTGATCTGACCGATGGAATTCGACCTCGATTATCTGCTGCGGCAATTGCCGGCGCTGCGGGCAGGGCTGCTGCTGACGATCGAGGCGAGTGGCATCGCCATCCTGCTGTCGCTGGTGCTGGGCCTGCTGGGCGCCAGCATCCGGGTGCTGCGGGTGCCGCTGCTGGCGCCGCTGGTCGCCGGCTATGTCGAGTTCATCCGCAACACGCCGCTGCTGGTGCAGCTGTTCTTCGTGTTTTTCGGGCTGCCGGTGATCGGGCTGACCCTGTCGCTGTTCTGGTCCGGGGTGCTGGCGCTGGTGCTCTGGGCCGGGGCCTTCCAGGTCGAGAATATCCGCGGCGGGCTGACCGCCGTCTCGCCCGGACTGCGGGAGGCGGCGCGGGCGCTGGGGCTCGGCCGGGCGCAGTACCTGCTGCTGGTCGGGCTGCCGTTGGCGGTGCGGATCGGGCTGCCGGCGATGCTGAACACCGGCGTCTCGCTCATCAAGAACAGCGCCTATCTCTCGGCGATCGGGGTGCAGGAATTCTCCGGCGTCGCCTTCGACCGCATCGCCTCCGACTTCCGTGCCTTCGAGATGCTGGCGGTGCTGCTGGTCGGCTACCTCGCGGTGGTGCTCAGCCTCTCGGCCAGCGTGCGGATGCTGGAACATCGCCTGCAGGCGCCCTTCCGCCGATGAGCCTGATCCTCGAGAACCTGCCGCTCTTCCTCATCGGCCTGCAGGCGACGCTGTCGCTGGCGGCGGTGACGCTGGCGGCCTCGACCGTGCTGGGTGTCACGCTCGGCACCCTGGCCAGCCTGAAGTCGCGGCCGCTGCGCGCCGTGGTCGCGCTGTACGTCGAGACCTTCCGCGACATCCCGCTGATCGTCACCATCTTCGCCATCTTCTTCGGCGCGCCCTTCCTCGGCGTGCCGCTGGCGCCCTTCCCGGCCGTGGCGCTCGGCCTCTCGCTCTGGGGCGGGGCCAATGCGGCGGAGATCGTGCGCGGCGGCATCCGTTCGGTGGACAAGGGCCAGGCGGAGGCGGCGACGGCGCTCGGGCTGCGGCTCTGGCAGATCTACCTGCGGGTCCTGTGGCCGCAGGCGCTGCGGGCGGTGCTGCCGGCCTATACCGGGCTGCTGGCGCTGATCATCCAGTCCACCTCGCTCGGCGCCCTGGTCGGCGTCACCGAATTCCTCAAGGCCGGCGGGCTGGTGATCGAGCGCAGCACGGTCATGCTCGGGATCAATCCGGCCTTCGAGATCTATGGCTTCGTGCTGCTGGTTTATTTCGTCATCTGCTCCATCCTCACCGCGCTGTCGCGCTGGCTGGAACGCCACCTGGCCGCGGCCGGGCATCGGCCGGTGGCCGCGCCCGGCGCGCTGCAACTCTGAAGGTCCCGCGCATGTCCGCCTCCAAGGTCAGCCGCCGCCTCACCCAGGGCATGGCGCCCGAATTGCTGGAGCATATCTACCGCCCGCGCCTGGCCGGGGAATTGGTCGCGGCCTTCCCCTATCTCTCGGCCCTGAACCAGGCGCATCTGGCGATGCTGGCGCGGCAGGGGATCCTGGCGCCGGCCACCGCCGGGCGCATCGCCGCCGCGCTGCTGCGGATGGAGGCCGAGGGCCCCGGCGCGATCGAGCCGGACCCGGCGCTGGAGGATGCCTATTTCAACGTCGAGGCGCGGCTGATCGCGCTGACCGATGCGGATACCGGCGGCCGGCTGCACATCGGGCGCAGCCGCAACGACCTTTCGGCGGCGCTCGACCGGCTGCGCGCCCGCGACACGCTGCTGGACCTGCTGGAGGCGGCCAATGCCCTGCGCCACACCCTGCTCGAACGCGGCGCCGGCTTCGCCGAGGTGGTGATGCCGGGCTATACCCATCAGCAGCCGGCCCAGCCCATCACCTTCGGCTTCTACCTCACCGGGCTTGCCTCCGCCCTGCAGCGGGATGCGGCGCGGCTGGTGGATGCCTGGAAGCGCATCAACCTCTCGCCCATGGGCGCCGCGGCGCTGGCCACTACCGGCTTCCCGATCGACCGCGTGTACACGGCCGAGCTGCTGGGCTTCGAGGGCGTGCTGGAGCATGGGCTCGATTGCGTCGCCAGCCGCGACTTCGCGGTGGAGCTGACCGCGGCGGCGGCGCAGATGGCGCTGACCCTGAGCCGCTTCGCGCAGGACATGTTCGTCTTTGTCAGCCATGAGTTCGGCGCGGTGGAATTCCCCGACAGCGTCTGCGGCACCTCCTCGATCATGCCGCAGAAGAAGAATCCCGTGGTGCTGGAACATCTGAAGGCGAAGGCGGCGCATGTGGCGGCGGCCTTCGGCTCGGCGGCCGGCTGCATCCGCGGCAGCCATTTCACCAATACGCTGGATGCCCACCGGGAGGGCCTGTCGATGGTCTGGCCCGGGCTGCTGGAAGCGCGGCGGGCGCTGGCCCTGGCCGGGATCGCCGCCGCCACGGTGGAGCCGAATGCGCCGCTGCTGCTGGCGCGGGCGCGGGCCAACCACTCGACGGCGACCGACCTGGCGGATCTGCTGGTGCGGCGCGGCGCGATGGATTTCCGCACCGCGCACCACGTCGCCGGCGCCGTGGTGCGGATGCTGATGGACCGCGGCCTCGGCGCGCATGAGGCGACCCTGGAGATGGTCGAGGCAGCGACGCAGCAGGAAGCCGGGCGCGCTTCCGGCCTGACCGCGGCGGAGGTCGCGGAGGCCCTGGACCCGGTGCGGTCGGTCGCCTCGCGCCAGGTCGTCGGCGGCCCGGCGCCGGCCGAGGTGCGGCGCATGGCGGCGGCGATGACGGCCGTGCTGGCCGGCGACGAGGCCAGGGCCGCCGGTTGGCGCGAGATGCTGGCCGCGGCCGCGGCGGCACGGACGGCGGCGGTGCGCAGCTTGGCCGAAGCCGCCTGAGGCCTCGGCGAGCCATATCGTTCCCGGGCCGGTCCCAACAATCGCTTCCTGTCCCGCCGAGGCTGGGTGAAGCTCGGCATCGCCGCGAGGCGGCGACGGAGGACACGACAATGGCAGACCAACCGCAGAATCGCCGCACCCTGCTCGGGGCCGCGGCCGCCACCACCCTCGGCTCCATCGCGGGCGCGGATCCCGCGGCAGCGGCCGGGGCGGAGGGCGCGGCCAATCTCCGGGCCGGAATCGATGCCGTCCTCCGCAAGGCCGTGGAGGCGCGGGACGTGCCGGGCGTGGTGGCGATGGCCGCGACGGACCGCGGCGTCTTCTACGAAGGCAGCTTCGGCACGCGCAATCTCTCGGCCGGTCCGGCGATGACGCCGGATACCGTGTTCCGCATCGCCTCGATGACCAAGGCCGTCACCTCCGTCGCGGCGATGCAGCTGGTCGAGCAGGGCAAGCTCACGCTGGACGAGCCGGTGCCGGGCATCGACCAGGCGCTTGCGGCACCGCAGGTGCTGGATGGCTTCGATGCCGCGGGCAAGCCGCAGCTGCGGCCGGCGAAGCGGCCGATCACGCTGAAGCATCTGCTGACCCATACCGCCGGCTTCAGCTACGAGCAGTGGGATGCGAATACCGCGCGCTACGTCCAGGCGACCGGCATGCCCTCGACCAGCACGGGCCGCATCGCCTCGCTGCGCATGCCGCTGGCCTTCGATCCCGGCGACCGCTGGGAATACGGCGTCAACATCGATTGGGTCGGGCTGCTCGTCGAGCACGCCAGCGGCCAGAAGCTCGATGCCTATTTCCAGGAGCATATCTTCGCCCCGCTCGGCATGAAGGACAGCGGCTTCGCCATCACCCCGGCGCAGCGGGCGCGCCAGGGGAGCGTGCACCAGCGGCAGGCGGACGGCACCCTGCAGCCGCAGCCCTTCGAGACGCCCTTCACGCCGGAGTTCTGGGCCGGTGGTGGCGGCCTCTATTCGACGGCGGCCGACTACATGACCTTCCTGCAGATCTTCCTGCACGGCGGCAGCTTCAACGGCGCCCGCATCCTGCGGCCGGAGACGGTCGCGCTCATGGGCCAGAACCAGATCGGCGGCATCGAGGCGGGCATCCTGAAGACGACCGAGCCGCGGCGTTCCACCGATGTCGATTTCTTCCCCGGTGCGAGCCTGAAATGGGGCCTCGGCACCATGATTAACATGCAGCCCGGTCCCCAGGGCCGCAGCGCGGGCTCGCTGACCTGGGCCGGGCTGTTCAACACCCACTACTGGATCGACCCGGCCCGCCGGGTCGCCGCCCTGATCATGACCCAGGTCCTGCCCTTCGGCGATGCCCGCACCATGGCGGTCTACGGGGCCTACGAACGTGCGGTCTACGATGCCCTGAAGGCGGCCTGACCGGCGCAGGGGACGGGCCGGCCCGGCGGCCTCACGGACCACCCCGCAGGACATCGCCGAGCATGCGGCCCAGGGCCCGGCCCGCCTCCCCGCCCAGGCCACCCTGCGGCGGGCGGAAGGCGGTCTGGTCCTGCGGCCCGTAGCGGAGGCTGATCGCCTCCGCCTTGTCCCGCTGGCCTTCCTCCTGCGCACGCAGCGGCACGCCGTCGCCGGTGATGCAGACGCGGACCGGGCGCCGCGACGATGACGCCTGGCGCGGCACCAGGCGCCAGACCGTGCAGGGCAGGCCCGCCACGCGGTCGGTGCCTTCGCGCCGTGCCTGGGCGGTGGACAGTTCGCGCTCCGCGGCCTCGGCGCGGCTTGCCAGCCGCGGCAGGTCGACCATGAGGCCGGTACTCTCCTGCACGGCGAAGGCACGGCCCGCGCCCCGGTCGATGACCACCCGGCTGCCCGGCGGCAGGGGGATGCCGCCGAAGGAGGCCGGCGCACCCGCCTCGGCTTCGGCCCGCAGGGCCCGCAGCGCCGCCGACCAGGCCAGGCGGAGATGGAGCTGCTGGCCATCCCGCTCCACCCGGTAGGTCACGGTGACGTCCCGGTTCGGCGGGAAGACCGGGCGGTCCTGGGCGGCGAGGGGCCGGGCCAGGCTGCCCAGCAGCAGCAGGGCGCCGGCGGAGGCGAGGATGGTCCCGGATCGTGGAAATGCCTGTCCCGATGCGTTCATCGGGGCAGCCTAGCATCCCACGGGCATCCGGTCGCCCGGCTTGCGGCAGCCGACCGGGGCATCATCCGGCGGTGGTGCCTCAGCCCGGCCCGGCGCCGCGGAAGGGATCGGTGCCTGCCACCGACGGGATGGCCACCGCCCTGCCCTCCCGCGCCGAGCGGTAGAGCGCTTCCATCAGGACCTGGTCCTGCAGCCCTTCCTCGCCCGGCGTGCGCGGCACGGCGCCCTGCAGGATGCAGGCGGCGAAATGGTCGATCTCCAGCGCGAACTGGTTCTTGGCCCCCAGGCGCAGTTCCTCGACCGCTTCGTCCTGCCCCTTGCGGCGCGCGACCCGCAGGCGCTGGCCGCGATAGGCGAAGGCATTCTCGAGGTCGATCCAGCCCTTCTCCAGCCGGATGCGCAGGTCCTTGCTCTCGTGCGCGCCGTAGCTCGTTGCGCAGTTGGCGATGGCGCCCGAGGGGAAGCGCAGCATGAAGGCCATCGTCTCCTCGACCGTGGCATAGCGGTCGTCGCCTTCGGGATTGACGATGCGGGCGAAGACCTCGACCGGCTCCTCCCCCAGCATCGCCCGCACGCCGTTCAGGCAGTAGAGGCCGATATCCGGCAGCGCGCCGCCGCCGGCCAGCGGCGCCTTCAGCCGCCACTGGCTGCCGGGGCCCTGGACCTGGGTATTCACCGCTTCCAGCACGCGCGGGCGGCCGAGCTCGCCGGAGCGGATCAGGCGGATCGCCTCGCGGTTGGAGACTTCGTACTGGCAGCGATAGGCGATCATGAGCTTCACGCCCGCGGCGCGGCAGGCTTCCACCATCTCCCGCGCCTCGGCCGCGGTATTGGCCATCGGCTTCTCGCAGAGCACATGCTTGCCGGCCTTCGCCACGGCCAGCACGTCGTCGCGGTGCCGGCCATTGGGGGTCACGACATAGACCGCCTTGACCCGCGGGTCGTCGGCGAGTTTCCCGACCTCGTCATAGCCGTACACGGCATCCGCCGGGATGCCGTATTGCGCGGCGACGGTGCGCGCCTTCTCCGGGCTGCCGGAGACCAGGGCGACCGGGCGCGCCGAGGTGCAGGCCGCGAAGGCGGGCAGGATCTCCTCCAGGCTCAGCCGGCCGAGGCCCATGATGGCGAAGCCGACCCGCTGGTCCGGCGGCAGCGGTGCGGGCGGCGGGGCGGCCGGCTTGTCCGCCTCGCCCCGCCAATTCTCGAATTCCACGGCGCCGTCCTTCGCCATGCCCAGGTCGATGGGCGCGGGGGGCAGGATACCAGCCGGCATCGGCAGCATGGGCCCGTCCGGGGTGCCGGGGCCGTTGGCGCGGATCGGGCTGGGAGACTTGTCGGTCATGGCATCGGTCTTTCCAGGGAATGAGGCGGCGGATGCGGACCGGGGTGGGATCGCCGCGTCCGGGCGAAAGGCCAGGACGGGATCCGGCCCGCACGGCATCGCCGCGCGTCTGCAACGCGCATGGTGCCCGGCCTTTTCCCGATGCGAGGTTAGGATCGGTGCGTTCTCACTCGGCAGGCAGAGGGGCATGTCGCTCCTCGGCGCGTTGGCGTCCGGCCGCGCCCGGAATTAGATGGCGTAGAGCGCGGACAGGAAGACCAGGATCAGCACCGTGCCCACCGCCGTGCCGGGTCCAGGCGCGCCGGACCGGCGTTGCGGGCTGCCGTCGCAGCCGAAAGTCAAGCGTTGGCGCTGCCACAGGCGGGATGGAGCGGCTGGGCATGTGCAATCTCTACAGCATCACCAAGGGCCAGCAGGCGATCCGCGAGTTCACCAGGGCCATGACCGACCGGGCGGGCAACCTGCCGCCGCTGCCGGGCGTCTTTCCCGACTACGCCGCGCCGATCGTCCGCAACCAGCCGGAGGGCCGGGAGCTTGCCATGGCCCGCTGGGGCATGCCCTCGCCGGCCTTCGCGCTGAAGGGCCGCAAGACCGACCCCGGTGTCACCAACGTCCGCAACGTGGCGTCGCCGCACTGGCGGCGCTGGCTCGGCGTCGAGCATCGCTGCGTCGTGCCCTTCACCAGCTTCTCGGAGAACGAGACCCTGCCGGACGGCAGCCACCCGCCAGTCTGGTTCGCGTTTGATGAGGCACGCCCGCTGGCGGTCTTCGCCGGGATCTGGACGCGCTGGACCTCGGTGCGAAAGCTCAAGGAGGGCGAGACGACCAATGACCTCTTTGGCTTCCTGACGACGGCGCCGAATGGCGAGGTGGGAGCGGTCCACCCCAAGGCCATGCCGGTCATCCTGACCACGCCGGAGGAGATCGACCAGTGGATGACCGCGCCGGCCGAGGCGGCGCTGACGCTGCAACGGCCGCTGCCCGATGGCGCGCTGGTCGTCGTCGCCCGCGGCCAGAGGCAGGACGGTGCCGAGCGCTCCGCTCCGTCTCCTGGCCTGTTGCTCTGACATAGCGGACGAACCAGGCAGCACGATCGCCGGTCAATGACACTTGCTCGCCACGTCCAGCGGCAGCGGCCCTACCGCTGCTGCAGGGAAAGCCGCAGGCCCTGCTGCAGCATGTGCTGCCGCAGTTCACGAGCGCCGGGCAACTGATGCTGGGTGACGAAGGTGATGGGATCGGCGCCGGAGAAGGGCGCGCCGGAGAGAGGCTCCCGGAGCCACTGGCGAGGTTCCAGTCCCAAGGCATCCAGTGCAGCATCGATATCCTGAAGCTGCGCCATCATCTCGTTCTCGGCCTCCGACAGCTTGAAGCGGGGCCGCGTACCCTTCTGCGTCAGCCCACCGGCATGGCCCAGCAGGGCCAGGGCATCGAGGTCCGACACACCCCAGCGGTCCACGAGAGACCAGAAGACAGTGGAGGAGACCTGGCTGGCCGAGGGTGGTGGAACAGGGGCGGGGCTCGGCGATGAAGCGACAGCAGCCGACACCTTGCCGCGCTTCGCCTTGAGGATCGGGTTTGCCGGGCTCGAAGCTCCATCGTCAGGCGTCTTTTGACGCCTAGACTTTGGCCGCGCTGGCGCGGCCAGCGACTCATCAGCCTCGGAAGCCGGTGATGCTGAACGCCTGGGCACGGGGATGGGCCGAACAGGTGATACGGCTCCGGCCAGTTCCTCCCTGCCGAGATCGACTTCGAAATGCTTCGACAGGCAATCCAGAAGCGCGACGGCACGCTCGATCTGGTCCCGCAGTGCCGGCGCATCCGGGGCCTTCGGTAGGCGGCCATCAGGAAGCAAGCCGCGGTCCTGGTGGAAGTCACCCGCCAGCTCCTCGAGGCGCGCCTTGACCGGATTACTCTCGTCCAACGCTCCGGGCTCGGCCTCGGACGGATCGGCTGGCAGTCCTCGCTCCGGCGTGACGGTTGCCGCAGCCATGTAGGATACCGCGGACGATGCACTCATCGCGGCATTCCGCAGGCTGCCGCTCTTCATCAGGACGCCTGCATCCCGCAACCCGGCATTGGCCAGGCGCAGCAGATTGGCGATGGCCCGACGGAGGGGTACGGAGACATGCTTGGCCGGTGACATCATGCGGTACTTATCGGCGCGCCGTGGCGGCTATCCATCGGACAAGCTCATCGAGCATCTCCGCCAGCACCTCCGCGTCTGCCCGGCCTGATCGTCTGGGAACATGGAAGGCGTGATCACCGTCATCGACTTTGAAAAGGCTTGCCCGCTGACCCAATTTCTCGACCACAGCCTCAAGCAGGGTCATGTCCGCCAATGCATCCCTGGTCCCCTGCAGGAACAGCATGGGACTGTCGATCCGGAACAAATGCGCCGCGCGCGTGTCTGACGGCTTCTTCGCCGGGTGCAGTGGAAACCCGAAGAAAACCAAGCCCTGTACCGCGGGAAGTGCGGCTTCTGCCTGCGCCTGCGATGTCATCCTGCCACCAAAGGATTTGCCGCCGGCGAAAAGCGGCAATGAAGGCACGAGGCGGGCCGCTACCGCCACGGCGGCACGGACCGTGGCCTGTGCCAGGGCGGGCTTATCAGGTCGCTTCGAGCCACGCTCCATGGAGGGAAACTGGTAGCGCAGCGTGGCAACCCGCCGCTCGGCGAGGCCGTCGGCGACCGCCGCCATGAATGGATGGGTCATCCCCGCGCCTGCACCATGCGCAATCACGCAACAAGCGATCGCCATTTCAGGAATTTGCAGGATGCCGGATACGGCAGCCATTCCGTTCACTTCGATCTGCAGGGCAGTTGTGGACATCGGCCAGCCGCATCCCACCGTCATCCTGAGCTGCCCGCAGCAACGATACCAAACAGAGGTTACCTGAGGCTTATGGCGCGATCTGGCGCCTTGCCTGACCCAGGCTATCGAGGCAGCCCGCGTCATTACCCTGCGCCGCCATGGCCCGGGCCTTCTCGATACTGGCCTTGGCCTGCATCACCCGGTCGCCGCCGGCACCCGCATCGGCTGCCCTCTGGTTGGCCTGGGCCTCACGCGACGGGTCCTGAAAGGGTGGCGTGGGGGTGGTGGCGCTTGGCTGCAGCGCTTGCCCCTCCCGCGCCGCAGCCACGGCCTGGCCGCCGGAGGAGGCGGCGCCTGCGGTGCCCGCCATATTATCCAGCTGCTTCTGGAAAGCATCGAGTTGATCGGTGCATGGCGAAGCCAGGACGGGGCCTGCCAGGGCCGCTCCGATCAAACACGCCCCGAGCCACATCGCCGGGCGCAATCCGCAGAACCTGACTCGCATCGCTTTGCCCCTCACGTCGTCAACTGGTCACGGATCGGCAGTTGCCGGATCCGCTTGCCCGAAGCAGCGAAGACCGCGTTGGCGATCGCCGGCGCCACCGGCGGCAACCCCGGCTCGCCGACGCCGCCCAGCGGCCCCTCGTAGCTGCCGGACGGCACCAGATGCACCCGGATTTCCCGCGGCGTACTTTCCATTCGGGTCAGTTCGTAGCTGTCGAAATTGTTCTGCTCAACACGGCCATCCTTGAAGCTGATCTCGGCCGAGGTGGCGAGGCCCACCCCCATGACGACGGCGCCTTCCATCTGCGAACGGATGCGTTCCGGGTTCACCTGCGGCCCGCAGTCGATGGCGATGTCGACGCGCGGGATGGTCAGGGCGCCGCGGTCGCCGACCTCGACCTCGACCGCCACCGCGACATGCGAGACGAAGCTGTAGTGCCCGGCGATACCGAGCCCCCGCCCTGCCGGCATGGCGCGGCCCCAGCCGATGCCGGCGGCGGCCGCCTCGATCACCCGGCGGAGCCGGCCGGTGTCGATCGGATAGCGCTTCGGGTCCTCGCCATGGTTCCAGACGTCGCCGATGCTGGTCGGGTCCACCACCCGCGCCGGGCCGATCAGCTCGAGCAGGTAGTCCTTCGGGTCGCGTCCCGCGGCATGCGCCAGCTCGGCGACGAAGGACTGGATGGCGAAGGCATGCGGGATATTGGAGACCGAGCGGAACCAGCCGATCCGGGCATGCGCCTGCGCCTCCGGATTCTCGATCCGGATGTTCGGGATGGCGAAGGGCGTGTTGACCAACCCCATGCCCAGTTCGAAGGGCAGCTCATGCTTCGGGTCGGGCGCGAAGATGGACCCGATGGTGGGTGCCGCGCTGCGATGCAGCCAGGCGACCGGCTTGCCGCCGGCATCCAGCCCCGCCTCGATCCGCTCGACCGAGACGGTGTGGTAGAAGCCGTGGTGGATGTCGTCCTCACGGGTCCAGGTGACCTTCACCGGGGCGCCGTCCATTGCCTGGCTGCAAAGCCCCGCCTCGAGCACGAAATCAGGCTTCGACTTCCGGCCGAAGCCACCGCCGAGCAGCGTCACGTTCACCCGGACCTTGTCCTCAGGCAGCTTCAGCCGCTCGGCCAGTCGGGTGCGGGTGGCCTGCGGTGCCTGGGTGCAGGCCCAGGCCTCACAGACCCCGTTGCTGATCCGCACCAGGGCCGCCGGCGGCTCCAGCGGCGTCTGGGCGAGATGCGGGATGTAATATTCCGCCTCCAGCTTCTTCGCGGCACCGGCCATGGCCTTGTCCACGTCGCCGCCGTTGCGCACCACCTTGGCCGGCTGCCGCGCCGCGGCTTCCAGCGCTGCGCGGTAGGGCACCGAGGCATAGCCGGCGTGCGGCCCGTCGTCCCAGGTGATCTGGAGCTTGTCGCGGCCCTGCATCGCCGCCCAGGTATTGCGGGCGATGACGGCGATGCCGCCGAGCGGCTGGAACTCGGAGGGGATAGGGGGTGGGTCGATGGCGACGACCTTGACCACGCCGGGCACCTTCATCGCCTCGGCCGCATCGAAGCGGGTGACCTTGCCGCCGAAGACCGGCGGGCGCGCCACCACGGCGTAGTACATGCCCTCGGCCCGCGCATCGATGCCGTAGATGGCCCGGCCGGTGGTGATGTCGCGGTTGTCGAGCAGGCCGTTAGCGTCCTTGCCGATCAGCCGGAAGCTGGCCGGGTCCTTCAGCCGCAGCCCCGCCCGGTCCGGTGCCGGCAGCGCGGCCGCGGCCTTGGCCAACGAGCCGAAGCCGAGCGAGCGCTGCGTCGCCTGATGCAGCACCGCGTGGTTCGCCGCCTTCACCTCGGTGACCGGCACGCCCCATTGGGCCGCCGCAGCCTGCTCCAGCATCATCCGCGCCGCCGCGCCGGCATGGCGCATCGGGGTGAAGAAATGCCGCAGGCTGCGCGAGCCGTCGGTATCCTGGTTGCCGAAATGTCCTTCATCGGCCCAGGCCTGGGTGACGCGGACGCGGGCCCAATCGGCCTCCATCTCCTCGGCCACCACCATCGGGATGGAGGTGCGCACGCCCTGCCCCATCTCGGAGCGATGGCAGGTGACGGTGACGGTGCCGTCCTCGGCGAGCGCGATGAACAGCTTCGGGTCATCGCGCCAGCCGTTTGGCATGCCATCGGCGCCGAAGCCCTTTGCCTGGGCCTGTGCCGGCGGGATGCCGATGGCGAGCACCAGGCTGCCGGCGCCGAAACCTGCCAGCAGTCCGCGCCGGCTGATGTTCTCGATCATGTCCGGCCTCCCTTCGCGGCCTGCTTGATCGCGGCCCTGATGCGCGGGTAGGTGCCGCAGCGGCAGAGGTTGCCGCTCATCGCCGTATCGATATCGTCGTCGCCGGGATTGGGGATGTCCTTCAGCAGCGAGGCCGCCTGCATGATCTGCCCCGCCTGGCAGTAGCCGCATTGCGATACATTGAGGTCCCGCCAGGCGACCTGCACAGGGTGGTCGCCCTGCTCCGAAAGCCCCTCGATGGTGGTGACCTTCGAACCATCAATCGAGGAGATGGACGTCTGGCAGGCCCGCACCGCCGTGCCGTCGACATGCACGGTGCAGGCACCGCACAGCGCCTGGCCACAGCCGAATTTTGTGCCGGTCAATCCCAGCTCATCCCGCAGGAACCAGAGCAACGGCATCTCGCCATCGCCATCGTATCGGCGTTCCATGCCATTCACGGTCAGCGTCGCCATGTCGTCGATCCTTGCCAGGGGTTGCAACCAGACTAGACCATTTGCGCGTTGCAGCGGCAGACCAAGCTGCACTCATCGCGAAACCGCGAAAGCAGCAACGCAACTGTCGAAATGTCTTGGCGCCTTCCCCTAGGCAGGCGAGCTCAAGTCACTCAGTTTTAGATCGTTTTTGTATCATTCTGCGTCGTGGCCGGCGGTGAAGTAGTTGATGCGAAGGTGCCGGTGATGCGGCCGATGCTGCGCCCGGGGTCATCGAGGGTGCGCTCATCCGTCTTGCGCAGCCTGGCTTCAACTTGGCAAATTCTCACCCGGTGGAATTGAAGTCCGGGCTATGGGGGGGGTTGGAGCAGGCTCGTCCCTGCAGCCTCGATCGCGGCCCTGACGCCTGCGCCCCTGTGGCTGCCGAGATTGTCCGTCACCGCGATGCCGCCGGGGTGGAGCTCGTGCAGCAGCACCTGTCCTATGTGGTTTGGAGAAGGCGAGCCGCTGATTGGCCCGTCCGGGGCCGCGGTGTCTCGCCTGACCGAGAGCAGGCGGTCGATGGTTTGGCCGCGGCTGGCGACCGCGCCGTACAGGTAGGCTCAGCAGCCCTTCACCGTCACATACGTCTCGTCGGCCGGCCACGAGCCGTTGGAGAGCAGCGGGTGGAGCCGGAATCCGCTTCTCCAGCTCCGGTGTCCAGGCCGGATCCAGCGGAAAATCGCGGCGTGTATGATGGTGACGCCGCGGTCCTGCAGCTGCTGCGCGTATTTGAATTCCGATGATCCATCATCTCACCGGAACGCCGCTTTCGGTGCAACGCGACATCAACCGATTGGCAACAGCCGCGGTTCAATCACCAGAAGTGCTCGGCATGCTGCGCGACATGGTGGTCGAACCAATGGTGATGGATCTTGCGCAAACTGCAGCTTACGCGGAGCGCGAGCGGGCGAAATGGGGTGGCATCATTCAGCGCGCGGGGATCGAGCCAGAATAATTTCAGCGTGGAAGCAGCCTCGACGCGAGCAAAGGCGCTGTGGCTATGTCAGTCGACGAACGACTGACTGTCTGGAACTCTGACTATGACCCCAGATCCAGAGCAAAATCCGAACCGTCAGAGTCATTCGGAATTCCTATAGGTCTTGGAGACTGGTCACCCTGCCGGCTGGGCACGGAGGCCAGCTTGCATTGCGAGAAGCCTGTCTAGATCGGCGCTTCCGGCTGGTGACGACGGTTGAGGGCGGCATGTCATGGCGCACTACGGCCGATCGCTTCGAGGTTGCGGCTGCGACGGCGGTTCGCTGGGTGCGGGTGTGGCGTGCCGCGGGCATCACCCAAACCAAGGCCAAAGGCGGCGGCCTTCGGTCGGGGTGGATCGCGGTCTACCAAGACGCCATCATGTTGCCCCAGACGAATGCCGAAGCTACTGCACCGTCGCAGGATACGAGCCTGCATGATCGGATTGCTCTGGTGACCTGATAACGACACGGTCGGTCGGTTGGTCGCTAAACTATCCAGACACCAAAACGCTCATTCTACGGCGCCAGCTATTGCTGGGCCAGTATTCCACTGGCCACGCCGCCACAGCAACCAGCCGCCGACGAGCATTGCCGCACCCCAGGCAAGGAAGCCAAGGTCCCACCAGATCCAGAGCGAGCGCGGCACCGTCTCGTTCACATGATGCAAGCCGAGGATGTGATGGTCGATTATCCCCTCGATCAGGTTGAAGAGGCCGAAGCCCATCAGCAGGGTCCCGGCCAGCAGCTTGCCAGACCAGCGTAGATGCGCCCGCCGTGCCCGCCGCCACAGAATGGCCAAGCCAGCGACCACGAAGACATAGGTGCTGGCGTAGAATAGCCCATCGGCCAGAGTATTGAGTTGCAGATTGGCGATGCTATTGGCCGGGTAACCGGCGCTGGTCAGCATGTGGTGCCATTGCAGGACCTGGTGCAGCACGATGCCATCGAAGAAGCCGCCAAGTCCAAGGCCGAAGAGGATGCCGGCGGCCGTTGGAAAGGCCGTGGTCTGGCGGGCGGAGGGAGTTACGTCCAGACTCATACGGGGGGCTCCTCGCTGCGGCCAGCCCTAGCGCCGCCCTCTCAGGCAATCGCTCAACCAAGCCTGAAGTTCGCTCTGCGCGTCGTCAGGCCGCTTGCCATACGCTAAGCTCGGGAGGCCGACGCGAACTTCTTGCGGCCTCTGCATCGAATGCCAGCCGGCCCTCAGGAATGAAGCGTCTGGCTAGTTCCGGACCATGGTTTTGAGAGTCCAACGCGAGCCGCGTGGTAGCGAAGGGTCAAGCCCAGCAACGCTGGCTACTCGAACTTCAACGTCCGGATCCCGAATGCCCGGGGCAGAGACAACATTGAGGCGAATGTCCGGACCAATGACCTTGCAGGCTGCAGCACTCATCCGGTCAGCAGCAGCGCGGTCATTGTCTTCCAGCGCGCGGCGGACTGCATTGATCTGATCTTGGCGCGGACAGAGCACGGCACCATCCATAGTGAAGAACGGCTTATCAAACCGGACCGCTTCCTGCCCAACGGCTACAAAGGTGACCACGGCAAATGCTGCCAAAACCGCAATAAATTTTGTGCGCATGGTGTCCTCCCCAGCCGGCTGAGCGCGTGGAATAACCTACGGGCCCTGCTGAGAAGCATGCAACTGAACTGGTGAGCATCTTGACCTGCGGAGACCATTCCGGGCCATCTACGGCGAAGGTTTCTCCCAAGGCATCTCACCGCTCCGGCTGTTTGCGATGTCGTCGGTTTGACGGACTGATAGATCCCGTCGCAGCCAGGCTATCAGCCTTCGGCCTCCGCTGACGCGCCCTTCCCCGCTATCCGGTCAAGCCAAACGTCGAGATCTGCGCGCAGCCCTATCAGCATCCACTTGATGCCTCCATGACGGCGAGGTCCGGCGAGACCCAATTCAAGGAGGTTGAGGGCGACATGCCCATGCAGGACGGCTGCGAGGGGAGTTGCACGGCGCATGGCCATTGAGGAAGCTCCAGGGGGGTTCAGCGTTATCGCTGTCATTGCCTCCCTTGAGGCTGCCGCAGCCATTTTCCCCGCTCTGTAGCAATAGCTTCGTCGCCCCAGCCCCAGGCGTTGCTGGTGGCCCGTCCAGCCTGCGATGCTGTTCCGCTCCCCAAGTCGGCTGCATCCTATCTAGCGTTCCGCCAAGCCAGCTTACTCAACGGCAGCAAAACCAAGTTGAAATTCATCTCAGGGTTGTGTATTTGGCAAACTACCTAACCGCAGGGTGAAGCCATGCCCACCATGATCGAAGCCGCCGCTCCCATTCGTTCCGAGTACTCTCAGGAAGGTACCGGCTGGATCGGCTACGTTTTTGGTTGCATCATAGGACTTACTGGGTTTTGCGGCATGCTTTGGCTGGCCAGTTAGTTCCACCGGCCTATCGGCCACGCTTTGGGTTGCGTTGCAGGCGGCCCTGCACCGCCTTCCGCTCGACTTTTACCCTGACCAGGGCGTTCCTCGGAAGATCTCGCCAACCCGTCGTCGGTCCAGCTGATCCGAGGCGGCCATTGGAGCTGGAGGACTTCCCCAACCGCCTCGCGGGCGGGTGGCTTCGCTGAGGCGGACATGCCCAACCCCTTTCCTGGCTGATGCCTTAGCGACGGTCAGTTCCCGATTTGGGTTTGACGGTATCTTCTCGACAAGGGGCGTCAGGGTCTGACGGGTTTGGTCGCCCTGTTTCGCCGAAAGCTGCCCCGTACGGTATGGAGACCGTCAAGGTCACCGCGGCCGAGCCCTTCCCTGGCCAGTGTCTCTGCTGCGGCATCACGCCGGCTCTCGCCCTGGCGCGCCAGTCGGCTCCGGGCGCCGAGTTCGATCACGTCTTCCATCGCAGCGTGAAACGGCCGGAGCATGGCTGCCATGGCGAACTGACCCACGGCTGTTTTGCGCGGATACCCGAGTTCTGGGCCTTCCAGACCAAGATTCTCGCATACCCCCGATACGGCCGTATGCGGCCGACGTCTCCCTGACCTCAGACGACCAGCTGCTCCGTGCCAAGGCATGATCTGGGTGCACCGCCTGATGACAAAGGTCTCCCGTGCCGCCATCGCCCGGTGGCCTTGCGTTGGAAAGACGGTTTGACGGTTGGAAACTTGCTCGAGCTACAGCCCTTCTACAACTGATCTGGCGGTGACACCGCCATCTGTTGCAAAGGACTGGCTGACCCTTGTTGGATGCAAGTATCGAAAGAAGCTGTTCGAACGAAGCCTGGGTGGCAGCGCGCCGGCAGGATTTTCATAAGGCGTTGAAAGCGTTTGTCCCGCAGAGGCCTATTCTGATCCTTGGCCACCACGATGCGGACGGACTCTCGTCAGCGGTCGTTCTGTCCCACGCACTCGAGCGTAGTCGGCGACAGACCAGGATCCGGGTACTTGGCCGTGGGGAGAACGTCTGGTCGTCGGAAATGGCGGCAGAACTGCGTGCCCAGGAGATTGGTGGCCTGATCGTGGCCGATCTTGGTACCCGTGCCGAGCCACCCTTGCCGGGCATGGCGACCATCCTTCTGGACCATCACGTGCCAACCGGCATCCCGCAGGAGGCATTGCTGATCAGTGGCCATGGCCTGCACCCAACGCCCACCACCTCCCTCCTGGCATGGTGGTGTGCCGGTGCAGTGGCAGAGGTGGATGATCTTCTCTGGCTCGCAGCACTCGGCATCATCGGGGACATGGAGGAGGCGGCAGGTTTTCCCGAATTTGCTTCGGCGCGTGAACGCTGGGGGATCACCGCCTTGCGTAAGGCCGTGTCCCTTCTAAATGCTCCGCGCCGGGCCAGTGCCGGCGATGTTGGTCCCGCCCTGGCACTGCTGTTGAAGGCGGATGGACCCAAGGCCGTGTTGTCGGGCGAGTACCCCGAAACCGCGTCCCTGCAGGCAGCCAAGGCCGAGGTGCAGAAGGCGCTGGTTGACGGTCGCCGCGCTGCCCCCCGGATCCGCGGCGACGTAGCCCTGATTTGGCTGCACTCAGCTTGCCAAATTCATCCCCTCATTGCGCAGCAATGGAAGGAGCGGTTGAAGGGCAAGGTCGTGATCGCCGCAAATGCCGGCTATCGTCCCGGATGGGTGCACTTCGCCGCGCGATCCGGACCAGGCGTCGACCTGATTGAGTTTCTGCGCCGGCATCGGCCAGAAGGGGCCGACCCAGTGAACTATGGCAACGGCCATCCCCAAGCGTCAGGCGGTGCGTTGCTACCTGCTGCTTGGAACAACTTCATAAGTGATCTTGGATTTGAAGCCGATATGCAGGTGACGGCGTGAGTGTGTGTGGCCAACAGGTGTCGCCAAGTGCTGAAGGCGTTATGCCGCGGCCGCTGCGCCTGGGTGTTCCCGTCAAGCTGATGGGTGCTCCGGACATCAAGAGCAACGACACCCACCGTTGGCAGCAAAATCCTCATCTCAAGGTCTCGCTCGAATACATGGATCGGGCATTGGACTACCTCGACCGGCATGACATCCGCATGTACCGACTGTCGTCCGACTTGGCGCCCTACGCTACGCACCCGGACATGCCGCAGTTCCATTCCATGGTGCGCGACAGTGATGCGGAGCTGCGAGCCTTCGGTGCCAAAGCGAAGAAGCATGATATCCGCCTGAGCTTTCATCCCTCCCAATTCGTGGTGTTGAACAGCCCCGACACCGCCTTGGTGGATAAGAGCATCTGGGACTTGTGCTCCCAGGCGGAAATGCTTGATCGCATGGGGCTCGGGCCCGAGGCCGTGATGGTGGTTCATGTCGGCGGGACCTATGGCGACCGCGCCGCGGCGAATGCACGCTGGGTCGAAACCTGGAAGCAGAAACTTCCGGAGCATGTACGCCGCCGCTTGGTGCTGGAGCACGACGATATCCGCTTCTCGGTTACCGACATCCTATGGATCCATGAACACACGGGCGTGCGGCTGATCTTCGACCATCAGCACTTTTGGTGTTTGAATCCGGATAATTTTGCCATGCGCGACGCGCTTGAGCGGATATTGCGAACTTGGCCCAAAGGCCAGCGGCCGAAAGTCCATTTCTCTTCGCCACGTACGGAGATGCGAGAGCTCAAGCGCAAGGAAAAAGGGACACGAAAGCTGAAGACCCTGCTTGTCGCACCGGTGAACACCGGCCATGCAGACTTCTGCAATCCGTTCGAGTTCATCACCTTTATGCGGATCGCTGAAGGACTCGACTTCGATGTGATGCTGGAAGCCAAGGTGAAGGATTTGGCACTCATCCGCCTGCGACCGGACCTGCTGCGGTACGCTCCGGACGTGGCGAAGCGCTTCGGGTTGGAGCCTGCCAAAGTGGGTGCATTGGAAGCAGAAGGACAGGCGTTGCTGGAGGAGGAAGGAGACAGCGATGGAGCCATTCAAAACGAGGGCTGAGCCGTTTTAACAGACCCGTGCTTGACGCGTCCTGGGTGGCATGAGCAGATCCTTGTTCCCTGATACGTTCTGGGCGGTTGTGGAGCCGCTGCTGCCGCTTAATCCGCCGAAGCCAGAAGGTGGCGGTTCTCGCCTGCCGGACCGCTCAGCCTTGACCGGCGTCTTCTTCGTTCTAGTCTACTCCAAGTCGGCACGTCTTCCGTGACCGCTCCGCAACGACCTCCCCCTCGACATCAATGATATGGGGCGGAAGCCATCCACCGCATCGGTTAGCTTCAGGAACCAACCCAACCAAGCTACGCTTCCTCGCGGTGCTTTGCTTTGGGAGGATCCAGCGTGGACAACATTGAGACCACAACGATAAGGAAGGTGATGTGGAGGTTGATGCCCTTCCTCTTCGTCTGCTACTTCGTCGCTTATCTCGACCGGGTTAATGTCGGGTTTGCCAAGCTGCAGATGAACGCGGCGCTTGGGCTTTCCGAGGCGGCCTATGGCCTGGGCGCCGGGCTATTCTTCATCTCCTATTTCCTGCTGGAAGTGCCCTCGAACCTGGCGCTCGACCGCTTCGGCGCGCGGCTCTGGATTGCGCGGATCATGTTCACCTGGGGCATCATCTCCGGCCTCTTCGCGTTCATTGGGCCGATCTCATCGCTGACCGGCCTCTCGAACGAGTGGGTCTTCTATATCCTGCGCTTCGTGCTTGGCGCGGCAGAAGCGGGATTCTTCCCGGGTATTATCTTCTATCTGACCCTCTGGTTCCCCTCGGTGTACCGCGCCCGCGTGGTGGCCTTGTTCATGCTGGCGATCCCGTTTTCCTCGATCCTCGGCGCGCCGGTTTCCGGTGCCCTTCTGAACCTGTCCGGTGCCGGGCTCGCTGGCTGGCAATGGCTGTTCATTCTGGAAGCGGTGCCATCGCTGCTGATGGGGATCGGAGTCATCTTCTACCTGACCGACCGGCCGGCTCAGGCTACCTGGCTTGGTGAAGAGGAGCGGACCTGGCTGCAGGCACGCCTGGATGCGGAGCACCAGCATAAGCAGGCGGCTGAACACATGAGCATCGGCAGGTCGCTCAGCGACCCGCGCGTCCTGGCCTGCGCATTCGTCTATTTTTGCTTGAATGCGGCGAGCTACGGCGTTGCGTTCTTTCTGCCCACCATCGTCAAGGGTTTCGGAGTCAGCAACTTCCAGACGGGGTTGCTGGCCGCATTGCCTTTTGTCTTCGGCGCCATTGGCATGGTCCTGCTAGGCCGTAACTCCGACAAGACACTGAAGCGGCGAGAGCATGTCTGCTTCGCCATGATCCTCGCCGCGGTCGGTGTTGCCGGAGCAGGCCTGGTGTCCTCTCCCGTCATGATACTGGGCCTGCTCTGCCTCAGCCAGATCGGCGTTTCGGCAACGCCGCCGCTGCTTTGGCCCATCCCCAGCGCCTTCCTGACTGGCACCTCGGCCGCAGCTGGGATTGCCGCGATCAACGCCATCGGCAATCTGTCGGGTTTCGCCGGCCCCTACCTCATGGGCTACCTGCGGGATGCAACCGGCAACTTCTCAGCAGGACTGCTTGTCCTTGGCGGTTGCGCCCTGGTCGGTGGCATCGTTGCCATGACGCTGAAGGTGAACACACACCTGGAGACGGCCGCATCGTCCAAATCGGCGGTGGCTGGCTGAGCATGGTCCATGGCCCGGCGCTGGTTACGCGTCGGGCCGTCCAAACCCCCGTCCTGTGCCGGAAGCGACCTGTGTGAGGGAGGCGGACCTGCTGCCGTCCGGCTTGACGAACTTCCGGCAATCATGGGTTAGGGCCATTTGCCCCAGGCGACCGAACGCTGAGGGTGATCGTCGGCGCCCAGTCACGCCGCGGTTCTCGCCGCGGCCAGTCGCCTTCTGGCGAAACCCGCTGCGCGTTGAGCTGCGCCGATCCTCGGCCTCAATCAATCGGCACCGAAAACTCAGCCGTCGACCAATCCATTAGCCCCCAAGGACGCGACGTAGCGATCCCGCTCCGCCCGTTCAGGCCAGCAGCATAAGCGGTGAGATTACGTGACCGGCTAGTCGCATAACCGGACAGCCTGGGATGTTTCGAATCCAGAAATTTGGATTATGGCACGCCTATACGAAGCGGCAGCCTTAAGGATGTGCAAATTCGTACAGTCAGGTGGGGTCGGCAGCGGTACCGGCTGCACATTGTCGACTTGATTCTTTCGGCGTCGGCAACGGGGAGCGGTCCGCGCTCCCGCCGACACTTGACCGCAGGATGATCCGTGACCGCCATCGACCAGCCCATTCCTGCAGTTCGCAACCGACTGTTGGGAGCGCTGCCGCCTGAGGACCTCGCCACTCTTTGGCCGAAGCTTCACCCGGTCGACTTGGTGTTTCGCCAAGTCCTCCAGCGTCCGGAGGAGCCCATGGCGGCGGTCTACTTCATCGAGACCGGCTGGGTATCGATGGTCGCTACGCTGGAGAATGGCGATGGCGCCGAAGTCGGCTTGGTCGGCCACGAGGGCATGTTGGGGCTGCCGCTGCTGCTCGACGATGAACTCGACGATCTCGAGGGCATGGTGCAGTGCCCAGGTACGGCGCTGTGCATGTCGGTCGAGGATTTCCGCCAGGTACTCGAGCAAGTGCCTGGCCTGCGCAGGATGTTGAACCGCTATGCCCTGGTTCATCATGGCCAGGTCGCACGGACCGCTGCCTGCAATGGCCGGCACGAGATAGACCAGCGCTTGGCCCGCTGGCTGCTTATGGCGCATGACCGGGCTGAGGGAGGCACCTATCCCATTACCCATGAACTCATCTCGATGATGCTTGGTGTACGACGGGCCGGGGTGTCGGTGGCCGCCGCCCTGCTGCAGAAGGCTGGGCTCATCCGCTATGGCGCCGGCAGGATCACCGTCACAGACCGGCCAGGCCTCGAGAATGCGAGTTGTGAATGCTATGGCGTCACCCGCCGCGCGAGCGAACGACTGTTCGACCAAGGCGGGCGCCGCATGCCTTATCGGCGGTGAAGGCCAGCCAGGATGATGCGCCAGGGACTACAAGGTCTCTGGAGTTCTTGTGCACGGTTGTGCAGCGCGGGGTGATTGCCGCGGATCGCGGTTTCGTCGAGCAGTGTTGCCTCCGTTGGGAAGCAACAGCACCTCGACTCCACGTCCGCTTCCGTACTGCTGGCCTGACCTATTGCCGACTATAGAACCCTGTTTGAGAATGGCTGCGGGTGAGCAACACGGCGGAGCGGAGCGCGCCGAGGCTGACGCGGATCATGGCTTCGCTGACGTCGCAGCGGCGCTCGTCGTCGTGGACAAGGCGGCGCCAGCGCATCATCCAGCCGAAGGTCCGCTCGACCATCCAGCGTCTGGCAGGTCCTGAGAGTCCTTCTGGTCGGCCAGCTTATGGACGATCTCGATGACGAAGTCGCGGTAGGCGGCTTGGCTCATCAGCTTGCCCGATCATAGGCACCGTCGGCAAACAGATGCTTCAGCCAGGGCCAGCGTTTGCGCACCGCCTCGATGATCCGCTCTGCCCCGGCTGCATCCTGGATATCGGCTGGGGTCAGGTTGACCATCAACAGGCGCCCGTCCGTGTCCACCGCAACCTGGCGCTTGCGCCCGTTGATCCGCTTGGCGGCGTCGTAGCCCCCCGCCATCAGGCGCGTGCGGCGCCTTAACCGTCTGACTGTCGAGCACGCCGCCGCTCGGGCTGGCCTCCCGGCCCTCCCGCTCACGGTCCGGCATGAGCGCGATGTCGTGGATGGTCTGTAATAGCAGGCGTCGGGCGAAGCGTCGAAACCACCGATAGACGGTCTGCCATGGCCCGGAATGCACCTGCAGCATCCGCCAGCCGCAACCCGCACGGGCCAGGGTGCGGATTGCGTCGAGCATCTTCCGCAGTCCGCGTTCGGCGGCCTGCCAGGCGCTGCAGGAGGCGGCAGCAGAGGATGCACCGAAGCCCACTCCTCGTCCGTCAGATCGGTCGGATAGCGCCGCCGACGTTCAAACGCCGCCTGCCGCCCCCGGTGCTCCTTGGCCCACATCCCCTCCATTTGGACAGAGCCAGAACCCAGAACACCGCCGGTCGGACATTCTCAAACGGGGTTTGCCGCGACAAGCAACTGAGTGGCTGCTACCCCGATCAGGACGCCGGCAGAACTTGCACTGAAACGGGCAGATTTCTTGCTAGGATGGCGGATGGCCCGCGCACCGACGCAGTTGCAACCACCGCCCCCATCCGGCGCCGGGTCATCAAGACTTATGATGCGGCACGAACCACAAGACGCAGCGCAGGTCCTGAACTCGAGCATGCGCTTGTCATGGCTTCAGCGCGGTTGAGCGGGAGCAACCAAATTATCAACCGACCAACCGGAAAGCCTATTGATTGCTCAACTTTAACGATGGTATGCCTGACGAGCCGCAACCAGCGTCTTGTGAGGCGGAATGCAACTCAGCAATAACTATACGGCTGTGAGATTGTTGCTTTCAGCAATGGTTTTATATAGCCACTCATTTGCGCTGATAGGATTGGATGAGCCTCTTCTACTTGGGCGAACCACTGGAAATCTTGCAGTGCATGGTTTCTTCTCGGTCAGCGGCTATCTAGTCGCTGGGAGCTACTTAAATTCATCGAGCCTTAGCGCGTTCGTTTACAAAAGAATTTTGAGGCTCGGCCCTGCTCTCATCGTTGCTTATGCTGCCTCCATGTGGATGCACGGTCAGTTTGGGACGTTTGCGACCAATCCCGTGCCCTATATCGCAAATGGATCAATCTGGACCCTTCCCTGGGAAGGTCTAATGTACGTTGGTGTCGCCGCCGTTGGCGCCTTGGGTATTCTTCGCGCAAACGTTGCCGCATCACTTTTTGCAAACGGACTTTTTATCTACTTTTTGAGTTCCGGCAATCCAACTCCAGCCAATCAAGCTATCGCACCACTCGTGCTATTGTTTCTGGGCGGAGCATTCATCCGACTTAATGCTGATAAGCTGGCTGTGCGTCGCCAAGGTGAAGTTTGTTTTTTTGTGCTTGTTCTTCTGTTTGCACCAATTATATCCGATTTATTTTTGTCGACTCTCTCTAATATTCCTTTTTTGTGGGGGCCGGATATTACCATTTCAAGCGTTAGATCAGTTTTGTATTTGGTTACGATACCTTTTGTGATTATTTTTATCTGCGAGCATTTTTATATTTCCATACCCATAAAGAATGATTATTCTTATGGTATTTATCTTTATGCGTGGCCAATCCAACAAATGGTGGTATTTTACGCAGAACGGGCGGATTTCAGGCTTAGCCCACTGACGCTCTTTCTATTCTCAGGTCTTCTGACCCTACTTGCAGCAATTTTGTCATGGCATCTCTTGGAAAAGCCTGCGATGGCGCTCAAAGAGCTTCGTTGGACGAGTCGTCGTTCGCCGACTATGCCCTCGATTCCGATCGAAATGCCCGCCCCTATCTCAATCAATGCATCGGCCAAGAACATCTGAAATGCGGTCGCTGAATCGTGGCTCCGCTGCATTTATGATTGCGGCTGTCAAACGCTACCACATCGCTACCCCTGCGGAGCGGTACACGTTACGTCGACAATCCGGCGACCGACAGAATTTATTCTGCGTCGTGCCAAGTCGAGGTTGACCAAGCGCACCAGAGTGTTTTCCCATCAGTCTGCGCGCCATAGTCGGCGGCGGCGAAGTAGTTGGCACACTCGGTTGGGGTGAGGGTGTCGATGATGTGGCCGATGGCAGCCCATAGCCCGTCGAGGCTGCGCTCGGCCGCTGTGCGGAGCGCGGTCTTCAGCTTGGCGAAAGCCTGCTCGATTGGGTTGAAGTCGGGGCTGTAGGGCAAGAGGTGAGCAGGTTGGCGCCTGCGGCCTCGATGGTGGCCTTGACGCCTGCGCCCTTGTGGCTGCCGAGGTTGTCCATCACGACGATGTCGCCAGGGCGGAACTCGGATACCAGCACCTGCTCCACGTAGTCCCGGAAGAGGGAGCCGTTGATCGGCCCGTGAGCACCATGGGCGCGACCATGCCGGCGTGTTGCACAGGCCAGCGACGAAGGTCGTGGTCAGCCAAGGTGGCGGCCCGCAGCCGCTCGCCCCTGGGCACCCGGCCATGGGTGCGGGCCATGTCGGTCGAGGCCCAGGTTCATCGATGAACACCAGCCGATCCGGGTCGCGGCAGGCTGCGCCTCGAACCAGGCCCAGCGCCGCCTCAGGACGTCCGGGCAGTCCTGCTCCGCGGCGTGGGCGATCTTTTTTGTGCGTCATCCGCCGCCGGTCGAGGAAGCGCCACAACGTGCCGATGCCGGCAGACACACGAGCTCTGGCCAACCCGGCCTGGATCTTCCGTAGCGTGCTGTCCGACTTCGGTCGACGAGACGGAGGATCAGCGCCGCATGTGCCTCGATCCGTGCCGAACGCCGGTCCCCACCGAGCGGCCCTGGCTCGCCCGAGCCCACCTCCCGCACCAGCCGCCCAGCGGACTGCGCTCGCCGCGCTCACCCTAAAGCGCACCGCCGCCACCACGCGTTCTCGCAAATCGACCGACAGCGCCCTGGACATACCTATCGTCCCTCATGCCGGAGGGACAACTGAACCACCATCGTGCAGCCCGTGAAATCACCAGCGATTCAGTCAGGCAGGAAAACGCTTTAGGTCGAATCGAGCCGTCAGCGGCAGATGGTCCGAGGCGCGCCGTGACAGTGGCGTGTCATGGACAGCAAAGTCTTGCAGCAGGTCGGAGGGCTGGCTGAGGATATGGTCCAGCGACAGCAGCGGTCGGATGGAAGGAAAGCCCGGCGGGCTGCGGGACGGGCCGAAGCTGGGCTGGAGCACGGCCAGGGCAGACCGATCCTGCCGCCATTCGTTCAGGTCGCCGAGCAGCAGCGTCGGCAGAGTCGCCCCGCTCCCGGACTGTACCGCCTGCAGCAACCGGGCCGCTTGCAGGCCCCTGCGCGTGGCACCGATGCTGAGATGGCAGGCCAGCAGGCGGAAGGGACCTTCGCCCAGGTCGAGCTCGGCCACGATGCCGCCGCGCGGCTCGAGGCCGCCAAGCCGCAGGCCACGGGGGCCAAAGGTGATCCTGACATCGTCGCGGACCAGCACAACGTTGCTGCGCCAGCCGCTTTGCCCGGGGCAGTCCTGCACCTGAAGCAGGCTGAGTCCTAGCTCTTGATGAATGGCCTTGAAATCCAGCATGTCCCGGCCGGGACGCAAGTAATGTTGGGCTTCCTGCAACGCAATCAGATCTGGCTTGATTTCGGCGAGCACGGCAGCGATCCGGGACGGGCGGAACAGGCCGAATGGTCCCCGCCCACGATGCACGTTGTAGGTTGCGACAAGCATATCGTGCCTAGTCGCTGCCCATTGCATCCATGCTTCGGCGAAGCGGCAGGGGGCCGCCTTGCCGCTGCCTCCCCCAAAAGGCTGTCCCGAGCATGAGGCCGGAGGCCGTCAAAGCGATATCAGTCCAGGTATCGGTCCAATCGCCGATCAGTCCAGTCGCCCACTCGAAGATTTCCCAGGAGGTGCCCAGGGCGATCCCGCAGCCTGTGCCGAGCAGGGCAAGCCGGATGGCCTTCCGGGGGCGTTCATCGACCGCCAGCAGCGACCCGACCACGGCACCGGCCAGCAAGCCGCTGATGAGGTGCACGACCTCATCATAGGGGTTGGCGCCGTAGAACCAGTTCACGCCATAGCCTGGGCTTGAGAGCAAGGTCGCCAGTACTGGCACGGCATCCAGTTGTCGCGGCAGCCTGCGGATACGCCAGGACAGCGCCGTCATCCTCTCCCGCGGCGGCAGGATCAGGCCAAGGCAGCCAACCAGAGCGGCGAGGGTGCCATAGGCGGCCTGGTGCTTGTCGAGGAGCCAGAAGGCAATGATCACCCCGACCAGAATGCCGAGGCAAGCCCAGGCAGAGGGAGACTGCCGGGATAGATCATCCTTCGTGAGCAGCGACACTGGCTTTGCCCTCCCCGGCCGAGAGGTGCCGATCGGATGATGCAACGCGTCAGCCGTCATCCGGTGCAAACTCACGTTTGATAATAGCGGTGGTGCCTACCTCAACTCTGAGCCGGCCTCTGCCCACTCTGCCGGACCGCCTCCGCCTGTGGCCAGAGCCGTTTTCTCCAGGTGGTGGCGCAGTAGCGCCATATTGCGCAGATTGGCGCGGAAAAACACGTCGCCGACCGAGCCGGCAAGGGGCACCGCGCTGATCACCGCGTCCAGCCCGAGGTTGCCGATCATGCGCAGCAGCATCCCGGTCGAGATCCCGAGCCGGCGGGCTTCCCAGATCAGATAGGCCGAGACCGCGGTGGAGGCGATCGGACCGATGGCCGGCAGCAGGCTCAACAGGGCATCCGCGCCGAACCTCACGCCGATACCGGGTATCCGCCATCGGCTGTCGAGCAGGCGCGCGATGGTGTCGAGCCGCTGCAGCCTTCGCTCCCCAGCGCTTGGATCACTCTTAGCCGCGGTGCCGGCGTTCAGTGCTTTTGGCATCGTATTTCCCAGGCGGGAGGCAGTCCCTACCTCGGCAACGCTTGGGCCGGGCCGATGGGTCATCACCGGAGGGACGCCAACGGGACAAATCTGTTGACCCTGGCATGGCGCAGCAGCGTGCCGCTCCACAATTCACGACATCAGACAGAAAACTGCCGTGATACCGCTCTGGTCAGTAGCCCAACGTCCTATCGACTTCTTGCAACAGGCCGCCGCCAGTCTCGACGCTTCTGATATTTGCGGCGATCTCGGTACCGAGCTGCCTCACCGTTGGACGCCGCGCCACATGCGGCATCACCGTTACCTTTGGGTGCAGCCATAGTGGGCTGTCGGGCGGCAAAGGCTCAGGATACAGCGCGTCCAGCGCGGCGTAGGAGAGCTGACCTGAATCGAGCGCTGCGATCAGCTCTGCATTGGCCACGTGACGGCCGCGCCCAAGGTTGATGAGCATGGCACCGCGCGGCATCACGTTGAAGGTGCGGGTGCCAAGGATGCCTTCGGTCTCGCGGGTCAAAGGCAGCAGGCAGACCGCGATATCAACCTGCCGGATGAAGTCGTCGAATTGGTCTTGGCCGTGGAAGATTGGAATCTCAGCATCCGGCTTCGGGTTGCGGACCCAGGCCGACACCGGAAAACCGAGCGACTTCAGGATCAGCGCCGGCGCCTTCGCCATCAACCCGAAGCCGAGGAAGCCGATCCGACGCGCGTCAGGCCTGACGATAGGCCGGCGTAGCCATTCGCCTTTGGCCTGGGCTTGCTGATACAGTGGCATCTCGCGATGCAGCCGCAGCACATGCATGATGACATACTCCGTCATCATCGGGTCCCCACCCGACGGCTCGATTTTGCCGAGCGGCACCTCCGGCATTTTCGGGTGATTGATGAACGACTCAACACCAGCTGAACGGCTGAACATCACCTTGAGGTTCGGTAGTGGCGGAAGAGCGTCAAAATCCGGATGCATGAAGGCAAGGTAGATGATCTCGGACGTATTCCCGACGTCGGGGAAGATACGGACCTCCAGATCAGGGAGCAGCTCGGCCAAGATATCGCGCCAGCTTTGCTTGGTGCCAACTTCGTCGTTATCCAGCCCGTAGATTAGCAAAGCCATGGCGCTCTCCATCCAATGCCAGGTCGTGACGCGCCCGCTGTTTCAGGTCGCCTGCCGCAGCGCTCAGGTATTCCGAGTGCTGCGGCACGGCCAAGGGCGGGACACGATAGTCTTGCCCCGCTGGAAGCAATCAGGGCTTGGGCTTGGCCATATAGGCTCCGCCGGCTGCCCGCACCTCCGCCGCCGTCTTGGCGGCGCGTAGCCGGGCCAAATGCTCCGTCTCACCGGCGAGCATCTTCTCGGCGTTTTCGAGTACCTGCGCGGCACGATCGACGGGAAACTTCACCGCGCCGTTCTCGTCCATATGGATCAGCTCGCCTGGCGCGACATCCATGCTGCCAACTGAGACCGGCACGTTTACCGCCTGCACTGCCATCTCTCCATGCCCGGCGGTGACTCCACCCAGCAGCAACTGAAAGCCGAGCTTGCGGATGGCATCGACGTCCCGAGAAGGTCCGTTCGAGAGCATGCCGATGCAGCCGACCGACATCATGGAGGTGACCATGATCTCGCCCGCAAGCCCGGCCTTTGCCATCAGCTCAGGTGGCCATTTCTGCTGAATGACCAGAATGGTTGGCTTCGGCATGGCATCGAGCGCGTCGATCACGTCCATGAAGCTGAGCCTGCCACTATAGTTGGGGTCCGGCAGGCCGTAGACGCAGGTAACGGCGTGGCCAATGACCGGCCCCATTTCCGGATAGATGCAACGGATCGAGGTGTCGGTGTACCAATTCTCGGTCCATGGATTGTATAAGCCGAGACAGAGCGGATTCTTCGGATAGGTCGCCACGACATTGGTGACGGTTGGTGTATCGATCTTGCGAAGTCCGTTGAAGATCTCGTCCTTGCTGGCCGCCATGCCGTCTCTCCTTTTTTGATAGGGACATGGTTGCGAGCCTGGCATCTCATGTCCAGCCCTCCTGCATTTATTGTTGCAAAGCATGCCATCAGCCAAAACCAAGCGAGCGCCAGATGTGCGGCTCCGGGATGAGGTCAGGCTGCTGCAATTCGCAGCCTGAATTTCGTGGCTGTGACTCGCTATTGGCACAGTCGGACGGCGTGGGAATGCGCAGCACCGACGCGGTGGCCAAGTCCTAATTCAGCTCGGTTGACCTTGAGAAGCGGATTCGAACTGACCACCCACTGACTAGCCTGCCAGCAACCCGCTTTAGCTTGAATATCTGGGTTGGACCAATGACCGGGTGGGGATTGTCGTCGATACAGCAATCATTCACACGATTCGGCAGACGATGCCTCATGAGGCTCAAAACAGACCCATGAGGCATTACGACGCCTGATGACTGACGGGCCCGGATTTCCCCGCCAGGACATCTGAGCGGTTGATTGAACGATCAGCCGGGGCTTCGGCTCGACGAAAATTGTTGCCAATGCAGCGAAGTGTTGGCGAGAGCCTGCCCTACGATTTCCGGCCCTACCTTCGCCTACTCATCTGCAGTCCCGATATTGGCAACGGAGCGGCCGCGGGTTTCAGGCAGAATGAGCAGCGCCAGCACCATGAGGCCATAGGCGGCGAAGGCGAAGATGGCGATGGCCGTTCCCAGCGGCAGCCGCTGCGACAGGAAGCCGACTAGCGCCGGGAAAAGGGCCCCCAGGGCACGGCCAACATTATAGCAGAATCCCTGTCCGGCTCCGCGCACCTCCGTGGGATAGAGCTCCGTCATGAAGGGGCCCATGGCGGAGAACATCATGTAGATGATGAATCCGAGCGGCGCCGCCAGGAGCAGCATGACGGTGTCCGAAATCGGCAGCGTAACATAGGCAACGACCGAAAGCGCGGCGCCAAGAGCCGAAATCATGAAGGTTCGCTTGCGGCCGATGGCATCGGCCAAATAAGCGCCGACGATAAAGCCGAACCAGGCACCAAGGATATGCACCAGCAGGTAGCTGCCGGTATTCAGTACCGAGAGGTGCCGCTCCGTCCGCAGGAAGGTCGGCAGCCAAACGGACAGGGCATAGGAGCCGCCCTGCGCGCCGGTCACCATCAAGGCCACTTTCCAGGTGGTGTCGAGATAGGGCGGCTTCAGCACGACGAAGAGCTGGGTCAACGGCGAGATGGCGGCGGCCGCACCGCTGGCCTGGCGGGCCTTGAAGACGTCCGGCTCGTCGACGTGCTTGCGAACCCAGAAGACCAAGACCGCCGGCAGCAAGCCGATCCAGAACATCACCCGCCAAGCCTGTGCTTCCGGCAGCATGGCGAATATCCCGGTGTACAGCAGGGCGGCGGCGCCCCAGCCGACAGCCCAGCCGCTCTGGACGAAACCAACTGCGCGGCCGCGGTAGCGATCGCGGATAACCTCGCCCATCAGCACCGCGCCCGCCGACCATTCCGCCCCGAAGCCGAGGCCCTGCAGCGCCCGCAGGATAAAGAGGTGACTGAAGTCCTGTGCGAAACCACAGAGGAAGGTGAAGAGCGCATACCAGAGGATGGTGATCTGCAGCACCCGGACCCTGCCGTAGCGATCGGAAAGTGCTCCGGCCAGCCATCCGCCGAAGGCGGAGACCAGTAGTGTCACCGTGCCCAGCAGGCCGGCGTCACCGCGGGAGATTCCCCAGAGGGTCAGAAGCGTCGGGATGACGAAGCTGAATATCTGCACATCGAGCGCATCGAGCGACCAGCCGCCGAGGCAGCCGATCATGGTCTTCCGTTCCTTGTCGTTGAGATCGCGTAGCCAGGCAAACATGCGCCCATTCCCCTCTCGTCGTCATGCCCGGACTTGGCGAATGGGTCCTCCGCCTTTGGCGGGAGGGTGAGGGTAGCATTCGACGGGTGTCAAATCGCTGAACGCACGTAACGCGAGGGTCCCAAGCTTCGTCGGAAGACGAGATGCCGTATCGCTGCGCCCCCTTGCCGGTGCTGGTTTGAAAGCCAGGGTGTTTGCCGACGTCGACCGTTGCTGCAGCCACTGCCGTACTGTGACGTGTGCAACTCCCAGCAATCGTTCCCACAACATCCGTCCAAGTGACATTGCCACCTGGATAATGGCTCTCGTAATGTCTTGTTTGCGAGCCGAACTGCCTTCGAGCGAGTCCGCAGTCGAGCAGAATGCGGCGCTTGTCAGACTACTGGTAGGCAGTGCTGCTCACCAGGATACGCTGCAGGTCCGCGTGCCAGCGGTCGGCGATAGTCTATCGGCCCATGGTGTAGAATTCGTCGTTTGGCCGCATGCTGGTGACGTTGGCCAGTCGGTTTGACATTCCGAAGAACGCCGCGATCGCTGCGATATCCCATGCCTCTTCTTTACCGAAGCCGTGCCGCGCGAGGGTGGCAAGGTCGTCATCGCCCACGTCATAAGCCTCGAAGGCGACCTTTATGGCGAAGTCGAGCATTGCCCTCTGCCGCGGCGTGATGTCGGCCTTGCGATAGTTGATGGCGATCTGGTCGGAGATCAGCGGATTCTTTGCCCGGATGCGCAGGATCGCGCCATGCGCGACGACGCAGTACTGGCACTGGTTCGCATTGCTGGTCGCCACCACGATCATCTCGCGCTCCGCCTTGCTCAGCACGCCGGGCGTGTCCATGAGGGCGTCGTGGTAGGCCATGAAGGCGCGGAACTCATCGGGCCGATGCGCGAGGACAAGGAAGACGTTCGGAATGAAGCCGGCCTTCTCCTGCACCGTGAGCAGCCGCTCGCGGATGTCCTCCGGCATTTCCTCCAGCGTGGGCACCGGAAAGCGGCTAATCGGAAACGGGGTTTGCGCTGTCATCGCACCACTTTCAGTTGGAGCCGGGAGGCTGGTCAAGGTGCAGCCGGTGTTCTGATCGAATAGTGCGGGCGCTCAGGAACGTACCGGCATCCGGCCAGGCTGATGGCCCGCATCCCGTCGGCGGGGGCGGCCATGGGCGGGAACCAGTCCTCCTTCATTCGATGCAGGTCACGCTGCCAAGGGATGATCCCACTCCCCCTTGGCGGTGGTCTGGAAGCGTCCCACGGCCTCGATGGCGCCGCTGATGCCAAGGGTGTTGCATAGCCAATCGGTGTCTGCCGGTGCGAGGGCAGCCGTCCAGCCAAGCTGGCCAGGTGCCTGGTGACGGTGGCGGGCGTGGCCGGCAGCGCCGGCTACCTGGCGGCTGCGCACCACCTGAGGAAAAGCCTGCCTGTCAGTGGCATAGGCGCGGCGGGTATGCGCCGACTATTGCTGACCGGTGTGGTGGCCGAGTGGGTGGTGATGGCGCTGGGTCCCCTGCCCCGGCCCGATATTGCCGGTAGACATGCGGAGCCTGCCATGCCGGGCTCGTACTGCGGCAATCCGGCTGCTGCCGTCATGAAGGCGCGGCAACCTATTCGGTACCGTCAATACCGCGTCAAGCCCTTGATATCGGTCGTTATTCTCCAGGAGTGTCGGCGATGCCGCTTTTCCCGCTCCATTCCTGCCGTCGATCCTGCTCTGCGGAGGGAAATAGCCGGCGCTAGCCTCGAACTATGCTCGATCGTACGCTCGAGCCTCCGCCGCCCAGGTCTCGTCATGCTGCTTGGAGCATCGCTTGTGCCATGCGCGTCCGGGCCAGGACCGAGGGCCCCGTTGGACGCCCACGACCAAGCGCTGCTGCTTCATTGGCCTGTCGCCTCCGGAGCTTCCTCGGGCGCCACCTGTTTAGCCAGCGAACGGGCCATTTGGCTCAAGGCATCCTGATGTTTCTCATCCCGGATCAGCGAGAAGTTGCGCATAAGCTCGAGCGAGAGGCGCTGCCGTGGGGCCAGCGTGTAAGCCTTCTCGTCCTGCATGGGCAGACCTTCGAAAAACCAGGATGGCCCCACGGCCAATGCCTGGGCGATTTCGAACAGCCGGCCGGCGGAGACGCGGTTAAGACCGCGCTCGTACTTGTGGGCCTGCTGATAGGTCACACCAATGATGCGAGCGAGTTGCTGCTGAGACAGCCCCATCATGCTCCGGCGCTCGCGAATGCGGAGGCCTACATGGCGATCGATGGCGGTAGCGCGCAGGCTCTGCGGCGTACCCTGCGGATTACTCAAGCTCACCTCGGCAGTCCTATTTATGTGACATTTACCGCTTAATACGGCAATCCGCGGTTGTCCCATCATTATCTGGATACCAAGACAGGCAAGCGGCGTTGTGACCGCGAGTTGTTAGACGTCATCACCTGCCCGGCACCGTCCTGACCTCCGCCACCCCCGCCTGGTCGTGCTGCTCGAGGGCATTGCCCGCACCAAAGGCAGCCGCCCAGCAGGCAGGCCACCGCCGCCGGGCCGGAGGCGCTGCGGCGGATGCTGGCAACCCGGACGGGACCGGAGGCCCCGCTCGGCGCTGGTCGGGCTGACGCTCAACGATATCGAGCTGGTGCCGAAGCGTGGCCTCCGCCTGCTGATCCGTCGCTCCAAGACCGACCAGCGCGGCGCCGGCCGGACCATCGCCCTCTGGGCCAACCCCAGGGAGCCCGGGCCCAGGGGAGCCCGGGCTCTGCCCGGCCTGGACGATCGACGCTCGGCTGGGCTTTCGCCAAGGCGGCGGCGATCGCACTGGCGGCGCCTCGGATGCGGCGCTGCCGGTCATTGTTGGCTGATCAAGGCCGTCCGGCTCTCCGGCTTGGCCCTAACCGACAAGGCGGTCTGGCGGCTGGTCAAGCAGGCTGCCCGCGACGCCGGCCTGGACAACCCCGAGGGCTACTCCGGCCACCCGCTCCGCGCCGACCTCGCCGCCGTCATGCGCCAAGCCCGTAACCGCTTCGACGAGGTCGCGCTGGGCTATCCCCGGCCGGCTGAGCTTTGGCCCAACAACACCTCGCGGATGGTCTGGGACAACGCCCGGGACCAGTCCGACGAGGAGGCCTGAGGCCGGGATGAGGAACCGCGCCGCTGTTAGGCCGGCCTGTCGATCAGGAACTCGTCGCGGCTCCTGCCTTCGGCCTCTTCGGCCTGCAGCCACTTCGGCATGCGCCCCCGACCCGACCACTCATCCCCGGTCGGGCTGCGGTACTTCGCCAGTACCGGTGGGCGCTCACTCTTCGGCTCGCCCGCGGGCTTGCGACCACGCTTGGCCGGAACAGCGCCACCGAACAGCGAGTCGAGATTGAGGCCGAGCTGCTCGCCTTCGGCCTTCATGCGGGCCACGAAGTCCTGCTTGGCGCTATCGAGCTTACCATCCCGCAGGGACTGCGCCCGTTTCAGCACCTGGTTCAGCTCCGGAACCGTCAAGGATTCCAGCGCCTGCAGAAAAGCCGGATCCGCTTGTCCGCCGCGGGTAAGATCGGCTTCCGGGCTATCCTGCTCGGACATTTTCGTCTGCGCGGTGGATGGCTTGTGGGTGCTGGTACGAATGGTCACCAAAAACTCCTCTGGTTTGCTTGCTATATTATCCCATAAAAATTCTCCCATTGGAAAGGAACCTCACAAGATTATTGCCATCAATCCAGGTCAGATTTTTTTGAGCTCTCCCGGCTTATGGATCGCAGGTTTTCCGGATTTGCTGCTTTTAACCACCACCTGCGGCTCCTCCTTCGTCGCCTTTGCGGTATGGCCCTTGATCTTCGTGGTCTTCGTCACGGTTTTCTCGACCGTGCCTTCGGTCTCACCCTGGGCCGTGCCCCATGTCACCCTGGTGCCCTTTTTCGGAAGGTTTGCCATCATCGACCCCTTGCTGCGTCCGTTATCAACGCAGCGAAAACTTTCCAGGTTTCAAAGTTGGAGGGGCTCGTGCCTTCTCGGGGCGTGGGGCTCACGCTCAGTGAGAGGGAATGGGTACTCCAGTAGATCAACGCCCAGAGCGGCACGGACAGGATGCAGCCAAAGCTATTCCTTTCCAAAACCGCATAGGCCGAAGCCTTACCGATATGTCCCATGTCTGCTCTTGTCAGATAAACTCAGGCTTAATGCCGGCCATAAGGAAACCAGCTGGCAGACTGCGTCGCGCATGCTTCACAAATTCAGGCGGCACGATGCCGTCACGGGCATTTAGTCACTGGCGCACAATTGCGGCTGTTATGCACCAGAGCAGGTACCCATGACCTCAGGATGTGCTGACGATCGATCATCCAGACTTTGGCGCAACGCCGTCTCGTAGAGGCCCGACGCAGCGGCCGGCAGGGACGGAGGAACCAGTTGCCGCAAGGGCAGCCAGTCTGGACCCGACGAAGCAGCAAGCTCCATGGTCAGGGCACCGATCAAACCTCCGGAACAAGGCCGAAAAGTGCCGGAAATATCGCCTTTGGGTCCTTGCCATCGGATCGCGGCTGCGATGATCCTGTCTCGTCGATCGAAGTCTGTCCAAGAAGAGAGAATGCCGGCACGATGAGCCTGTTGCAAAGTGACCCTCCGGCTGGAGGCACCCACCCCCACGAAGTCATTGTCAGGGCGGAGCGGGCCGGGCGCCTGCCAAGGCCTTGGATCTGGGCAATCTACGAAAGCAACCGACCGGACGCTTTGCATCGGTCGAGCCGCAGCTACCGCTCGGCGGAAGAGGCCTGGACTGTCGGCAACAAGATGCTGGTGCTGCTCGGTCGGCGTGGATGGCGGACGCCTCAGGCCCCAATCTCCAAGGCGATGAGTGCCTCTGCCAAGGTCTGCGACGAGGTAACGGCCTGAACACGATCAGGCCCCGGCTATGGACAGTGCGATTGAGCCACAGGTCCGATGCGTCACCATTTCCAATGGTAACCCCTGACTGGCAACTGCCACTCGCCTGACCACTTTTCCCAGCGATCTCGCCGCTGCGGCAGTCGCCGCTCGATGGGTATCCGCTTCATCGGGAGCCACATGTCCGAAGCCGATCGAGGCTTTGCCCGCATGACCTCGCCGGGGTTGCCTCAGTGCCTGAGGACAAGGAACTCCTGCATCCCAGCGCGGGACGACCAAGGGCGAGAGCCGCGTGGTCGGGGTCGTCCATCGCCGCTCGGATTGCCCCGGCCGATGCGCCGCGGCCGAAGCGGTCCTCGGCTCATGCCACGAGCTGGTCGAAGGGCTTCCAGGCCCGCGTTGGGGGGATTCGGTGCCGTGGCGGCGAGACGGTCGCGGCGGTCGTTAAATCCGACCCGCCAAGCGGCAGCGTCGTCCGTGGGCACCGCTACCCAGCGCGCAGAGGGCTGCACCGCCTGCGCGAGAAAGCCCGAGCGCGACTGCCCGAGCCTCGTCGCGGCAGCGTCGGCGGCCGAGAGCAAGGTCTCGTCCATCGTCACGTTGATGCGCACCGCCCGGCCGGGAGATCGGCCCGGACCAGGATGCGCGCCGCCTCGGTCACGTCCGGATCGGCCCGGACCTCATCAAGCGGAGTGGGTTCCAGAATCCGGTCGCCATCCTTGCGCATGCCGCTGAGATGCAGCGCGAGGGCCTCCTCGGCAGTAAGCGTCAGCCTATCACCACGGCTTGACCATCTGGTCTGAGGTTCCACGGCAGCAGGTCATCGATCCTGCTTGCG
>NZ_CEEDBP010000018.1:0-115253 GCF_979252845.1 Belnapia sp. AC561
GCCCCAGCAGGGTCGCGGCGCTGAAGATGTTGTAGGTGGTCATCAGGTTGTTCTGGAAGGTGACGGCATCGGGGGCCGAGGACCAGGCGGGCGGCCAGGGCGGCGTCCTCCTCGGTGATGCGGTCCCGGCCGGCCAGGGCAGCGGCGGCGCGGGCGGTCCGCAGGGCGAGCAGCGGGGCGCGGAGGGAGGCGATGCCGAGCGCCTGGGCGGTGCCGCAGAGGGCCTCCAGCACGTCGGCACCGGCCTGGATGGCGGGGAGGCGTGCCCGGGCCTCCGCCAGTGCCGTCGGCGGTGGCAAGGGACAGTCGGCGGCGCGGAGGCTGGCCAGGTCCAGGCGGAAGGCCAGGCGGTCGAGCAGCGCGGCGGGCGGGGCTTCCTCGATCCCCTCGTCCAGCGCCACCAGGCCGAGGCGGGCGGGGGAGCGGAGGGCGAGGCCGTCGCGCTCGGTGACGACCTCGCCGCGATCCTGCACGGCGGTGAGCCGGGCGGCGGTGCCGGCGGGCAGGCGCTCGGCCATGGCGAGCAGCAGGATGCCGCCATCGGCCTCGGCCAGCAGGCCGCGTTCGGCGACGGGGCGGCCGGCGCGGAGGGTGGCGGTAAGGTCGAGGCCGCCGAGCAGCCGGCCGTCGGCGATCTCCAGCGGCAGGCGGCGCCAGGGGGTGCCCTCCGGCAGCAGGGCGCGGAGCGCTTCCAGCCAGCGGTCCCGCACCGGGCCGGGCATGGCATGCAGGCTGGCGCCGCCGAGGCCCGGCGGGTCCAAGGCCAGCAGGGTGGCGGCCAGCAGGGCGTCGCCCCAGATGTCCCTCGCTGGGGGTGGGGCGGCGTCCATCACACGCCGAACAATTCCTGGATGGCGCGCTCGACCCGGGTGGTGGAGACCGCCTCGTCCAGCGGGTTGCGGCGCAGGCGGTGGCGCAGCGCCGGCGGGGCGACGCGGCGGAGCGCGGCATCGTCCACCGCGGCGCCGCCCTCGAAGGCGGTCAGCGCCCGGGCGGCGCGGATCAGGGTCAGCTCGCCGCGCAGCCCGTCGGTGCCGAGGGCCATGCAGAGCCGGGCGGCGCGCTCCAGCGCGGCATCCGGCACCTCGATGGCGGCGAGGCGGCCGCGGGCGGCGAGGATGCGGCCCCGCAACGCGCCCTCGGCATCCGCCCAGTCGGCGGCGAAGGCCGCGGGGTCGCGGTCGAAGCGGTCGCGGCGGCGGATGACCTCGATGCGGCTGGGCAGGTCCTGCGGGGTGGCGACCTCGACCGAGAGGCCGAAGCGGTCCAGCAACTGCGGGCGCAGCTCGCCTTCCTCCGGATTGCCGGAGCCAACCAGGACGAAGCGGGCGGGGTGGCGGATGCTGAGGCCCTCGCGCTCGACCACGTTCTCGCCGGAGGCGGCGACGTCGAGCAGGAGGTCGACCAGATGGTCCTCCAGCAGGTTCGCCTCGTCGATGTAGAGGAAGCCGCGGTTGGCGCGGGCCAGCAGGCCGGGCTCGAAGGATTTCTCGCCATGGGCCAGGGCGCGCTGGATATCGAGGGCGCCGACCACGCGGTCCTCGGTGGCGCCGAGGGGGAGATCCACCACGGGAACCGCGGCGAGGTGGTGCGGCAGCGGGCCGGCGGCGCGGCGGCTGCGGCAGTCGGTGCAGAGGGCGCGGTCATCGGCGGGGTCGCAGCGATAGGGGCAGCCATCGACCACGGCGATATCGGGCAGCAGCGCGGCCAGGGCGCGGACGGCGGTGGACTTGCCGGTGCCGCGGTCGCCGAAGACGAGGACGCCGCCGATGCCGGGATCGACCGCGGCGACCAGGATGGCAAGCTTCATCTCCTCCTGCCCGACGATGGCGGAGAAGGGAAAGGCGAGACGCGCGGTCATGCCGGCCCCCCGGGTTTCGATGGGGTCATGCGGCGCTTGAATGCAGCCAGATCGAAGAAGGCGCACAGCCGGGCCTCAGGACCCGGCCGCGACAGCCCCGTCGCGCAGGTTAGGTGGGCTTGGCGGCCCAGACCGCGCACCAGCCGTCCGGGCTGATGTTGCCGGAGACGATGGCGCAGGCATTGGGTGCCTGGAAATGCAGGCAGCCGCTGCAATGCTGGCCGTCCTTCGGCGTGCCCTGGTACATGACCATTTCCGGGGCGAGCTTGTCCTGGGCCTTGGCCCGGTGCGGGATGGCGAGAGGGGCGAGAGCCGCGAGGCCAGCGGCCTGCAATGCCGCGCGGCGGGTCTTGCGGAAGTTCTGTTCGTCCATAAGCTTGAGTGCCTCCGTCATTCAGCCAACGCCCATAGGCTGGGCATGGTTTCGGTTTTGCCAATCTCCGGCAAGCTAACTTCCTTGCAATGCGCGAGGTGTTCACGCTGCCCGCTGGAGGCTGAACTGGGACCAGATGCTCGAGAGCGCCTCCACCAGATGGTCGATGTCGGCAGCCGTGTGCAGCGGGCCAGGGGTGATGCGCAGGCGTTCCGTGCCACGCGGCACGGTTGGGTAGTTGATCGGCTGGACGTAGATTCCGTAGTGGTCCAGCAGCAGGTCGCTGATCTGCTTGCAGACCACCGGGTCCCGCACCATCACCGGGACGATGTGGCTGGGATTGTCGAGGTGGGGGACACCGGCCGCGTCCAGCCGGCGGCGGACCTCGGCGGCGCGGGCATGCAGGCCCTCGCGCTCGACGTTGCTCTGCTTGAGGTGGCGGATGCTGGCGACCACGCCGGCGGCGACCGCGGGCGGGATGGCCGTGGTGAAGATGAAGCCGGAGGCATAGCTGCGGACGAAGTCGCACATGGCGGCCGAGCCGGCGATATAGCCGCCGACCACGCCGAAGGCTTTTGCTAGTGTGCCCTCGATGACCGTCAGGCGGTGAGCGACGCCGTCACGTTCGGTGATGCCGCCGCCGCGCTCGCCATAGAGGCCGACGGCATGGACCTCGTCGATATAGGTCATGGCGCCGAATTCCTCGGCGACGTCGCAGATGGCGGCGATCGGGGCGATGTCGCCATCCATCGAATAGACGGATTCGAAGGCCACCAGCTTGGGCACGTCCGGCGAGAGCTCGGACAGGATGCGGCGCAGGTCCTCGGGATCGTTGTGGGCGAAGACGCGGCGCTCGGCGCGGCTGTGGCGGATGCCCTCGATCATCGAGGCGTGGTTCATCTCATCGGAGATGATGACGCAGCCCGGCATGCGGGAGGCCAGCGTCGAGAGGCTGGCCCAGTTGGACATGTAGCCGCTGTTGAACAGCAGCGCCGCCTCGGTGCCGTGCAGGTCGGCGAGCTCGGCCTCCAGCATGACGTGGTAGTGGTTGGTGCCGGCGATGTTGCGGGTGCCCCCTGCCCCGGCGCCGCATTTGTCCAGCGCCTCATGCATCGCTTCCAGCACCTTGGGGTGCTGACCCATGCCGAGGTAGTCGTTGGAGCACCAGACAGTGACCTGCTGGTTGCCGCGCGGGCGGTGGTGCGTGGCATAGGGGAAGGAGCCGGCCTGGCGTTCGAGGTCGGCGAAGACCCGGTAGCGGCCTTCGCGGTGGAGGGCGCCGATCTGCTTCCGGAAGAATGCTTCGTAGTTCATTGTCCCCTCCCTCCGGCCCCATGGGGCCTTGCTGTCAGTCACGCGACGGGACGCAGCGCATGCAGCGGCCCCGGCACGGCGGTTGTATCGGTGCCCGGCGGAGCGGCCTGGGCGGCCGGCGTCGCGCGGGATTTCATGGACCAGTTCCACAGCGCCTCGGCCGGGATCGGCAGCACCAGGAACCAGTGTTCGAGGATGGCAAGCGCGGTCAGCACGCCGAGGAAGGTGAAGCCGGCCGCCTGGAAATCATCGGCGCCGACGCCCAGCGCCCGGTGGAAGAACCAGGCACACAGCAGGGTGCCGAGCGTCACCGAGACCGGGAACAGCAGGTTCATCGGCTTGCGGGCGAAGAAGCTGCCGAGGTAGCGCAGGTGCGGCGGCAGGAACTGTTCGTTCAGGTTCCGCGCGCCGAGGAAGACGTTCAGCTTGGCCGATTGCCGCATGCCCCAGAGCAGCAGGTAGGTATAGGTGCCGATCTGGTTCGGCTGGCCCCAGGTGACCCAGACCACCGCGACGGCGCCCACGATGATGGCGAGCTCATGGTAGAGGATCGTCATCACCGCCAGGCGGAAGCGCGGCCAGCCGGTGCAGCCTTCCGGGCAGCGGTCCCGCTGCGGGCCGGTGGCGAAGCCCATCAGGAAGGCCATCTCCTGCCAGGCCCAGGCGAGCAACCCGCAGGAGAAGGCGCAATAGGCACCGATCGGCGAGGCATCGGCGCTGCTCGCCGCCAGGCCGTACAACCCCGCCACCAGCACGGCGGAGGCGCCGAGCATGCTCCAGCGATAGGTCCGCGCCGGCAGACCGTCCAGCCAGATGATCGCGCCGGTGCTGAACCACCAGATGAACAGCGCGAACAGGGTGGGGAAGCCGTAGTCGGCCATGGCGCGGTGCGGCCTCCTACCAGGCCGGCGCCATGCGGATTTCCGCCGGCAGCGGGGCATGCTTGCCGGGCAGCAGGTACAGCCGGGCAAAGGTCGCCGCCGCGGCGACGCTATAGCCCAGCCGCTTGGCACCGCCGGCGATGCCGCCCTGCGCCTTGGCCGCGGCGATCCTGCTGCTGAGGCGCCAGAGCCGGTCGAGGCCGCGCCGCATCGCCGGATGGTCGGTATCCAGCGTGACGGGGAAGACCTGCTTGCAGATCTCAGTGCAGGTCTCGAAGACCTTGTAGTCGTAGTCGGTCGGCGTCATGCCCAGGGCCTTGTGGAATTCGGGCCGGTCATGATCGCGCACATACATGGTGGCATAGACGGCGAGCTGGAAGAATTTCACCCAGAGCTTGTTGCCGCCCTCCAGCAGGTAGGGATTGGCGCGCATGAGCAGGGCGAAGGCCTCGCCATGGCGGAACTCGTCGTTGCACCACTTCTCGAACCACATGAAGATCGGGTGGAAGCGCAGCTCCGGATGCCGCTCGAACTGGCGGAAGATGGTGATGTAGCGGGCATAGCCGATCTTCTCGCTGAGGTAGGTGGCGTAGAAGATGAACTTCGGCTGAAAGTAGTGGTACTTCTTCGCCTTGGTCAGGAAGCCGAGATCGACGCCGATCCCGATATCCTTCAGCGCGTCGTTGATGAAGCCGGCGTGCCGGGCCTCGTCGCGCGACATGACGGCGAAGATGTCCTTCATGTCCGGGTTGGTCACCCGCTTGCGGATCTCGGCATAAAGCACGCAGCCGGAGAATTCGGCGGTGACGGAGCTGACGAGGAACTCCACCAGCTCCTTCTGCAGCGGCTCCGGCAGGGCCTCGAGACGGAACTCGTCGAAGGCCTCGGTGCGGACGAAGTGGCCCTTGTTCAGGTCCTGGTGGAATTCCGCCATCATGGCGTCCCACTCGGCGCGCACCGAGCTCACGTCGATCCGGTCCATGGCGGCGAAATCGGTCGTGTAGAAGCGGGGGCTGAGGACGGTCTCGGAGGTCGCCTGGCGCGTGGTGTCGTTCAGCGGCCGGCGTGGCGTGACGGCGTTCATGGCGCTTCCTTGGGCTCGAAGCCGCAATGATAGAGTTCGGTGAGTTCCAGGATGGCGACGAACTCGACCCAGGCGCGTTCGAGCCAGCCGGCGCGGATGACCGTGGCGCGGCACTGGAAGCTGACCGCCTCGTTGTAGCCGATGCCGGCGGGCGCGCCATGCACCACCACGCGGTCGCCGGGGCGCAGCATGACGCCTTCCGGGATGGCATGGGCATGCAGGCTGTCAAAGGTCTGCTCGATATCGACGGTGCAGGCGACGTCTTCGGTGCGACGGCCGCCGAGCCAGGCCATGAGGCCGGTTGCTGGCATGCTCATTGGGCTCCCTCCCTGATGGTGAGGAGCCTAGCGAAAGCTTCGCGGTTGGTGGAGCCAAAAGCGTCGAGCCCGAGCATTCTGCCGGTGCTCGGGTCCGTCAGCGTCAGCCGGCCGTCGGGCCAGGCGGCGAGGCGGAACTCGCTGCCCAGACCGATCTCGTTCAGCTTCCGCTCCCGCACCAGGGCGCGCAGGGTGCCGCGGATGAAGGCGTTGGAGCCGGGCTCCAATTCGGTCACCGCGGCGCCTGCATTCGGATCGCGCACCAGGATGCTGCCATCGGCGCGATCCTCGAAGGTGAGGGTGCGGGCGGCGAGCGGCAGGCCGGCCGGCGGGACCGGCGTGCCGAAGCCGGCGATGCGGCCGAGCGCCACGCCGAGCACGATCAATCCCAGGATGCCGATACCGATCAGCGGTGCCCGGGGGCGCAGGATGGGACGGGAGGGGGTGGGGTGACCGGCGGGCTGGCGCATGGGGTCCTCAGGCGGCGGCGGGGTGCTGCTGGGCCTCGCCGGCGGCACCGGCGCGGATGGAGCTGGGCATCGGCAGGACCGGCATGGCGGCTTCGGCGGCAAGTGCACGGGAAAGCAGCTGCGCGACGGCAGCGACCTCCGGGATGCTGCGGAGCGTCGGCTGCGCGCGGCGGAAGTGCCAGGGGCGGACATGCGGCCAGAAGAACAGGTAGGAGATCTTCTGCGTGGCGATCAGGGACAGGCTGATGTCGCCGCTGCCACCGGGGTTCAGCGTGACATCGGCCGACTGGATCACCTTGAAGGGCAGGTTCGCGGTGATCGGCAGCGCGACGCCGAGGCGCATCACCAGCCGACGATTGGTGACGGTATAGGCGGTGCTGCGCGCCGCGAGCCAGGCGATCAGCAGCACCAGGGCCAGGGTGACCAGCGCGAAGGGCGCGAACCACAGCGCATTCATCACCGCCGGCAGGGGATGCACGCCGTTCAGCATCGCCGAGATCGCATGGATGCCGAGCAGCAGCGCGAAGTAGCCGGCCAGCAGCGGCAGGTGCAGCGCCCGGCGGGCGAGGCTGCGCCAGTCCGGCTTGCCCTGCCAGAGGATCTGCTCGCCCTCGGGCGGTACCTCCGGCAGGCCCCAGACCGGTTCGTTCTCGTGCTCCCTCACAGCACGGGACCGAAGCGGTCGGGCGTGGCGTACATATGGCCGCCGGCGAAGTAGCCGCTGATCCGGTCCTCCTCCCGCAGGGTGATGGTCTCGGCATTCTGCAGGCCCGGCGCATCGAGGAAGTGGTGGGCCATGACGCTGACGACGTTCACCTGGCGCAGCCGGGCGTTGATGGTGGCGAGGAACATCGGGAAGACGACGCGGCGCGTGCCGGCGGTCCCCTCGGAATCGGCCTCGAGATAGCGGATCAGCATGTCGGAGCGATCGACCCAGGCATCGACGATGGTGCCGGCGACGATGCCATCCGCGGTGACGACGGAGAAGCCGACCGGGTTGGGGTCTTCCTCGGCGATGGAATAGGCCGGGGCGGTGCGCAGCGGGACGATCTTCGGCGTGTTGTCGTCGAAGGTCATGTCCGGCACGTCGGCGCGCAAAGCATAGGAGGCGGGGCCGACGCCATCGGCCATCGGGTTGCCGAGCGGCTGGAGCGGCGCGCCGGGCAGCAGGCTCTGCGGGCTCAGCAGGCCGGTGAGGTCGCGTTCCGGCGTATGCGGCACGATGCGGCCGTGATGCGCGGTGAGGAAGGACTTCGGCGCCGGCGGGGTATAGGGGGCCCGGACGACGAGCTCGCCCCGGACCTCGTTCAGCAGCGGGAAGCCTTCGCGGCGGCTCTCGCGCACCAGGTAGTAGATCAGCGCGGCGAAGGCCACCCAGAAGACATAGAGCGAGACAAGGGCGAGATCGAAATGGGTGTTGATGGTGTCCGATTGCATGGCGCTTTCTCCCCCGCGCTATGGTGAGTGGGCCGGCCGGGCGAGCCCGATCCGGTCGTTGTTCTGAAAGGCCGAGTTTGGAAAGGTTGGGATCGTGCTGCGCACCAGCGGCCCGATGACGGCGATGGTGGCAAACAGCAGGGCGATCTCGATGAGATAGACGGCGCCATAGCCGGTGACGGGGCCGGCCAGCGCCGGGCCGAGCCGGCCCGCCTCCGCCACATGCGAGATGAGGTCCCGGAGGATGCCGCCGAAGGCGATGGCGCTGCCCGCCGCCGTCGCCTGCACCGAGCCCCAGGCGCCGAGCGCCAGGCCCACCTGCTCGGCGGGTGCCGCCCGCATGCAGGCGGTGAGCGTCGCATGGGCGAACAGGCCGGCGCCGAAGCCGATCAGCCCGGTGCCGACGGCGAAGACCGCGCCGCTCTCGAAGGGCGCGGCGAAGATGACCGCGGCGAGACCGAAGGCGCCGCACAGGGCGCCATGGCCGGCGACGCGATGCGCGTCCCCGCCGCGGCCGATGACGGTGGCGGCGCGGATGAAGCCGGTGATGCCGCCGGCCGCGAACAGCGCGGTAAGCAGCGTGGTCTGCGCGACGGACAGGCGCAGGATCTGGCCGCCATAGGGTTCCAGCAGCACGTCCTGCATGGCGAAGGCGAAGCTGCCGAAGCCGACGGCGGTGAGGCGGCGGACCCAGGGGCCCTGGCGGCGGAGGCTGTTCCAGGCTTCCTGGAAGGCCGGGCGCTCGCGGTCCGGGCGGGTGGCTTCCGGGTTGCGGGCCTCCTGCTTCCAGACGGCGACCAGGTTCAGGATGATCGAGACCAGCGCCGTGCCCTGGATGACTTGGATGAGCCGGAGCTGGCTGAAGTTCGACAGCAGGGCGCCATAGACCAGCGCGGTGACGAGCATGCTGAGCAGCAGCATCACCGAGAGCAGGGCCACCACCCGCGGCTGGTTCTCCTGCGGGGAAAGGTCGGTCGCCAGCGCCAGGCCGACGGTCTGCGTCGTGTGCAGCCCGGCGCCGACGATGAGGAAGCAGACGCCGGCGATGAGCTGGTTGACGATGGGCGGCGCGGTGCTGTCGCCCGAAAGCAGGATGAGGGCGAAGGGCATCATCGACAGCCCGCCGAACATCACCACGGAGCCCATCCAAATATAGGGCACCCGGCGCCAGCCGAGGACGGACTTGTGCTGGTCCGAGCGGAAGCCGATCAGCGCCCGCAGCGGGGCGAAGACCAGCGGCAGGGCGAGCATCAGCGCGACCATCCAGGTCGGCACCAGCAGCTCCACGATCATCACCCGGTTGAGCGTACCGATCAGCAGCACGCTGACCATGCCGATCGAGACCTGGAACAGCGACAGGCGCAGGAGGCGGCCGAGCGGCAGGCTGTCCGACGCCGCATCGGCGAAGGGCAGCAGCTCCGGGCCGAGCTTCATCCAGGCGCGGGAGAGCTTCATGCGCGGCGGACCTCCAGCGCCTGGGAGGTATAGAAGCCGCTGGCGATGCGATGGGTACGGCCGGACTGCCACCCTACGACCTGCGTGCCGATGAGGCGGGCGAGGTGGCGCTCGCCGATCGGCACGATGGCGGGCGCCCGGTCGCTGCGCGGGAACAGCAGGCCGACGGTATGCATCATCGTCAGCAGCGGCGTGCGCGGGGCGAAGGTCAGCAGCATGGAGTGGCGGGTGCGGGCGGCGAGGCCGGCGAGCACCTTCACCACGTCGCCGGGGCGGTAGTGGATCAGGCTGTCCATGGCGACGACATGGTCGAATTCGCCCAAGGCCGGGTCCTGCATGTCGCCGGTGCGGAAATCGACATGGCCGGCGCCGAACTGGCCGGCGGCGCGTTCGGCGGCGAGGCCGACCAGCTTGGGCGAGAGGTCGATGGCGGTGACATGGGCGCCGCGGCGGGCGGCTTCCAGCGCCAGGGCGCCGGTGCCGCAGCCGGCATCGAGGATGCGGCGGCCGGTCAGGTCATCCGGCAGGTAGGAGAGCAGCGTCGCGCGCATCGCGTCCCGCCCGGCCCGGACCGTCGCACGGATGCGGCCGACCGGCGCGGTAGAGGTGAGGCGCATCCAGGCCTCGACCGCGGTGCGGTCGAAGTAGGTCTCCAATTGGCCGCGGCGATGCGCGTAGGTCTGCGTCGGCATCAGTCGAACCCCAGCAGGTCGAAGATGTCGCGGTCCTTCATGGGCGAGGCGCCGAGCGCCGGCGTCCCCGCCCAGAGATTGGCCGCGAGGCGGAGGTACTCGTTCTGCACCGCGATCAGCTCCGGCGTCGGGTCCATCTCGAAGAGGGTGGACTTCTTCAGGCGGGAGCGGCGGATGACGTCGAGGTCGGGGAAGTGGGCCAGGGTCTGCATGCCGGTCGCGGCGTTGAATTTGTCGATCTGGTCGGTGCCGTTGCTGCGGTTGACGATGACGCCGCCGAGCCGGACGTCGTAGTTCTTCGACTTCGCCTTGATGGCGGCGACGATGCGGTTCATCGCGAAGATGCTGTCGAAGTCGTTGGCGGCGACGATGATGCCGCGGTCGGCGTGCTGCAGCGGCGCGGCGAAGCCGCCGCAGACCACGTCGCCGAGGACGTCGAAGATCACCACATCGGTGTCTTCCAGCAGGTGGTGCTCCTTCAGCAGCTTCACCGTCTGGCCGACGACATAGCCGCCGCAGCCGGTCCCGGCCGGCGGGCCGCCGGCCTCGACGCACATGACGCCGTTGTAGCCCTCGAAGACGAAATCCTCGGTGCGGAGTTCCTCGGAGTGGAAGTCCACGCCTTCCAGCACGTCGATGACGGTCGGGATCAGCGACTTGGTCAGGGTGAAGGTGCTGTCGTGCTTCGGGTCGCAGCCGATCTGCAGCACCCGCTTGCCGAGCTTGCTGAAGGCGACCGAAAGGTTGGAGCTGGTGGTGCTTTTCCCGATGCCGCCCTTGCCATAGACCGAGAAGACCTTGGCGGTGCCGATGGTCAGGTTCGGGTCCAGGTGGACCTGCACGCTGCCGTCGCCATCCATCCGCGAAGGCTGCGGGCGGCGGTGCAATGCGGCGTGGGGCGTCTCGATTCTCATGCGGCCATCTCCACGCTGATTCCTTCGAGCCGGTCTTCCAGCTCCTCCCCCGCCTGGCGCAGCGCATCGAGCACGGATTGGTCCGGGGACCAGTATTTCCGGTCGTGCGCCTCGAGCAGGCGGTTGGCGATCTTGGCCGAGGCGGTCGGGTTCAATGTCGCCAGGCGTTCGCGCATGGCGGCGTCGAGCACGAAGGTCTCGGTCATCTGCTGATAGACCCAGGGGGAGACTTCCCCGGTGGTCGCCGACCAGCCGAGGGTGTTGCTGACCTGGGCCTCGATCTGGCGGACGCCCTCGTAGCCGTGCGCCAGCATGCCCTCGTACCATTTCGGGTTGAGAGTGCGGGTGCGGGTCTCGAGCGAGACCTGTTCGGACAGGGTGCGGACGGTGCCGTCGCCGCGGGTCTGGTCGCCGATATAGACCGCGGCGCTGGCGCCGCGGGCGCGCTTCACCGCGCGGGTGATGCCGCCGAGCGTATCGAAGTAGTGGTCCACGGTGGTGATGCCGAGCTCGACCGAATCGAGGTTCTGGTAGGTGATCTCGACGCTGGCGAGGACATGGGCGAGCACTGCGTCCTGGCGCACCGGCTTGCCGTTGGCGCCATAGGCGAAGCCCTTGCGCTTCTCATAGGCGTCGGCCAGCTCGTCCTCGTCGTTCCAGGCGCCGCTGCCGACCAGCTCGTTGACGTTGGCGCCATAGGCGCCATCGGCATTGCCAAAGACGCGGAGCGCGGCCTGGGCCATGTCGCCACCATGCGCGGCCTGGAAGGCCAGGGCATGCTTGCGGACGAAATTCTGCTCGATCGGCTCCTCGGCCTCGGCGGCCAGCAGCGCGGCTTCGGCGAGCAGGCGGACCTGCAGGGGCAGCAGGTCGCGGAAGATGCCCGAGAGGGTGATGACGACATCGACCCGGGCGCGGCCGAGCACGTCCAGCGGCACGAGCTGGGCGCCGCAGAGCCGGCCATAGGGATCGAAGCGTGGCGCGGCGCCCATCAGCCAGAGCGCCTGGGCGATCGGGCCGCCCTCGGTCTTCAGGTTGTCGGTGCCCCAGAGGACCATCGCCACGGTCTCCGGCAGGCCATGGCCCTCCGCCGCGTGGCGGGCCAGCAGCCTATCGGCCTGGTGGGCGCCGTCCTTCACCGCGAAGGCGCTGGGCAGGCGGAAGGGGTCGAAGCCATGCAGGTTGCGGCCGGTGGGCAGGACTTCCGTCGTGCGCAGCAGGTCGCCGCCGGGCGCGGGGCGGATATAGCCGCCGTCGAGCGCATGGATCAGCGCCGGCAGCTCATGGTCCTTGGCAAGCAGCGCATCGAGGTGGGCGCGGCGCTCCGGCTCGGTGACGCCGGCGGCGTCGAGCATCTCGGCGCGGTCGCGGGCATTCGGCGGCTGGCCGATGACGTGCAGTCCATAGGGGATGAGCGTCGCCTCGAGCTCCATCAGCGCGGCGCCGAGGCGGAGCGCCTCGGCCTCGGCCGCTTCACCCCAGGCGGGCTCGGCCGGGGCGAGATCGACCGCGGCGGCCTGGGCCTGGACGAGTTCGGCAAGCGAGAGGCGCTGCTCGGGATCGGTCTCGGGATCCAGCGCGCGCCAGCGGTCGAGCGAGGCCTTCAGGTCCAGCAGTCCGCGATAGAGGCCGGCATGGGCGACCGGCGGCGTGAGGTAGCTGATGAGGGCGGCGCCGGCGCGGCGCTTGGCGATGGTGCCCTCGGAGGGGTTGTTGCTGGCATAGAGGTAGAAATTCGGCAGGTCGGCGATCAGGCGGTCGGGCCAGCAGTCCCCGGACATGCCGGCCTGCTTGCCGGGCATGAATTCCAGCGCGCCATGGGTGCCGAAATGCAGCACGGCATGGGCGCCGAAGCTGTCGCGGATCCAGCGGTAGAAGGCGGTGAAGGCATGGGTCGGGGAGAAGCCGTGCTCGAAGAGCAGGCGCATCGGGTCGCCCTCGAAGCCGAAGGCGGGCTGCACACCGACGATGACGTTCCCGAATTCGGCGCCGAGGACGAAGATGCTGCTGCCATCGGTCTGGATGCGGCCGGGAGCGGCACCCCATTGCCGTTCGATCTCAGGCAGCCAGCGCTGGTTGCGGACATGGTCGTCGCTGCCGACGCGGGCGAGGACATTGGCGACGGTGCCATGCCGCGCCGCATTGCCGACGAGCAGGCTGTCGCGCAGCGCATCGACGCTTTCGGGGACGGTCACGGCATAGCCGGCATCGCGCATCGCGCCGAGGGTGCGGTGCAGCGACTCGAAGACGCCAAGATAGGCGGCGGTGCCGACGGCGCCGGCATTGGGCGGGAAGTTGAAGATCACCAGGGCGATCTTGCGCTCGGCCCGGGCAGCGCGGCGCAGCGCGACCAGGCGGGCGACGCGGCCGGCCAGGGTCGCGGCACGCTCGGGGTGCGAGACCATGTCGTGGCTGTGGTCGCGCAGGTCGGGCGTGCCATCGGGCAGGAAGCAGGGCTCGCTGGTGCCGCGACGGCCGCCGAAGGTCATCGGCCAGATGCCGCCGTCGAGCTCCGGGATGGCGACCATGATGGTGGTCTCGACCGGCAGCAGGCCGCGGGTGTCGTCCTGCCATTGCGCCATGGTCTGGAATTCGAGCGGATGCGCGGTGACATAGGGCACGTCGAGCTGGGCGAGGATCGCCTCCGCCGCGCGGGCATCGTTGTAGGCGGGGCCGCCGACCAGGGAGAAGCCGGTCAGCGAGACGACGGCATCGACGGTGGTGACGCCGTCGCGCAGGAAGAACTGCTCCACCGCCGGGCGGGCATCGAGGCCGGCGGCGAAGGCGGGGACGACGTTGAGGCCACGGGCCTCGAGCGCGGCGATGACCCCATCGTAGTGGCCGGCGTTGTTGGCCAGGACGTAGGAGCGGAGGATCAGCAGGCCGACGGTGCCCGCCTGGCCGCGGCGGGGCAGATCCTCCAGCCGTGCCGTGATGCGGCTGCCGATGCGCGGGTGATAGAGCCCGACATCGGGATATTCGACCGGTGCCGCGACGGTCAGCCGGGCGGCCATCCCCTGGCGCGGCCCGGCGGCATAGCGGCCGACCAGCAGGCGGACCATGTTGGCGAGGTTTTCCTCGGAGCCGGCGAGCCAGTATTGCAGCGACAGGAAATAGGCCCGCACGTCCTGGGCAGTGCCGGGGATGAAGCGCAGCAGCCGCGGCAGCTGCCGCAGCATCTTCATCTGGTCCTTGCCGCTGTTCGGCGTGCCCGGCTTCCGGCTGCCGCGCAGGCGCTTCAGCAAGCCCATCACGCCGGTGGCTTCGCCATCCATGCGGAACTTGCCGATGCGGGTGAGCTTCATCACCTCCCCGCCCGAAAGCAGGCCGACCAGGGCATCGCACTGGTCGCGGCGGGCGGCGAGCGCGGGCAGCACGGCGCGGATATGGTCGTCGAGGAAGAGCATCGCCGCGATGACGATGTCGCCGCGAGCGATATCGGCGTGGCAGGCGGCGAGCGCGAGGTCGTCCGAGCTCCATTGGTCGGCGGCATGGACGGTGAGCTGCAGGCCGGGGATGTCCCGCTGCACGGACGCGACGGCATTGGCCATCGCGCCGGACAGGTGGCTGTCCATGGTGACGACAACCACGCGGATGGGCGTGGCGCTAACGGGCGAAGTGGGCTTTTGCATCATACAACGTCTCGATCGTGATGGTGCCGATGCCGCGTTCGGATGCGTAGCGTTCCGTGTTCCGCCGGGCCTTGCCACGGACGAAGAACGGGATTTTGCCCAATTCCTTTTCTGCTTCGGTGGCCCAGGTTGCGGGGCCGGCCACCAGGGTGGTCTCTGCGTGGGTCTCGATGATGGTTTCGGCCTGCCGTTCCGTGGCGGCACCGCCGAGATGCGACGGCGCCGCCTGGCCGTGGAATTCGAAGTCCTCGCGGAACATGCCGAGGAGGTGCTCCTCGAGGCCCATCATCAGCGGATGGACCCAGGTGTCGAACAGCACGTTCGCCCCCTCGAAGCCCATCTGCGGGGAGTAGCGCGCGGGGTAGTCCTGCACATGCACCGGCGCCGAGATGACGGCGCAGGGGATGCCGAGGCGCTTGGCGATGTGGCGCTCCATCTGGGTGCCGAGGATCAGCTCGGGCTGCAGCGCCTGGATGGCGGCCTCGACCTCCAGGTAGTCCTCGGAGATCAACGCATCGATGCCGTGGGTCTTCGCGGCGTCGCGGACATCGCGGGCGAATTCGCGGCTGTAGGTGCCGAGGCCGACGACCTTGAAGCCGATCTCCTCCGCCGCCGTGCGCGCGGCGGCGATGGCGTGGGAGGCATCGCCGAAGACGAAGACCCGCTTGCCGGTGAGGTAGTTGCTGTCGACCGAGCGGGCATACCAGGCGGCGCGCGAGGTCTCGGCGGCGAGGATCGGGGCGGCGTCCAGCCCGGCGAGCGTAGCGACCTCGGCGATGAACTCGCGCGTCGCGTTGCTGCCGATGGGGATGGTCTTCGTGGATTTCTGGCCGAAGGTCCGGCCGAGCCAGGTGGCGGCCTGACCGGCGATCTCGGGGTAGAGGACGATGTTGAAATCGGCCTCGCCGAGACGGGTCAGGTCGTGCGGCGTGGCGCCGAGCGGGGCGGCGACGTTGATGGTCACCCCCATGCGGCCGAGCAGGCCGGTGATCTCGCGCAGGTCATCGCGGTGGCGGAAGCCGAGTGCCGTCGGCCCGAGGATGTTGCAGACCGGGCCGGGGCCGCGCTTGGTGCCCGGGGCTGGCGCATGCGGGCCGGCCAGCGCGCGGACCAGCTGGTAGAAGGTTTCGGAGGCGCCCCAATTCTCCTTCTTCTGGTAGCTCGGCAGCTCCAGCGGAATGACGGGGATGGGCAGGGCGAGCGCCTTGGCGAGGCCGCCCGGGTCGTCCTGGATCAGCTCGGCGGTGCAGGAGGCGCCGACGATCATCGCCTGCGGGCGGAAGCGCTCGAAGGCCTCGCGCGCGGCATTCTTGAACAGTTCCGCGGTATCGCCGCCGAGGTCGCGGGCCTGGAAGGTGGTGTAGGTGACGGGCGGGCGCTTGGCGCGCCGCTCGATCATCGTGAACAGCAGGTCGGCGTAGGTATCGCCCTGCGGCGCGTGCAGGACGTAGTGCAGGCCTTCCATCGCGGTGGCGATGCGCATCGCGCCGACATGGGGGGGACCTTCATAGGTCCAGACCGCGAGCTGCATGGCGCTAGACCATCAGCCGGGTGCGACGCACCAGCGGGCGGGCAAACAGCTCCGCCAGGTCACCGGCCTGGTCGTAGCCCTGGATCGGGGTGAAGACCAGCTCGATGGACCACTTGGTGGCGAAGCCCTCCGCCTCCAGCGGATTGGCGAGGCCGAGGCCGCAGACCACGAGGTCGGGCCGCGCCTCGCGGCAGCGGTCGAGCTGGCGGTCGACGTGCTGGCCCTCGCTGAGCCGGGTGCCGGCGGGCAGCAGGGCGAGTTCCTCGGCGAGGTGCTGGCGATGCAGGTAGGGCGTGCCGACCTCGACCGGGACCATGCCGAGCTCGCGCGCCAGGAAGCGGGCGAGCGGGATCTCGAGCTGGCTGTCGGGGAAGAAGAAGATCCGCTTGCCGGCGAGCTGGTCACGGTGGCGGGCGAGGGCGACCGCGGCGCGGGCCTCGCCGGCGGCAGTGACGCTGCGGAACAGGGCGGGCGCGACGCCCCAGGCGGTGGCGGCGGCCTGCAGCCAGGCGGTGGTGCCCTCGGCGCCCAGCGGGAAGGGCGCGGCGAGGCGTTGCGCGCCGCGGGCCTCGAGCAGCCGGGCGGTCTCGGCCAGGAAGGGCTGGGCCAGCAGCATGCGGGTGTTGCGGCCGACGCCGGGCAGGTCCGCGGCGCGGCGCGGCGGCAGGAAGGTGACGGGGCCGATGCCGAGCGCCTCGAAGAGCCGGCGCATCTGGTCCTCGACCACCTCGGCGAGCGCGCCGACGACAAGCAGGGATTGCGCCGTCGTCGCCGGCATCTCCGGCACCAGGGCGGCGAGGCAGGCGTCCTCGCCCTGGGTGAAGGTCGTCTCGATGCCGCTGCCGGAGTAGTTCAGCACGCGGACGCCGGGGGCATGGGTGACGTTCAGCCGCTGCGCGGCGCGGGAGAGGTCGAGCTTGATGACCTCGGACGGGCAGGAGCCGACCAGGAAGAGCAGCTTGATGTCGGGGCGGCGCGAGAGCAGCTGGGCGACGACGCGGTCCAGCTCCTCATTCGCATCGGCCAAGCCGGCGAGGTCGCGCTCGTCGATGATGGCGGTGGCGAAGCGCGGCTCGGCGAAGATCATCACGCCGGCGGCGGATTGCATCAGGTGGGCGCAGGTGCGGCTGCCGACGATGAGGAAGAAGGCGTCCTGGATCTTGCGGTGCAGCCAGATGATGCCGGTGAGGCCGCAGAAGACCTCGCGCTGCCCGCGCTCCCGCAGGACCGGGGCCTCGGCGCAGCCGATGTCCTTGGCCGGCGGGGCGAGCAGCGCCGCGCTCATTTGGAGAAGCCCAGGGCGCCGTGGTCGGCGCCGCGCCAGCCGGCCTCGTCGCGGCGGGCGGCGCGCAGCTTCATGATGAACTGCGTGGCGTTGACGACGTAGGAGGCATAGGCGGCGAGTGCGAGGAACATCAGGAAGCGGGCATCGCCGAAGCCGGTCGCCAGCGACAGCAGGTAGGCGGTGTGCAGCGCCAGCACCAGCATGCTGAAGACGTCTTCCCAGAAGAAGGCGCGGGCGAAGAGGTATTTGCCGAAGACCACCTTCTCCCAGATGCAGCCGGTGATCATGATGCCGTAGAGCAGCAGCGTCTTGACGACGATGGAGACGGTCGCCTCCGCATAGCCCTCGCCGGTGGCGAGGTAGCGCAGCACCAGGCTGACGCTGATGAGGAAGACCAGGAACTGCAGCGGCGCGAGGATGCCCTGGACCAGCGTCCACGTGGTGCCGTCGCGGCGCAGGCGTTCCTCCGGCGTATAGAGCGGCTGGCGCGAGCGATTGTCCTCGGCATGCCGAACGTGGCGGCCGGAGACGGTTCCCCAAGGGCTGCCATCGATGGAATCGATGATTCGGGCCATGAAGCCAGGTGTAAACATTGCTTGACAACCCTCTGTCCAGAAGGTCCGCTGACGAACTGGCCTGTGGCGGTGGGCCCTTGCACGCCGCAGTCCCGCCAGGGATTGCCGCGCTGCATTTGCCTTTTACCCGGCCAGCCTGCCTCCCCATGCGTGACGTTCTCAGTGGATCGAAGGCTAAGGCGCCCCGCTTCAAGGTGTCAAGCTCGATTGACGTAAAGACAGATTGACAGCGATCCGGAGCGGAGACGATAACCATCGGCGGGAGACAGCCGATGGCCACAATGGGACGAACCGCCCGTTCACTGGATCGCAGGGACCGCGCCGCGGAACTCCCTGATGGATCCGTCACGCTGCTCCAGCGGCCGGATACCGAGCCCCGGACGCCAACTCCTTCCCTCTGGTTGCCCGGCGCGGTCGCCGCGCCGCGCAGCGTGCCGGCGCATTTCAGCGCCGCCGTCGCAGCCGAGGTGATTCCCCGCCTGCGCCTCGCGCATGCGGCGCCGGTGGTGGAGATGCCGGCCGAGACGGTGCCGGATGCCGCCGATGTCGAGGCGCTGAGCACCCTGCTGGTGCGGCACGACGTCGCCGGCGCCCGGGCCTATGTCGAGGCGCTGGGCCAGGCCGGCACGGCGATGGAACAGATCTTCCTCGATCTGCTGGCGCCGAGTGCGCGGCTGCTCGGCGCCTGGTGGGCCAGCGATCGCTGCGACTTCGCCACGGTCACCCTGGGCACGATGCACCTGCGGCGCATGCAGCACGATCTCGCGCCGAGGCTGGTCGCCGGGGGCGAGGCCCGGCTGCGCTCCGAAGCGCATAAGGTGCTGATGGTGCCGCTGCCGGGCGAACAGCATGTCTTCGGGCTCGACATGGTGGCGAGCTTCTTCCGCCGCGCCGGCTGGCAGGCGCATGTCTCGCCGCTGCGCTCGGTGGAGGAGCTTTGCGCCCTGGTTCGACGGGAAAGCTATGCGGTGGTCGGCATCTCGACCAGCGCGACGAACCGGATGGATACGCTGGCGACGGCCATCCGCAAGCTGCGCCGGGCCTCCCGCAACCGTTCGGTCGGGGTGATGGTCGGCGGCCCGGCCTTCGCCGAGCACCCGGAATACGTGGCCCTGGTGGGGGCCGATGCCACCGCGACGGATGCACGCCAGGCGCCGGTCCAGGCCGAGCGGCTGCTGCGCTTGTTGGCCCAGGGCGACTGAGGCAGTGTCAGGTCTAAAAAAGGGAGGTATTTGGCCCTCTTCAGTGAAGGAATATGCCACCCGTGCAGGCGTTCAAAGCCCCGAAGACATCGCTGGGCAATCTGGATGCGGAAGCCGCAGCGGTCCTGATCTCCGCCGCGGCGGATGTCGCACTCATCATCGATGAGGCGGGCGTGATCCGGGATGCTGCCTTCAACAGCGAGGAACTCGCCCAGGAGATGGAGGGCCAGGAGAGCTGGCTCGGGCGTCCCTGGGTGGACACGGTGGCGGAGGACAGCCGTCCGAAGGTCATCGCCATGCTGCAGGACGTTGCCGACCGGGCGCTGCCGCGCTGGCGGCACATCAACCAGGGCGCCCTGCGCGGCACCTCGGTGCCGATCCTCTTCTCCACCGTCCGGCTGGGCGATGGCGGACGGACGGTGGCCTTCGGCCGGGACCTGCGGCCGCTCTCGGCGCTGCAGCAGCGGCTGGTCGAGGCTCAGCAATCCATCGACCGGGACTACGCCCGGCTGCGCAACGCCGAGACGCGCTACCGCATGCTGTTCCAGCTCTGGACCGAACCGGTGCTGATCCTGGAAAGCGGCTCGCACAAGGTGCTGGAAGCCAACCGGGCCGCCGACCAGTTGCTCGGCCGCGGCGGCAAGCGCGGCACGGCGCGGAGCTTCCTCGAGATGTTCGCCGCCGAGGGCCTGGGGCCGATCGACCAGCTGCTCTCCAGCGTCCGGGCGACCGGGCGGGCCGACGACGTCCGGGCGCTGCTGGCCGAGGACGAGCGGGAGGTGCTGATCTCCGCCACGCCCTTCCGGCAGGAGAATGCCAGCCTGGTGCTGGTGCGGCTGACCTATCCGCAGGGCGAGGCCGGGGCGATCGTGCTGCCCAAGGCCAAGTCGAAGCTGCTGAAGCTGATCGAGAGCGTGCCGGATGCCTTCGTCGTCACCGGTCAGGACGGCCGGGTGCTGACCGCCAATGCCGCCTTCCTCGAGATGACGCAGCTCGCCGCCGAGGAGCAGGCGGTGGGCGAGCAGCTCGAGCGCTGGCTGGGCCAGCCCGGCGTCGAGATGGAGGTGCTGACCGCCAACCTGCGGCAGCGCGGGCCGGTGCGGCTGTTCGCCACCACCATGCGCGGGGAATACGGCGCGACGGTCGATGTCGAGATTTCCGCCGTTTCGGTGATGAATGGCGTCGGCCCCTGCTTCGGCTTCGCCATCCGCGACATTGGCACGCGGGTGGCGCCGCCGCCCCGCATCGGGGTGAAGCAGCCGCGCTCGGTCGAGCAGCTCACCGAACTGATCGGCCAGGTCCCGCTGAAGGATCTGGTGCGGGAGGCGACGGATGTGATCGAGCGGCTCTGCATCGAGGCGGCGCTGGAGCTGACCGGAGACAACCGGGCTTCGGCGGCGGAGATGCTGGGGCTGAGCCGGCAGAGCCTCTACGTGAAGTTGCGGCGCTACGGGCTGGGCGACCTCCCGGCCGAGAATGGTGAGGCGGGATAGAGCATGGACCACGCGGCGCCCCGGCGACTGGAATTCTCGGCATGCCTCGAGCTGCTGAAGCCGATCACCTGGTTCGCGCCGATGTGGGCGTTTTCCTGCGGGGTGGTGTCCTCCGGCCTCGGCGGCAACGGGCGCTGGACGCTGATCGTCGCCGGGCTGCTGCTGACCGGGCCGCTGGTCTGCGGCACCAGCCAGGCGATCAACGACTGGTACGACCGGCATGTGGACGCCATCAACGAACCGAACCGGCCGATCCCCTCGGGGCGGATTCCGGGCAAGTGGGGGCTCTATATCGCCATCGGCTGGACCGTGCTGTCGCTGCTGGTGGCGACGCTGCTCGGCACCTGGGGCTTCCTCGCCACGGTGGTCGGGCTGGCGCTGGCCTGGGCCTATAGCGCGCCGCCCATCCGGCTGAAGCAGAACGGCTGGTGGGGCAATACCGCCTGCGCCGCCTGCTACGAGGGGCTGCCCTGGATCACCGGCGCCGCGGTGATGAGCGCGATGGCGCCCGATGCGGCGATCCTGCTGGTCGCGGCGCTCTACAGCCTCGGCGCGCATGGGATCATGACGCTGAACGACTTCAAGTCGGTCGAGGGCGACCAGCGCATGGGCATCGGCTCGCTACCGGTGAAGCTCGGCGTGGAGCGCGCGGCGCAGGTGGCCTGCGGGGTGATGGCGGTGCCGCAGGTGGCGGTGGTGGCGCTGCTGTTTGCCTGGGGGCGGCCCATCCATGCCGCGGCCATCGCGGCGCTGCTCGCGGTGCAGCTGGTGCTGATGCAGAAGCTGCTGGCCGACCCGCGCGGCAAGGCGCCCTGGTACAACGGCACCGGCACGACCCTGTATGTGCTCGGCATGCTGGTCACCGCCTTCGCGCTGCGGCCGGTGGTGCTGCCATGAGCAACGGCGCGGGCATGGGCTGGCTCGGCATCCTGCGGCTGGGGCTGGTACAGACCTCGCTCGGCGCCATCGTCGTGCTGACGACCTCGGCGATCAACCGGGTGATGGTGGTGGAGCTCGGCCTGCCGGCGACCATCCCCGGCCTGCTGGTGGCGCTGCACTACGCGGTGCAGCTCATGCGGCCGGCGATGGGCTATGGCTCGGACATGGGCGGGCGGCGGACGCCCTGGATCCTCGGCGGCATGGCGGTGCTGGCGACGGGTGGCCTCGGCGCCGCGGTGGCGACCGGACTGATGGCGGAGATGCGCCTCGCCGGGCTGGCGCTGGCGGTGGTCTCCTTCCTGCTGATCGGCCTCGGCGTGGGCGCGGCCGGCACATCCTTGCTGGCGCTGCTGGCGACGCGGGTGGCGCCGGCGCGGCGGGCGGCGGCGGCGACCATCGTTTGGCTGATGATGATATTCGGCTTCATCGTCACCACGGCGGTGGCCGGGCGCTTCCTCGATCCCTTCTCCCCGGCCCGGCTGGTCGCCGTCACGGCCACCGTCTCGGCGCTGGCGATGCTGGTGACCCTGCTGGCGGTGTGGCGGATGGAGGGGGCACCGGTCGCCGCCCCTGCCCCGTCGCCGCGCGGCGGCTTCCGTGCCGCACTGGGCGAGATCTGGGACGAGCCGCAGGCGCGGCAGTTCACCGTCTTCGTCTTCGTCTCGATGCTCGCCTACAGCGCGCAGGACCTGATCCTCGAGCCCTTCGGCGGCGTGGTCTTTGGGTTGAGCCTGGGCGAGACGACGAAGCTGGCCTCGGCGCAGCATGGCGGCGTCTTCGCCGGGATGATCCTGGTGGCGCTGGCGGCAGGGCGCCTTGGCGGGCTGAAGGCCTGGGCGATTGGAGGCTGCGCGGCTTCCGCGTTGGCCTTGTTCGCGCTGGCGGGCTCGGGCTTCGTCGGCCGGGGCTGGCCGCTGGCGGCGTCCTATGTGGCGCTCGGCGTCGCCAACGGCGCCTTCGCCGCGGCGGCCATCGGCACGATGATGCAACTCGCCGGCCAGGGCCGCAGCGGGCGCGAGGGCATGCGCATGGGCCTCTGGGGTGCGGCGCAGGCGGTGGCCTTCGGCGTTGGCGGGCTGGCGGGCTCGATGGCGAGCGACCTGGCGCGCAGCCTGATTGCCTCTCCGGCCGCGGCCTATGGCGCGGTGTTCTTTGCCGAGGGGGCCCTCTTCGTCGCCTCGGGCCTGCTGGCGGCGCGGATCGGCCGGGTGCCGGTGCCGCGGCTGCCCCTCGGCACTCTTGCCGCAACACGCAACTGAGGGAGGGCGCGATGGAAACCTTCGATGTCGTGGTCGTGGGCGGTGGCCCATCCGGTGCGACGGCGGCGCATGACCTGGCTCGGCAGGGGCGGCAGGTGCTGCTGCTGGACAAGGCGGGCCGCATCAAGCCCTGCGGCGGCGCCATCCCGCCGCGGCTGGTGCGGGACTTCGACATCCCGGACCGCATCATCGTCGCCCGGGTGAATGCGGCGCGGATGATCTCGCCCACCGACAAGGAAGTGGACATGCCGATCGACGGCGGCTTCGTCGGCATGGTGGACCGCGAGCATTTCGACGAGTTCCTGCGGGAGCGCGCAGCCGGGAGCGGCGCGGCGCGGCGGACCGGCAGCTTCGAGCGGATCGACCGCGATGCGGACGGCACCGCCATCGTCGCCTATAGCGGCAAGGACGGCACCGAGGTGCGGGTCCGGGCGCGCAGCGTGATCGGCGCCGATGGGGCGAAGTCCAAGGTGGCGAAGCAGGAAGTGCCGGAAGCCGCCAAGGTGCCCTGCGTCTTCGCCTATCACGAGATCATCGAATCCCCGGCCGATGGCGCCGGCAAGTTCGACGCCAAGCGCTGCGACGTCTTTTACCAGGGCAAGCATTCGCCGGATTTCTATTCCTGGATCTTCCCGCACGGGGATACCACCAGCATCGGCACCGGGTCGGCGCACAAGGGCTTCTCGCTGCGTGGCTCGGTCGGCGAATTGCGGAAGACGACGGGGCTCGAGGGCGCGCGGACCATCCGGCGCGAGGGTGCGCCGATCCCGATGAAGCCGGCCAAGCGCTGGGACAACGGCCGCGACGTGGTGCTGGCGGGCGATGCCTCCGGCGTGGTCGCGCCGGCCTCGGGCGAGGGCATCTACTACGCCATGCTCGGCGGCCGGCTGGCGGCGGAGGCGGCGGAAGCCTTCCTCGCCTCCGGCAATCCGGCGGCGCTGAAGCTGGCGCGCAAGCGCTTCATGAAGGCGCATGGCCGGGTCTTCTGGATCCTCGGGATCATGCAGTACTTCTGGTACTCCTCGGACAAGCGCCGGGAGAAATTCGTCAAGATCTGCGAGGACAAGGATGTCCAGCGGCTGACGTGGGAATCCTACATGAACAAGGAGCTGGTCCGGCAGGATCCCCTCGCCCATGTTCGGATTTTCTTCAAGGATCTCGCCCATCTTTTCGGCTTCGCACGCGCCTGAAGGACAAGAACCATGAGTCGCTTGCGGACCCTCGATACGCCCACCGCCCCGCGCCATGCCCGTGGCCAGACCCTGCCGCTGAAGGTCGGCACCCGCGGCTCGCCGCTGGCGCTGTGGCAGACGCGGCATTTCCTCTCGATCATCAGCGGCTTCTGCCCGGTGCTGCGGAATGCCGAGGCCTTCGAGGAACATGTCATCAGCACCGAGGGCGACCGGGTGCAGGACAAGCGCCTGGCCGACATCGGCGGCAAGGGGCTCTTCGCCAAGGAAATCCACGAGGCGCTGCTGGACGGCCAGGTGGATTTCGCGGTCCATAGCCTGAAGGACCTGGAGACCGAGCTGCCGCCCGGCATCGTGCTCGCCTGCCTGCTGAAGCGGGAGGATCCGCGCGATGCGATCATCCTCGGCCCGGTCTGCGGCGCGCCGGACCGGCGGGACCCGCTGGCCTGCATCCCGCAGGGGGCGCTGATCGGCACCGCCTCGGTCCGCCGGCAGTCGCAGATCCTGGCGGTGCGGCCCGACCTGCGCTGCGAGATCATCCGCGGCAACGTCCAGACCCGGCTCGGCAAGGTCCGCAACGGCGATTTCGCCGCGAGCTTCCTGGCCCTGGCCGGGCTGAAGCGGATGGGGCTGGAGCGCGAGGCGGGGGTGGTGCTGGACGCCGGCGCCATGGTGCCGGCCGCCGGCCAGGGCATCGTCGGCGTCACGGTGCGGGCGACGGATGTCGAGCTGCATGAGCTGCTCGGCGCCATCGAGGATCGCGAGGCGCGGATCGTGGCGACCGCCGAACGCGCCCTGCTCGGCGCGCTGGACGGGTCCTGCCGGACGCCGATCGGCGCCTATGCGCAGCTGCGGCCGGGCAATACCGTGCATCTCACCGGGCTGGTGGCCCGGGCAGATGGCAGCTTCCTGCTGCGCGAGACCGCGGAGGGACCGGCCGCCGATGCGGCGCGGTTGGGGCGGGAGCTCGGCGACCGGCTGCGGCGGGAGGCACCGGCCGACATCCTGGCTTGACGCGGCCCGTCGTCCTCCCGAGTCTGGCGCCTCGCTGGATGGTGGAGAGATCGCGTGCTGAGACGCCTGTTGCTGGCTGCCCCCGTTTTGCTGCTCGCCTTCCAGGCGCCGGCGCAGGAGGCTGACCATCCGGCGGCGAAGCCGCTGGTCGTCGGCTCGGACTTCGGCGTGGCGCCCTGGATGGTGCGCGGCGCCGCCGGGCCCGAGGGCTTCGGCGTCGACCTGGTGACCGAGATCGCCAGGCGGCTGGGCCGGCCGGGGGTCGAGATCGTCGACGTCAATTTCTCCGGCCTGTTCGCGGCGCTGTTCGCCAAGCGGTTCGAATTCACCGCCAACCCGCTGAACATCACCGAGGAGCGTGCCCAGCGCATGCTCTATACCGAGCCCTTCTTCGCGACTGGCAACGGCTTCGTCACCCGCCGGGCGGATACGCTGGCGAAGCTGGAGGACCTGAAGGGCAAGGCCATCGCGGTCAACCGCGGCACCATCAGCGATGCCTGGGCAACGGCGAACGCCGAGAAATACGGCTTCGAGGTGCAGCGCTACGACACCTTCCCCGATAGCGTGCAGGCGGTGCTGACCCGCCGCGCCTTCGCCGCCATCAACGAGATCCCGACCACGGTCTATGCCGCCAGCCAGAACCGGCAGATCCAGGTCGCCTTCAAGGACTACACCGGCCGCAATTTCGGCATCGCCTTCCGGCCGGAAAGCCGCGAGTACCGCAACCGGGTGGAGGAGGTGATCGAGTGCATGAAGCTCGACGGCTTCCTCGGCCGGCTGCACGAGAAGTGGTACGGCGCGCCGGCGGATGCCGGGTCCTCGCTGACTCAGGTCTTCCCCGGCTTCGGCCCGCCTGGCCTGCCCGGCTTCGAGGAGACGCCGCACACGCCGCGCTGCAACTGAGCGCGGCATGGACCGGCTCGGCGAGTACTACTTCAACCTCGACATCCTCAGGACTTACGGGCCGGAGATCGCGGCAGGGCTCTGGGTGACCCTGGCGGCGGCGGTGGCGACCGTGGCGCTGGGGATCGGCCTGGGGCTTGCCATGGCGGTGGCGCTGGCGGCGCGGGTACCGGTGCTGCGGCAGGCGGTCGTGGTGTGGATCGAGGTCTTCCGCACCCTGCCGCAGCTGGCCGTCATCATCGTGCTGTATTTCGGCCTGCCCTATGCGGGCCTCACGCTATCGCCCTTCTGGGCGACCGTCGGGGCGCTGGGGGCGGTGCTCTCGGCCTTCGCGGCGGAGATCTTCCGCAGTTCGATCCAGGCACTGCCGCGGGGGCAATGGGATGCCGGCTATGCGCTGGGGCTGCGGTTTCCGGTGGTCTTCTTCCGGCTGATCCTGCCGCAGGCGATCCGGCTGGCGCTGCCGCTGCTGACCAACCGGGCCATTGCCATCACCAAGGGCACGGCGCTGGGGACGGCGGTCTCGCTGTCGGAGATCCTCGGCCGGGCGCAGAGCGCGATGGCGATCGCCGCCAATCCCTCGCCGCTCACCCTGGCGGCGGCGCTCTACCTCGTGCTGTTCCTGCCGCTGGTGGTGGCGACCCGCTGGGTCGAGGCCGGCCGGATGGTGCCGCGCTGATGTGGCAGGACCTGCTGGACAACTTCGCGGACTGGGACAGCTTGGTGAAGGTCTGGCCCTTGCTGGCGCAGGGCCTGTGGCTGACGGTGAAGCTGGCGGCGGTGGCGCTGCCGCTCGGCCTCGGCGCCGGGCTGCTGGTCGGGCTGGGCTGTGCCCTCGGCGGGCGGGCGGCGCGGATCGCGCTGCTCTGCTGGATCGATTTGTTGCGCGCCTTCCCGGTGCTGGTGCTGCTGGTGCTGATCTACTACGGCCTGCCCTTCCTTGGCCTGACCCTGCCGGCCTTCGCCGCCACGGTGCTGGCGCTGGTGCTGAACAACTCCGGCTACTACGGGGAGATCTTCCGCGCCGGCCTCGCCAGCATCCCGCATGGGCAGCGGGAGGCGGCCTCGGCGCTCGGCCTCTCGCCGCTGCGGGCGATGCTGCTGGTGGTGCTGCCGCAGGCCTTCCGCGCGGTGCTGGCGCCGCTGGCCTCGAACAGCCTGGAGCTGGTGAAGGCGACCTCGATCGCGGCAATGGTGGCGCTGCCGGAGCTGCTGCGCAGCGCCCGGGTGGCGCAGGAACAGACCTACAACCCGACGCCGCTGATGGCCGCGGCGGTGCTGTATTTCGTGCTGCTCTGGCCCTTCGCGCATCTGGTGGCGCGGCTGGAACGGCGGATGCTGCTGGCGAGCGGGAACGGGCGATGAGATTAGCAGGCAAGGTGGCGCTGGTCACCGGCGGCGCCTCCGGCATCGGCCGGGCCATCGCGGCGCGCTTCGTGCGGGAGGGCGCGGTGGTGGTCATCGCCGATATCACCACGGCGGTGCGGGAAGGCGGCCAGCCGACGCATGAGTGGCTCGGCATCCAGCATATCCCGACCGATGTCTCGGTCGAGGCCGATTGCGAGGCGGCGGTCGCCGCGGTGGTGGCGCGGCACGGAAGGCTGGACGTGCTGGTCAACGATGCCGCCATCACCCTCGGCAAGCCGCTGCTGGACTGCACGCGGGAGGAGTGGGACCGGGTGCTTGCGGTGAACCTGACCGGCTGCTTCCTGATGAGCCGCGCCGCCGTGCGGCAGATGCTGGGCCAGGCGCCGCGCGACGAAGTGCGCGGGCGGATCGTCAACATCTCCTCCCAGCACGGCATGGTCGCCTCGCCGGGGGATGTCGCCTATGGCACCTCGAAGGCCGGGGTCGCCTACCTCACCCGGCAGGTGGCGGTGGATTACGCGGCGCAGGGGATCGTCTGCAATGCGGTGGCGCCGGGCAAGATCCTGACGGGCAAGACCGGGCGGGCGGTGGACCCGGCGATGCTGGCCTATTCCGCGGCGCGGACGCCCTGGCCGCGGCTCGGCCGGCCGGAGGATGTAGCCGGCGCGGCGCTGTTCCTCGCCTCGGACGACGCGATGTTCGTCACCGGCGAGAACCTGATGGTGGACGGCGGCTGGATGGCGTTCTGACGCGCGAAGTCAGCCTTTCGGCTGACCGCGGTACCAGTCCAGCAGCTGCACCCCGTTCCAGTGCAGCACGCCCGTGTGCTTCGCCACATGGTCGTAGAAGGCCTCGAGGTACTTGATCCGGTGCGGCTGGCCGGAGATGTAGGGGTGGATGGCGATGGACATGATCTTCGCCCGCTCCGCCCCTTCCTCGTAGAGCCGGTCGAATTGGTCGATGGCGCGCTTCAGCAGGTAGTCGCTCTCGTGGTGCTGGACCAGCATCATCGGGATGTCGTTCAGCTCGACGGTATAGGGCAGGGTGACCAGCGGGCCGCGCTCGGTGTGGATCGTCGTCGGCTCGTCGTCGTAGACCCAGTCGCCGATGTACTGCACGCCGGCGGCGGCCAATAGCTCCGGCGTCTCCAGCGTCTGGGTCAGCCCGGGTCCGAGCCAGCCGACGGGGCGCTTCCCCGTGAAGCGCTCGATCTCGTCCATGGACCGCGCGATCATCGCGGCCTGATCGGGTTCCTTGTGGATCGGCCCCTGTTCCCAGCTATGGCCCATGAACTCCCAGCCGGCGTCATGCGCCTGCTGCGCCACCCTTTCGTAGTCCTGGCAGACCCGGGCGTTGATCGAGAGGGTGGGCGCGATGCCGAGCTTCTCGAACAGCCTGAAGAAGCGCCAGACGCCGACGCGCATGCCGTATTCGTGCCAGGACCAGTTCGGCACGTCGGGCAGCAGCACCTGCCCGGTCGGCGCCGGCAGCACCTGCCGTGCCATCGGCCTGGCGATGTCCCAGACCTCGAGGTTGACGATGCTCCAGACCACGATGCGGGCGCCGCCGGGCAGCACCAGGGCTGGCCGGTCGACGATGGCGGAATAGGGGACGCGGTCCCGCGGCTGCATGCTCATCTCAGACCCTCCGTACACCCCAGAACAGGCTATGGCCCGGCTGGATATCGACCAGATTGCGCCGATGCGCCATCACCCGGGCATATTCGCCGAGCGGGATATAGGGCACGTCCTGCATCGCCTGCCGCTGGATCTCGCGCGCGATGGCCTGCTGCGCCGGCAGGTCGGGCGCGGCCATCCAGTCCAGCCGCAGCGCCTCCAGCCGCGGGCTGTCCGGCCAGCCGAACCAAGCGCCGGCGCCATTGGCCCGCAGCGCGAGGTGGGAGACGGGATCGAGCACGCTCGGGCCGCTGACGCCGGTGACGAAGATGCTCCAGCCGCCCTTCTCCACCGGCTCCCGGCTGCCGCGGCGCTGGGTGACACTGCCCCAGTCGGCGGCGACGACGTCGACGTTCATCCCGGCCCGGCGCAGCAGGTCGGCGCTGACCTCGGCGAGCGCCCGCAGGGTCGGGTAGTCGTTGGCCTGCAGGACGACGACCTTCTCCCCGCGGTAGCCGGCGGCGGCCAGGTCGCGCTTCACCGCGGCGATGTCGCGCGGGCCGCGCAGCGGCTCCAGCCCGGCGTCGCTGGCCATCGGCGTGCCGGAGAGGAAGGTGCCGATGCCATCGGACCAGGTGGTGCGGTCCTCGCCATAGCCGGCGGTCATGAAGTCGCTTTGTTCCACCCCACGCAGCAGGGCGCGGCGGATGGCAGGGTTGTCGAAGGGCGGATGCAGGTGGTTGAAGCGCATGACGCAAATGCTGCGGTCATCCACCGCCGTCACCGTCAGCTCGCGGCTGCGGCGCAGCATGGGGATGCTGTCGATGCCGGCGGCCTCCACCCAGTCCACCTCGTTGCGCTGCAGGGCGGCGGCGGCGGTGGCCGGGTCGGGGATGACGTTCCATTCCATGCGGTCGAAGTGCAGCCGCTTGCCGCCGGCGGTGCGGCTGGCGGGTTCGTCGCGTGGGACGTAGCCGTCGAACTTCGCATAGACCAGGCGGGCGCCGGAGAGGCGTTCCTCCGGCACGAAGCGCCAGGGACCGCTGCCGATGATCTCGGCCAGGCCACGCGGGGCATCCTGGGTCGCCAGCCGCTCCGGCATCATCGCCGGCATGGGGGAGGTGACCTTGCCCAGGGCACGGGACAGCAGCGGGAAGGGCCGCTTGAGGCGGAACAGGATGGTGCGGTCGTCCGGGGCGGAAAGCTCATCGGTCGCGGCCATGAGGTCGGCGCCGAAATTGTCCCGGCTGGCCCAGCGGCGGATGGAGGCGACGCAGTCCCGGGCACGGACCGGCTCGCCATCGTGGAAGCGCAGGCCCTCCCGCAGGGTCAGGGTCCAGCGGCGGCCGTCCTCCTCCACAACATGGCCGGCGACCATCTGCGGCCGGACGTCGTAGGCGGCGTGGGTCGCGAAGAGCGTGTCGTAGACGGCATAGCCATGCACGGTGGTGATGGTGGCGGTGGTGACGATGGGGTCGAGCACCGCGACATCGGCCTGGGGCACGAAGCGCAGCACGCGGCTCCCCTGCGCGGCGGCAAGGCGCGGGGTGGCCAGCAGGGGCGCGGCAAACAACGAGCGGCGGGTGAGCTGGGTCATCCGAGGCGTCCCTGTCCGGAGGTGTGAGCGTCGCGTCAACCCTTGGCGCTTTGCAAGCGCCGCGCCACTCTGGCGCCACCCCGGGAGAGCACCCATGGCCCTGCGCTGCGACCTCATCATCCGCGATGCCACCCTGGTCGATGGCAGCGGCGGGCCGCGCCGGCGGGGCGACCTCGGCGTCACCGGGGACCGGATCGTGGCGATGGGCGACCTCTCCGGCGCCAGCGCGGACCGGGAGGTGCTGGCCGGGGGCCGCGTGCTGGCGCCGGGCTTCATCGATGCCCATACCCATGACGACCAGATGGTGCTCTGCGGCCCGCAATGCATGGTCTGCAAGACCTCCCAGGGGGTCACCAGCGTGGTCGTCGGCAATTGCGGCATCAGCCTCTCGCCGGTGCCCATGGCGACCCGGCCGCCGGCGCCGCTGGACCAGGTCTGCGCCCCGGAATGGTGGATCTTCGACAGCTTCGCCGCCTATGCCGAGCGGCTGGCGAAGGAACCATCCTCGGTGAATACCCTGGCGCTGATCGGCCACATGTCGCTGCGGGTGGGCGCGATGGGCGCCGACCTCGACCGCCCGGCGACCGACCGCGAGGCCGAGGCGATGCGTCGCCGCCTGGCCGAGGCGCTGGCCGAGGGTGCCGCCGGCCTGTCCACCGGGCTGTTCTACGCGCCCAGCAAGCAGGCGCCGACCGGTGAGGTGATCGCGGTGGCGGAGGCGCTGCGGGCGCAGCAGGGCCTTTACGTCACCCATATGCGGGACGAGGCGGATGGGGTGCTGGACAGCATCCAGGAGACGCTCGGCATCGGCGCCGCCGTGGGCGTGCCGGTCATCATCAGCCACCACAAATGCGCCATGCCGGAGAACCATGGCCGCTCGGCCGAGACGCTGCCGATGATCGAGGCGGCGGCGGCGCGGCAATCCGTCGCCTTCGACGTCTATCCCTATACCGCCGCCTCCACCTCGCTCGGCGCCCGCAGGCCGCGGCCGGACGTGCCGGTGCAGATCACCACCTCCCTCCCCCATCCGGAGACGGCGGGGCGGATGCTGGCGGATGTGGCGGCGGACTGGGGGCTGAGCCTCGAGGCAGCGGTGGCGCGGCTGCTGCCGGCCAGCGGCATCTTCCACAGCATGGCGGAGGCGGATGTGCAGCGGATCATGGCGCATCCGCTGGCGATGATCGGCAGCGACGGCGGGCCGCTGGCGAAGCAGCCGCATCCGCGGCTCTGGGGCACCTTCCCGCGGGTGCTCGGGCATTACAGCCGGGACCTCGGCCTGTTCAGCCTGGAAGCCGCCGTCCACAAGATGACGGGGCGGCCGGCGGCGGTCTTCGGGATGGCGGATCGCGGCCTGCTGCGGCCGGGCGGCTTCGCCGATCTGGTGCTGTTCGATGCCGGCACGGTGCGCGACCGCGCCACCTTCGCCGCGCCGAAGCAGGCGGCGACGGGCATCCACGAAGTCTGGGTGAACGGGCAGAGCGCCTATACCCCGGCGGGCGGCGCCACCGAGGCACGCTCCGGCCGGCTGCTGCGGCGCGAGGCGCGCGACAGACGCGACAATTCCACCGCGACGCCGGCACCGGGCTGAGACCCGCGCGCCGCCATGGGGAGGGCCATGCCTGACCTCGAGCTGACGCGGGAGCGGATCGACCCGGGCGATGCCGCGCTGCTGCTCCCGGCCCTGCTGCGGCAGGTGACGGCGGGAATCGCGGTGCTCGACGACCGTCTGGTGGTGCGGCTGGCGAATGCGCGGCTGGGCTCCGTGCTGGGGCTGCCGGCGAAGCCCGAGGCAGGGCAGCCGCTGGCCGCGCTGCTGGCGCCCTGCGCCGGGCCGGCGCTGGATGCCGCGCTGGCCCCTTTCCAGCAGCCCGGCGGCGGGACCGCGCATTGGACCTCCCCCGACGGACGGCGGCTGGAGGTGACGGCCGAGCCGCTGGGCGAAGGTCGGGTGCTCGGCCTCTGGCGCGACATGACGCGGCAGCAGGAAGCCGAGGCCAGCCTGGCCGAGGCCCGGGTGCGGACCAGCCACCTGCTGCGGCACGTGACGGATTGCATCGTGCTGCTGGATGCGGATGGGGTGATCCTCGAGAATTCGGACCGCTCCGGCCGGCTGCTGGACCTGCCGCCGGAACTGGTGCGGCCCGGCGGCACCCACCAGGAGATCCTCCGCCACATGTACCGGCGCGGGGATTACGGCTTCGACGTGCCGGAGGATGTCTTCGTCGCGGAGCGCCGGGCGCGGATCCTGGCGGCGGGTGAGCTGACCTTCGCCACGCTGATGCCGAACGGCGTCTGGGCCGAGTATAATTTCCGGCCGCGGCCGGATGGCTATCTGCTGGTCGTCGTCCGCGACGTGACCGCGCTGAAGGAAGCCCAGGCGACGCTGGAGGCGGAGCGGGCGACGATGCGCACCGTCATCGACAACCTCGGCGACGGGGTGATGCTGTTCGACCGCGACTTCCGCTGGCGCATCGCCAATCGCCCGATGGTCGAGTTCCAGGGCTTCCCGGCGGAGCTCGCCCGGCCCGGCGCGGATGGCCGGGCCTTGCTGCGCTTCCAGGCCCGGCGCGGCGACTTCGGCGCACCGCCGGCGGACGACGCGGCGCTGGAGGCGATGGTCGAGGAAGCGGCGCAGCGGATGCTGCGGCCGGGCGGCAACCGCTATGTCCGCAGGACCGCCGGCGGCCACTGGATCGAGTTCACCATGCTGCCGCTGCCGGATGGCGGGCTGCTGGCCTGCTACCGCGACATCACCCGGCTGAAGGACCAGGAGGAAGCGCTGGAGGCCGAGCGCGTCCTGCTGCGGCGGGTGCTCGACGGCATGCAGGATGCGGTCGTGCTGCTCGACCCCGATGGCGCCATCGTCGAGACCAACGGCAAGGCCCCGGCCCTGTTCGGCATCCCGCCGGAGCTGATGGAGCCGGGGTCCAGCCACCAGGCGGTGCAGCGCTGGCGCTACCGGCGCGGCGAATTCGGCTTCGACCGGCCGGAGGATGCGGTGGTGGAGGCGCGCTGGGCGCTGGTGAAGGCGGCCGAGGGACCGCTGCCCCTGCGGCTGACGCCCAACGGCAAATGGGTGGAGAACCAGTTCCGCACCCTGCCGAGCGGGCAGATCCTGGCCACCTGCCGCGACATGACCGCGGTGAAGCTGGGCGAGCAGGCGGCGCTGGCCGCCAAGGCGGAGGCCGAGGCGGCCCGCGATGCGGCGGAGGCGGCGGCCCGCGCCAAGGCGACCTTCCTCGCGGCGATGAGCCATGAGATCCGCACCCCGATGAACGGCGTGCTGGGGATGATGGAGATCCTCGAACGCTCGGCGCTGAGCGGGGAGCAGGCGCGCAGCGTGGCGATCATGCGGGACAGCGCGCAATCCCTGCTGCGGATCATCGACGACATCCTGGACTTCTCGAAGATCGATGCCGGGCGGATGGAGGTGGAGGAACTGCCCTTCAGCCTGCGCGGGCTGGTCGAGGGGGCGGTGGAGACGCTGGCGCCGCAGGCGCGGGCCAAGGGGCTGGCGCTGTTCAGCGACCCACCCCAGACGGGCCTGTCCCAAGCGGGCCCGGCCCAAGCGGGCCCGGCCCCCGACTGGGTCGCCGGCGACCCGACGCGGGTGCGGCAGATCCTGTTCAACCTCATCGGCAATGCGCTGAAATTCACCGGGCGCGGCTTCGTCCGGGTGATGGCGGATAGCCGGCTGCTGCCCGATGGCGCGGTGCAGGTGGTGCTTGCGGTGGAGGATAGCGGCATCGGCCTGGATGCCGGGGCCCAGGCGCGGCTGTTCCAGCCCTTCGCCCAGGCCGATAGCTCCACCACCCGGCGCTTCGGCGGCACCGGCCTCGGGCTGTCGATCGTGCGGCGGCTGGCGCAGCTCATGGGCGGCGACGTGGCGGTGGAGAGCACGCCGGGCCGGGGTAGCCGCTTCACCGTGACCCTCCGCCTCGCCGCGGCCAGCGCGGCCGGGACGGCGGCCGGCACTGCGACGGGAATGGCGGCCGCGGCCTTGGGCGGGCTGCCGCGGCTGCTACTGGCCGACGACCATCCGGTGAACCGGGAGGTGCTGCTGCGCCAGCTCGAAACGCTGGGGCTGGAGGCGGATGTGGCCCGCGACGGGGCGGAGGCGCTGCGGCTGTGGCAGGCGGGGCGGCATGGGATCGTGCTGCTGGACCTCCACATGCCGGAGCTGGATGGCTTCGACCTGGCCCGGGCGATCCGGCAGGAGGAGGCGGCGGCCGGCCTGCCCCGCTGCGGCCTGGTGGCGGTGACGGCGGATGCGCTGAAGGGCGAGGATGCCCGCTGCTATGCCGCCGGCATGGATGGCTTCCTGTCCAAGCCGGTCTCGCTGGATGCCCTGGCGCGGACCCTGGGCCGCTGGCTGCCGGAACTGGCGCCGGCGGCCGATCCGGGCAGCGGCGCGCTGTTCGACCCGGAGGCGCTGCGCGGGCTGTTCGGGGCGGATGCGGCCCGGCTCGGCAGCATCCTCGACAGCTTCGGCGCCAATGCGGCGGCGGAGGTGGCCCTGCTGCTGAACACGGTGGAGGCGAAGCGGCTGGCCGGGACGGCGCATCGGCTGAAGGGGGCGGCGCATCTGGTCGGCGCCCGGCTGCTGGCGGAACAGGCGGCACGGGTCGAGGTGCTGGCCGGGACCGGCGATACGGCGGCGGCCCTGGCGGCGGCCGGCGGGATCGGCGGGCTGCTGGCCGAGACGTTGCGGGCGGCGCGGGGCAGCCTGGCCTAGGGCGCCGCCGCGCCCCTCTCGCCGGCCTGGGTTTTCCGCTACACTGGCGCCATGCCCGATGTCGGCGTCCTCCCGGACCAGCAGCAGACCACCCCCGCCCCACGCCGCAAGCGCTGGGTCTCCCCGCTGCTGCGCCGCATCCTGTTGCTGAACGTGCTGCCGCCGGCGCTGCTGGCGGCCGCCATGCTCTACCTGGACCAGTACCAGAACGGGTTGCTCGCCGCCGAGGTGGAGGCGATGCGGACCCAGGCGCGGATCTATGCCGGGGCCATCGCCGAGGCCGGGGTGCGGATGCAGGACGACAAGCCGGTGCTGGTGCCGGAGGCGATCCGGCCGCTGCTGCGCCGCCTGGTCGATCCCTCCCCCAACACCCAGGCAAGGCTCTTCGACAATACCGGGCTGGTCGTCGCCGACAGCCGGGTGCGGGAGGGCGCGGGCGGCGCGGTGGTGACCGAGCCGCTGCCGCCGCCCGAGCCGCGCGGCGCCTTCTCCACCAGCATCGCCGGGCTGTACGAACGGCTGCTCACCCTGGTGCCGCGGGGCGGCCGGGCCTCGGATGTCGAGGTCGACATGAACCCCGACGCGGCTTCCTTCGACTGGCAGCCGGACCTCGGCCCGGCCAATCTCGGGCCGGACCGGCGGGAGGAGCTGCGGCTGGCGCTGGAGGGCGGCGTCACGCCCTATATCCGCCGGACCTCGGATGGGCGGCTGCTGGTTTCCGTGGCCGAGCCGGCGCGGCGGGGCAACCAGGCGGTCGGCATCGTCCTGCTGACGCGCGAGGCGCGGGAGGTGGACCAGCGGCTGTTCGAGATCCGCGCCAGCGTGCTCGGCATCTTCGTCATCTCGCTGATCCTGACGGTGCTGCTCTCGCTCTATCTGGCGCAGACCCTGGCGAACCCGATCATGCAACTGGCCGGCGCCACGGCGGCGATGCGCCAGGGCGAGGGCCGCGGCGGCAGCGTCCCGGCCGCGGTGCTGGCGCGGGACGACGAGATCGGCATCCTGGCGCGCGACCTGCAGTCGGCCGCCCGGGCGCTCTGGGCGCGGATCGACACCAACGAGCGCTTCGCCGCCGATGTGGCGCATGAGCTGCGCAACCCGCTGACCAGCGTGCGGTCGGCGATCGAGACCCTGCGGCGGATCCAGAACCCGGAGCAGCAGCAGCGGCTGCTGGCGATCATCGCCGAGGATGCGGTGCGGATGGACCGGCTGATCGCGGATATCTCGGACAGCTCCCGCGTCGATGCCGAGCTGTCCCGCACCGTGGCGGTGCCGGTGGATATCGCGCCGATCCTCTCGACCCTGGCCGAGCTGCACAACGCGACGCGGGAGGATGAGGAGAACGACCCGACCGTGGTGCTGGAAGCCCCCGCCGAGGGGCTGGTGGTCCGCGGCGTGGAAGGCAGGCTGGTGCAGGTGCTGCGCAACCTGCTGGGCAATGCGCTGTCCTTCAGCCCGGCCAAGGGGCGGGTCTGGGTCCGGGCGCGGCCGACCGGGGCGATGGTGGAGGTGGTGGTCGAGGACGAGGGCCCCGGCATCCCCGAGGCCAAGCTGGAGGGGATCTTCGAGCGCTTCTATTCCGAACGCCCGACCGGGGAACGTTTCGGCCAGCATTCCGGCCTCGGCCTGTCGATCTGCCGGCAGATCGTCGAAGGGCTGCGCGGGCGGATCGCGGCGGAGAACCGGCGGGATGCGGATGGCAAGGTGCTGGGGGCACGCTTCGTGATCCGCCTGCCGGTGGGCTAGCGTAACGGCACGCAACCGGCACCACTCCCGAAACCCTGCGTTATACTCTGTGCACTGTCCGCCACCCCCTCGGCCGGCGTATATCCACCCGAGGCGGCGGATCGGGCGCCGGAGGACCGCACGGCATGGGCCAGATCGTCATCACCGAATACATGGAGGCCGCGGCCATCCAGCGCCTGAGCGCGGCCTATGCCACGCTCTACGACCCGGAGCTGGGCAAGGCGCCCGAGCGTCTGCGCGCCGCCGTCGGCGAGGCCCGCGCGCTGATCGTCCGCAACCGGACCCAGGTCGACGACGCCCTGCTGGCCGCCGCGCCGGGGCTGAAGGTGCTCGGGCGCTTGGGCGTCGGCCTCTACAACATCGACCTCGAGGCCTGCCGGACCCGGCGGGTGGAGGTCATCCCGGCGGCCGGGGCCAATGCGGATTCGGTCGCGGAATACGCCATCCTCTCGGTCGGCATGCTGCTGCGCGGGGCCTTCCTGGCCACCGCCGAGATCAGCGCCGGGGACTGGCCGCGGGAGCGCCTGAGCGGCGGGCGGGAGCTGGGCGGCAAGACGCTCGGCATCCTCGGCTTCGGCGATATCGGCCGGCGGGTGGCCAAGCTGGCCCGGGCCTTCGGCATGCGGGTGATCGCGCATGACCCGGTGCTGCCCATCGATCATTCCGGCTGGGCCGAGCATGGCACCAAGTCGGTCACGCTGGATGAGCTGGTTGCACGGGCGGATGCGATCAGCCTGCATGTCCCGCTGGAGCCGGCGACGCGTGGGCTGGTTTCGGCCGGGCTGCTGGCGGCGATGAAGCCGGGGGCGGTGCTGGTCAATGCCTCCCGCGGCGGGGTGGTGGTGGAGGCCGATCTTGCGGCGGCGCTGCGCTCCGGCCAGCTCGGCGGCGCGGTGCTGGATGTCTACGAGGTGGAGCCGCTGCCGGCCGACAGCCCGCTGATCGGCGCGCCCAACCTGGTGCTGACGCCGCATATCGCGGGGGCGACGCGGGAGAGCAACCTGCGCGTCTCCTCCCTCATCGCGGCCCGGGTGCTGGTCGCCCTGGCGATGGACTAGCCGATGCCGATCATCAGCATGGCGGCGGCCGAGGATCTGGCCCGCCGGGCGCTGCTGCGGGCCGGCGCCGCCGCCCCCATGGCCGCGGCGACGGCACGAACCCTGGTGCGGGCCGAGGCCGAGGGCCAGGCCGGGCATGGCCTGTCCCGCGTGGCGCAATATGCCGCCTTCCTGCGCAACGGCCGGGCCGACGGAGCCGCGGTGGCGGCCGTCGTCGCCTCCCGCGGCGGCGCGGCGCTGGTGGATGCGCGGGACGGGCTGGCCTATCCGGCGCTCGATCTCGCGGTGGCGGAAGCGGCGCGGCGGGCGGCCGAGTTCGGCATCGCCTGCGTCGGCATCACCAATAGCCAGCATTCCGGTGCCATGGGCCTGCCGGTCGCGGCGCTAGCGGACCAGGGGCTGGTGGCACTGGCCTTCACCAACTCGCCGGCGGCCATGCCGGTGCCGGCGGGACGGCGTCCCCTGATGGGAACCAATCCGGTGGCAGCGGCGTTCCCCCGCCGGAACGGCAATTCACTGGTAATCGACCTCGCACTATCGGAAGTTGCACGCGGCAAGATCATGCTCGCGGCCAAGGCGGGCAAGCCGATCCCGCTCGGCTGGGCGCTGGATGCGGCGGGGCAGCCGACCACCGACGCCGAGGCGGCTTTGTCGGGCGCCATGCTGGCGATGGGCGGGACCAAGGGGGCGCTGCTGGGGCTGGTGGTGGAATTGCTCTGCGTGGCGCTGACCGGGGCGGCCTTCGGCTTCGAGGCCGACAGCCTCTTCACCGAAGCCGGGAACCGGCCCCGCCTGGGCCAGCTTCTGCTGGCGGTGGATCCGGGCGCGCTGGCCGGGGAGGCGACCTATCTGGCGCGGGTCGAGACCCTGGTCGAGGCCATGCTGGCCGAGGAGGGCGTCCGCCTGCCGGGGGCCCGGCGTGCGGCGCTGCTGGCCGGGGCGGCGGAGGGGTTGGACGTGCCGCTGTCATTGATCGAGGGTTTGAACGCGCTTGCAGCCTGAATCCCCCATCCTGGAATACCACCCCCGGCCGCCCGAGCCGCATCGCATCTGCGGCGCCAATCCGGTCAAGGCGGTGTTCCTGCGCCGGCCGGAAGCGGTGCTGCGGCTGTTCTACACGGAAGCGATGCGGCGGGTGGCGGGGCCGCTCTGCGCCCATCTGGCCCGCACCCGACGGCCCTACCGGGAAGTGCTGCCGGAGGAGCTGGGCCGCATCGCCGGCACGCCGCACCACGGCGGGATCTGCGCCATCACCCAGGTCCGCTTCGCCGAGCGCCTGCCCGGCCCGGCGCTGCCGGCCGACCTGCCGGTCTCGCCGCTGCTGCCGGTGCTGGACCGCATCGGCAATCCGCACAACCTCGGCGCCATCGCCCGCTCCGCCGCCTTCTTCGGCTGCCGCGGGCTGCTGCTAGCCGACGACCCGGCGCAGGCCGACCTCTCCGATGCGTCCTTCCGCACGGCGGAGGGCGGGCTCGAGCTGCTGCGGGTGATGCGGGCCCGGGCGCTGCCCGAGCTGCTGCGGGCGATGCAGGGCCAGTATCTGGTGGTGGCTGCGGTCGCGGCCGGCGGGGTCGCACCGGCCGCGCTGCCGCGCGACCGGCCGCTGGCGCTGGTATTGGGCAACGAGGAACAGGGGCCCTCGGCCGCCGCGCTGGAGGCCTGCGAGGCGCGGGTGTCGCTTGCCGGCGGCGGCATGGTCGAGAGCCTGAATGTCTCGGCGGCGGCGGCGGTGCTGTTCCACGCCCTGCAAGGGACCCCGGCGCCGAAGGTGGTGCCCCAGCCGGTCGCCCGGCCCGCGCCGCCCCCGCCCCCGCGGCTGCACCTGCCGCGGCGTTGAGCATGACCGCCAGCCTGGACACCACGACCGAGGCCGAGGGCACGCGCCTCGCCTTCAAGGGCGCGCTGGACGCGGCCGGGGCCGCGCGGCTCTGGGCGGAGGCGATGCGTGGCGCCAAGGCGGCGCCGGGCGCGCTGGTGCTGGACCTCGCCGGCGTCACCGGCCTCGATACCGCGGGCGCCGTGCTGCTGCTGCGGCTGGAGACGCTGGCCGGGGCGGCGCGCTGGGAAGGCCTGGCCGCCGGCCCCTGGCAGGCGGTGCTGGACCGGACCCGGCAGGCGCTGGCCGCGCCGCCGCCCACCCCGCCGCCGGCCCTGCCCGTCCTGGCGCTGCTCGGCCGGGCGACGGTGGAACGGGGCAAGGGAGGCCTCGCGCAGATCGCCTTCCTGGGAGAGGCGGCGGTCGCCGGCTTCGGCACGCTGCGGCGGCCCTGGCGGCTGCGCTTCGCGGAGGTATTGCGGCACCTGGACGAGGCGGGGCTCCGGGCCTTCGGGCTGACCCTGCTGCTCGGCTTCCTGATCGGCGTGATCCTGGCCTTCCAGTCCTCCGTGCCGATGCGGCGCTTCGGGGCGGAAACCTTCATCCCCAACCTCGTCGGCCTGTCGCTGCTGCGGGAGCTCGGACCGCTGATGGCGGCGGTGGTGCTCTCGGGCCGGACCGGGTCCGCCTATGCGGCGGAGCTCGGCACCATGACGGTGAACGAGGAGGTGGATGCACTCCGGATCATGGGCATCGACCCGATCGCCTGGCTGGTGCTGCCGCGGCTGCTCGCCGCCGTCCTGGTCATGCCGGTGCTGGCGCTGCTGATGGACCTGTCCGGCCTCATCGGCATGGGCGCCGTCATGGCGGCGCTGGGCTTCCCCCCGGCCGGCGTCGTCACCCAGCTCCGGGCCGCGATCGGCCTTGGCGACCTGGCCGGCGGGCTGTTCAAGGCGGCGGTCTTCGGCCTCTCGATCGGCCTGGTCGGCTGCCGGGCCGGGCTCGGCGCCGGGCGCGGGCCGCGGGCGGTGGGCGATGCGGCGACCGCGGCGGTGGTGGGCGGCATCGTCTCCATCGTGCTGCTGGACGGCCTGTTTGCCATCCTGTTCTTCCGGCTGGGCTGGTGAGCATGGCCGGGGAGACAGCGGAAAGCGTCATCCAGGTGGAGAACCTGGCGGCCCGCTTCGGCGGCCGGACCATCTTCGAGCATGTCAGCTTCGAGGTGAAGCGGGGCGAGGTCTTCGTCATCCTCGGCGGCTCCGGCTGCGGCAAGTCGACGCTGCTGAAGCACATGATCGGCCTCTATCCGCCGGCCGAGGGCAGCATCCACATCCTGGGCGAGGACATGGGCCAGGTGGACGGCGCCGAGCGCACCGCGCTGCTCACCCGGATCGGGGTGATGTGGCAATCGGGCGCGCTCTTCGGCTCCTCGACCCTGGCGGAGAACATCGAGGTCCCGCTGGAGGAGCATACGTCGCTGCCGGCGGAGGCCCGGGCGCTGGTGGCGCAGGCCAAGCTGGGGCTGGTCGGGCTGGCCGATGCGGCGCTGCGGCTGCCGGCGGAGATCTCGGGCGGCATGGCCAAGCGGGCCGGCATCGCCCGGGCCATGGCGCTCGACCCGCCCATCCTGTTCCTCGACGAGCCCTCGGCCGGGCTCGATCCCATCACCTCGGCCGGGCTGGATGCGCTGATCAAGCAGCTCGCCCGGGACCTCGGCACCACCTTCGTCGTGGTGACGCACGAGCTGCAATCCATCCTGGCGATCGGGGACCGCTGCATCATGCTGGACAAGGACGCCAAGGGAATGATCGCCGAGGGAGACCCGCGCAAGCTGCGCGACGAGAGCGAGAATCCCGTGGTGCGCGCCTTCTTCCGGCGCGAGGTCATGGCCACGCCCGCTCCCCGGCCGGACAAGGCCTGACGCATGCCGCAGGCCCGGGGACTTTATCTGCGCGTCGGCGTGCTGGTGGTGGTGGGGCTGGCGCTCTCGCTCGGCTTCGTCCTGTTCTTCACCTCCTCCCGCTTCGGCAGCGGCAGCGTCACCTACGAGACCTATCTGCGGGAATCGGTGCAGGGGCTCGATGTCGGCTCCCCCGTGCGCTACCGCGGCGTGGCGATCGGCCGGGTCTCGGAGGTCGGGCTGGTGGCGGCGGAATACCATCCGGCCCAGCGCGAGACCTTCGGCACCGTCTTCCAGCTGGTCTTCGTGCGCTTCGCGGTGGATACCAACCGGATCGGCGACGTGCCCTCGATCGAGGATGCCATCAAGCTCGGCCTGCGGGTGCGGATCGCGGCCCAGGGCATCACCGGGGTGAACTACCTGGAGCTGGACTTCGTCCCGCCCGACCGCTTCCCACCGCGGGAGGTGCCGTGGCAGCCGCGCTACCCCTATGTGCCGGCGGTACCCTCCACCGTGGCGCAGGTGCAGAGCGCGGCGGAGCTGCTGCTGCAGAAGCTGCAGGACGTGGACCTGCCGGGGCTGCTCGACAACGTCATCGGGCTGGTGGCGGATATCCGCGGCCAGGTGAAGGACGGCGACCTGGCGATCACGCTCCGCGAAGCGGCGACCCTGCTGCGCTCGGTGCGCAGCCAGGCCGAGGCGGCGCAGCTGCCGGCAATGGTGGCGGAGCTGCGCGGGGTGGCGACCGATGCCCGCGGGCTGCTGGCCAGCCGGGAGGTGCAGCAGACGCTGACCAATGCCGCCGCCGCCATGGCCGAGCTGCGGACCACGGTCGGCCGGCTGCCGGCCACCATCACCAACCTGGAAGGCGGGGTGCGCACCGCGCGCGGCGCGACCACGGACCTGCAGGCGGAGCTGGCGCCGATCTTGCGGGACCTGCGCGCCGCGGTGGGCAACCTGCGGGATACCACCGAACAGCTGCGGCGCTACCCGTCCCAGGCCATCTTCGGCGCGCCGCCGCCGGCACCGGAGCAACGCCGATGAGCATCGCCACGAACCGCCGATCCCTGCTGCTGGCCCCGCTTGTCCTGGGCGCCTGCAGCGTGCTGCCGGACCGGCCCTACCAGGAGGTCCAGCGCTTCGGCCTGGCGCCGGTACGGCCCGGGGCGCCTGCGCCGCGCATCCCCGGCCGGGCGGCGCCGGTGCTGCTGGTGCGGACCCTGCGGGCGGCCCCCGGCCTCGATGTCCGCGGGCTGCGGATGCTGGCGGCGGATGGGCAGGTGACGACGGAATACTGGCAGGAATGGGCGGCGCCGCCGGCCGACCTGACGGAGGAGGCATTGCGCCGCTGGCTGATGGCGAGCGGCCGGTTCAGCGCCGTCACCCTGCCGGGCTCCCGCCTCAGGGCCGATGTGGTGCTGGAAGGCGAGCTGACCCGGCTGCAGGCGGAAGTCGCCACCGGGCTGGGCCGGGCGGCGATCGCGGTGCTGTTCCTGGCCGAATCCCAATCGGGCGGCGATGCCCGCATTCTCGGGCAGTTCACCGCCGAGGGCACCGCGCCGATCGCCGGCGAGCGGCGCCGGGACGGCAAGGTGGATGCCGCCGCCGCGGCCGCGGCCATGTCGGCAGCACTGGGTGCGGCGCTGGCCGGGGTGGAACAGGGCGTGGCGCAGCTGCTGCCGGCAGCGGTGGCCGCCTCGGCCAGCCGCCCCCCTGGCAGCCGCCCCCCTGTCAGCCACAATGCGCGGTCCGCGCCTCGATGAAGCCGAGCAGGCATTCGCCGTAGCGGTTGCTGAAGGCGGGCAGCGCCCCGCCGCCATGGCCGGGGATGCCTGAGGGCCGGTCGAGGAACAGCAGCCGGTCGATCTGCGGCGTGGCCAGGGTGCGGAACAGCGCGGCGCGGGCTTCCGGATCCGGATCGTAGTCGTCGCCGGCGAAGGTGGCGACGGCGACGCGGGCGCCGGGGTTGCGGGCACGGACCAGCACCTGCCGGAGATCCGCCACCGCGACCGGCCAGGCCGGGCTGCCCTTGGGGCCATGCGCGGCGGGGGCGACGGCGATGACGCCATCGACCAGGCCCGGCTCGTCCAGGGTTTGCAGCGCGTTCCAGCCACCGCGCGACTGGCCGCCGACGATGATGCGGCGATAGCCCTGGGCGCGCAGCCGGCGGAGCGCGCCATGCAGCCAGCGGGCGGCGGCCTCGGTATCGTCCACCGCCGGGTCGCGGTCGAAGCGCAGCACGTCATAGCCGGCATTGTTGAAGACCCGGACATGCGGCTGCGGCTGGCTGCCGCGGCTGTCCTGGCCGCCGGCGGCGCGGCCATGCGCCCAGACATAGGCGCCGCGGGCCCTGCCCGGCCCCTGCCAGAGGAAGCGGCCATCCGGCACCACCGCCCAGCCCGGGCCGCCCTGGACCGGGCGGGTCGGCGCCGCCGCCGCCACCGCTTCCCGCCCCGGCCAGACCACGGCCAGGTCGCGGGCATAGACCTGGCAGCCGGCACCGCCCCATTGGGCGCAGAGCGCCATGGCCCGGGCCTCGGTCGCCGCCAGGTCCGGCTGGGCGGCGGCCCAGCCCCATTCGCCGCTGGGGCTGAGGGCGAAGACCCGCGGGGTCGCCTGCTGCAGGAAACGGGCATAGTCGGCGCGGCCTGCCGCCGTCAGGCCCGGGACGGCGGCGATGTCCAGGACCGAGGCGACGGCACCCGCGGCGGCACCCATGGCAGCCCCCGGGGCGGGAGCGCCCGAGGCAGGGGGCAGCATCGCCGGATCGGCGGCGGTACCGGCCGGGAAGGCGGCGGAAATGGCCAGCGCCAGGGCAAGCCACACTTGTATGTGATATCCCATAATCGTGATGCAATCACGATTCGCCTTCGCATTGCAACATGACATTTCGGCTGCCGCCACGATCTCCATCGGTGCCCGGACGTGGCAGTGAAGGCCGGAATCAGGGGGCCGGAGCGGCTGCCGCGCAGGGAATTCGCGCAAGCCCCTTTACCAGGCCTGCCTTCCGGGGCACCTAGCCGCACCGAAGCAGCGGCCGAGCCCGAGGATCAGATCATGCGCGTGAAGGATGTGAAGAAGGTCGTCCTGGCCTATTCCGGCGGGCTCGACACCAGCGTCATCCTGAAGTGGCTGCAGACCACCTACCGGTGCGAGGTGGTGACCTTCACCGCCGACCTCGGGCAGGGCGAGGAGCTCGGCCCGGCCCGCGACAAGGCGCTGCTGCTCGGCATCAAGCCGGAGAACATCTTCATCGACGACCTGCGGGAGGAATTCACCCGCGACTTCATCTTCCCGATGTTCCGGATGAACGCCCTGTACGAGGGGCAGTACCTGCTGGGTACCTCCATCGCCCGGCCGCTGATCGCCAAGCGGCAGATCGAGATCGCCGAGCAGGTCGGTGCCGATGCCGTGGCGCATGGCGCGACGGGCAAGGGCAACGACCAGGTGCGGTTCGAGATCGGCTACTATTCGCTGAAGCCGGACATCAAGATCATCGCCCCCTGGCGCGAATGGGACCTGACCAGCCGCACCGCGCTGATCGCCTTCGCCGAGGCGCACCAGATCCCGATCGCCAAGGACAAGCGCGGCGAATCCCCCTTCTCCGTGGATGCCAACCTGCTGCACTCGAGCTCCGAGGGTAAGATCCTCGAGGAGCCCTGGGACGCACCGGACGAGATGGTCTGGCAGCGCACCATCCGCCCCGAGGATGCGCCCGATACCCCGACCGAGATCACCGTCGAATTCGAGCGCGGCGATGCCGTCGCCATCAACGGCGAGCGGCTGTCGCCGGCCATGCTGCTGACGAAGCTGAACGAGCTCGGCCGCGCCAATGGCATCGGCCGGCTGGACCTGGTGGAGAACCGCTTCGTCGGCATGAAGTCGCGCGGCTGCTACGAGACCCCGGGCGGCACCATCCTCTATCAGGCGCACCGGGCGATCGAGAGCATCACCCTCGACCGCGAGGCCGCGCATCTGAAGGACAGCCTCATGCCGCGCTACGCCGAGATCGTCTACAACGGCTTCTGGTTCAGCCCGGAACGCCGGATGATCCAGGCGATGGCGGATGCCAGCCAGGCCAGCGTCACCGGCACCGTCCGGCTGAAGCTGTACAAGGGCAATACCATCGTCACCGGGCGGCAGTCGCCGCACAGCCTCTATTCGATGAAGCACGTCACCTTCGAGGACGACCAGGGCGCCTACGACCAGTTCGATGCCCAGGGCTTCATCAAGCTGAACGCGCTGCGGCTGCGGCTCGGCGCGATGGCGGGCCGGAAGGGCGGCGCGCTCTAGCCATGGCGACGCCGCGGCATGGCCGGACCCGGGTCCTGCTGCGGCAACTCTACCGGACCGAGGCGCCGCGGGCCCGCCAGTTCCGCTATGCCCTGCTGGTGCTCGACCTGCTGAGCATCGCCTGGATCGTCGCGGCCTCCTTCCTGCCGCTGAGCGCGACGGTGCTGACGGTGGATTGCGTGCTCGGCCTGGTCCTGCTGGCGGAATTCGCCGCGCGGCAGGGCGCCAGCGCCCGGCCCTGGCACAGCCTGATCCAGCCGCTGGAATTGGCCGACCTGCTGGGCATCCTGTCGCTGCTGCTGGCGCCGGTGCTCTATGGCGCGCTGGGCTTCCTGCGGGTGCTGCGGACCCTGCGGCTGCTGCATTCGGTGCGGCTGGTCGCATCCCTGCGCAGCGACCTGCCCTTCTTCCGGCGGAACGAGGAAGCGACCCTGGCGGCGGCGCAGCTCGGGGTCTTCATCTTCGTCATGACCGGCGTGGTCTTCGAGACGCAGCACCGCGGCAACCCGCATATCACCAACTACGCCGATGCCCTGTATTTCACCGTGACCGCGCTGACCACGACCGGCTTCGGCGACATCACCTTGCAGGGCCAGCTCGGCCGGCTGCTGACGGTCGTCATCATGCTGGCGGGGGTCACGCTGTTCCTGCGGCTGGCGCAGACGCTGTTCCGGCCGAACAAGGTGCGCTTCGCCTGCGAGAGCTGCGGGCTGCAACGGCATGAGACGGATGCGGTCCATTGCAAGGCCTGCGGCGCCCTGCTGCGCATCCCGGACGAAGGCGATGGCTAGAACCCAGGCAGTTCGCCCCATCCGGCGGGGAATTCCAGCAATGAATCCGTAAGTTCTGCTACGAACTTCGGCTTTGTTTCCATAGCCAAGCAAGGTCAATGTTGAGCGCAACGGTCAGTTGTTTTAGCATTGGCCAATCTTAAATCCCAAAGTGGTGGCAGCCTCCATGTCCTTGGCCCAAACGGGCGCTTCTCCCGACCTTGGACTGACGGTTGGCCTTCCGGCCATTGACAATCCCTGGTTGCTGCCCTGGCTGGCGCAGGGCAATGCCCTTCGCTGGCTGATCGCCAACCTGCTGGTCGCGGCGCTCTATGCCGGGCTGGGCGTGGTGGTCGGACGCTTCTTCGGCGCCTATGGGCTGTTCCCGGCGCCCATCTGGCTACCCGCCGGCATTGCCGCCATCGCCTGCATGGTCGGCGGCTCCGGCCTCCTGCCGGGCATCTTCCTCGGCTCCCTGGCGGTGAATGCCGGCTTCTTCGGGACCGCGCTGCCGGTTGCCGCCATGATCTCGGCGACCAATGCGCTGGGGCCCTGGGCCGGCGTGCAGCTCACCCGGCTGATGCGGCCGCCGAGCGGGCTCTTCACCCGCTTCAGCGGCGTGCTCGGCTTCATCCTCGGCGCCGTGCTGCTGCATGCCGCGCTGACCGCCGCCGGCGGCACCCTGGCGCTCGCTTTGGCCGAGCCGATGTCCTTCTCCAAGGCCTATGCGGTCTTCTCCGCCTGGTGGCTCTGCGACAGCGGCGGCACCTTCTTCTTCGCTCCGGCTCTGCTGCTGTGGCTGGGGGCCGAAAGGACCACCGCCGCGGCGGACCGCCAGCCCTCCCCGGTGGATACGCTGGTGCTGCTCGGCATGGTGGCGTCGGCGGCCTTCCTGTTTGCCATCCCCGGCGTGGGCAAGCTGGTGCGGCCGGATGCGGTCTTCCTGCTGACCGTCCCGCTGTCCTGGATCACGCTGCGGATCTCGCTGCGGGCCGCCTATACGCTGCTGACCCTGATCTGCATCGCGGCGACCGTCGGCACGGTGATGGGCGAAGGGCCCTTCCAGGGGCCGGGCGTCGCCAATCCGCTGCAATCGGTCGGGCTGATGACCGTGCTCTTCGCCATGGATGCGCTGACGCTGATCGCCCTGACCAGCGAGCGGCGGGAAGCCGAGGCGCGGCTGCACGAGGCGCGCGGCACCCTGGCCCGGGCGGTGGCGCGGACCGAGGACCTGACGCGGGAGGCACTGACCGACCCGCTGACCGGGGCCGGCAATCGCCGCCACTTCACCTCGGCCGGCGGCACCGCCTTCTACCTCGCGCGCAAGGCGGGGACGCCGCTGGGCCTGATCCTGTTCGACCTGGACCACTTCAAGCGGCTGAACGATTCCGCCGGGCACGAGGCCGGCGACCAGGCCCTGCGCGCGGTGGCGATGACCTGCGGCGGGACGCTCCGCGAGCACGACCGGCTGTTCCGGCTGGGCGGGGAGGAATTCGCCGTGGTGCTGCCCGGGGTGAGCCTGGCCGGCGCGGTGGAGGTGGCCGAGCGGCTGCGCCAGGCGATGGGCTATATCGCCCTGGCCGACGGCCAGCGGATGACCGCCAGCTTCGGCGTCACCGAGCGCGGCCCGCATGACCGGGCGCTGGACGACCTGCTGCGGCGGGCCGATGCCGCGGTCTATGGCGCCAAGGGCCGTGGCCGCGACCGGGTGGAAGTCGCGGCCGCCGATTGACGGCGCTGCCTATGGCGGCGGGCCGCGTCCGTTCCAGGCCGGCTCCGTGCTGCTGCCGCGCGGGGCGGCGCCGGGCCGGGCCGGAGATTGGCCCGGAGCCTGGGCCGGAGCTTGGGCCCGACCCTGGGTGGGCGGGGCGGTGGCATCGGCCCCGGTCTGGAACAGGCCGAACAGCCCGCGGAGGAAGCCCGGGGTCAGCGCCGCCAGCGGATTGACCACCACCTGCGGGTCGGCCAGCGGCCCCTGGATGCGGTAGGTCGCGGCGAAAAGCCCGCCACCGGCCTCCGGGCTGAACAGCCGGCCGATCAGCGGCAGGTTGCCCAGCAGCGTGTTGAAGACATAGGCCGGGACGATGGTCCCCTCGATCTCCGCGACGGCCCGCTCCCGCAGGATGCGACCCTTGGCGGTGACGCCGAGCGAAGCGGAGAAGGCCCGGGCATCGGCCAGGATCAGGGCCTCCGGCGTCAGGGTGAAGGGCGCGATCAGCCGGCTGAAGATCAGTCCGGTGCCGCCCTGCGCGGCCTCGAGCATGCCGTAGACCGTCATGGCCTGCAGCAGCTTGGCCGCCGCCGGGGCGTCCGAGAGGATGAACCCATCCATCTCCGCGGTGCCGGTCAGCGGCGCGCCGGTGCGCAGCTCGGCATAGCTGCCGGTGACGGTCAGCCTGCCGCCGCGGATGACATTCACCAGGTCCAGCGCATGCAGCAGCCCGCCGCCATCCTCGGCGGTCAGGCGCAGCAGGCGCTGGTCGCCGCGTGGCGTGAGGGTGAATTCGAAGGGCCCGGGCTGGCCGGGCGCCGCCGGGGCACCGGGCGCCGGCGGGGCGGTGCCGAGGCCGCGGACGGCGGTGCGGCCGGTCGCCCGCGCCTCCCGCAGGACGCCGCGGGCATCGGTGCGGGCGCGGGTCTGCACGCCCAGCAGGTTGCGGTCCTCCCCCATCGTCACCCGGTCGAAGCGGAGGTCGAGCAGCAGCGGCGGGCCGTCCCCGGCGCTGGCGGCAGGCGACGCCGGGTCGCGGGCGCCGCCGCCCTCGGCATGGCCGGCCGGGCCGAGCACCGGCCGCAGGTCCAGCAGCGGGCCGCGCAGGGCGATGGACCAGGCGGCATTGGCGCGTTCCGGCGGCCGCACCTCCCCGGTGAAGCGGGACCCGCCGAAGAGACTTTCGGTGATCTCGACCCGGTCGAGCTTCGATCGGACGAAGCCGGCGCGGCCGCGCAGCGACAGCTCCAGCGCCTCGACCCGGAAGGTCTCCACCGCGATCAGCGCATCGCCCTGCATGCGCAGCGTGGCATCGGCGGTGCCGGCGGTGCCGGGCAGCTTGGCCCAGTTCAGCGCCTCCATCCCCAGCCTGGCGTCGCGCAGGTCCCCGCGCAGCACCACCTGACCCTGGCCGTTGCGGCGCTTCTCGGACCGCGCCTCCAGCGCCACCGGCCCGTCCAGCGCCCGGGTCGCATCGAAGCCCAGGATGGCGATCTGCTGCGCGTCGAGCCGGCCGGACAGGGTGGCGCGTTCCACCACCTGCGTCGCCGGGCCGCGGCGGAAGTCGAGGTCGATGGCCAGCTTCACCGGGGCGCCCAGCAGCAGCGCGGTGCCGCTGGCCTTCAGCGTATCGGTGTCCACCGCCAGCTCGAAGGCGGCGCGGTCGAGGTCCTGGTCGAGCAGCATCCCGGGCAGCCTGGCATCGGTGACGCGCGCGGTGGCGCGGATGCGCAGCTCCTCGACCGGCAGGTCCTCCAGCAGCGGGAAGGCGATGGTCAGCCGGGCCTCGGCCTGGCCCTCGGCGACGCGCAGCGTCAGCGGCTGGCGCTCGAACAGCTTCAGCCGGGGATGCTTCAGCAGGGTCACCGCCTCGGCCAGCGGACCGGCGACCTGCAGGGCGATCTCGGCATTGCCCGGATCGGCATCGAGGTTGAAGAAGCGCACCACCCCATCGCGCAGCTCCATCGGGGCGCGGGCGCCCTCGCCGATCAGCTGGCGGCCGCCGCGGGCGCGGAGGGTGATCTCCCTCAGGGTGAATTCGGCGGTGCCGGATACGCCGACGGCGGCGGGAACCGGGCGCAGCCAATGCACCGTGGCATCGCTTGCCTCGGCGGTGCCGGTCAGGGCGGTGATGCGCAGGCCCTCCGGCTCGCCGGCCGGGGCCTCCGCCTCGATCCGCCACTGGCCGTTGCGGATGGTGCCGGCGGTGATGTTCTGGGTGATCCACTCCCGCTCGCCGCCCTTGGGGCTGCCGAGGCCGCGCGGCCAATAGGTCGGCAGGTCGGCGAAGCGGACGGCATCGAGGCCGATGCCGAGCCAGCCGCGCCAGAGGCCATTGGCGCGTTCGGCACTGCCCTCGGCCCGGATGGTCGGGCCGGCGGCGGCCTGGCCGAGGGAGGCAGGACCCAGGGAGGCAGCGCCATTGGCGGCCGGCAGGCGCAGCACGGCGCGTTCCAGCCGCAGGTGGTCCGGCGTGCCGGAAAGGGCAAAATCCGCGCTATCCGCGGCGATGCGCCGGCCGCGGCCGAGGTCCACCACGGCGCGGGAGACGCCGAAGTCGAGGCTCGCCTGTTCCGGCACCACCGTATCCAGCGAATCCGGCAGGCGGAAGCGGCCGCGCAGCCGGGTATCCCGCAGCAGCCCGGCGGGCAGGGCGCCCAGGGCGGCGGTCCGCGCCTCCGGCGCCAGCGCGGCCGGCCAGAGGCGGGGCAGGTCGCTGGCCTCGAGGGGGCTGGCGGCAAGGTCCAGCGCAATCTCCCAGCCGGCATCGCGGTGGAGGATCTCGCCGGTCGCATCCAGCGCCGGGCCCGGCAGGCCGCCCTGGCCCGGCAGCACCAGCCGCGCCTGCCGCAGCGCCAGCGCCCGGCCGGTGATATCGGCGGCGATGGCGAGACCGGCGAAGGGCAGCCGGCGTGGCGCGGCGCCCGCGGGCTGCGGGCCGGGACCGGGGCCCAGGTCGAAGGCGCCGGCACCGGCCGTGAGGGTGGTGCGGACCCGCTCCGGCCGGGCGGCGGCATCGAGCTCGGCGGTGACGGAGAGGCTGACCAGGGCATCCAGCGTGGCCAGCGGGGCGAGCGGCGGCCAGACCGTGGCGAGCTCGGTCGGGCGCAGCGCCGGCAGGCTCATCCCGGCGGCGATCCGCATCGGCGTGCCCTCGGCGCTGCCGTTCAGCCGCACCGGCATGCTGAGGCCGGCGGCACGGAATTCCGCCGCCCCCTCTCCCACCAGCCCGCCGGCCGCGGCCCGGCGGATATCGATCTGCGGCTCGTGCAGCGACCAGCTCCGGCCGCTGGCGGGGTCCTGCAGCGTGAATTCGCCGCCGGCGATGCGCAGCCGGCGGAGCGCGGCGAAGCCGCTGCCTTCGGAGGCCGGGCGCATCAGCTCGGCCAGCAGGGCCAGCGGATTGGCTTCGCCCGCGGCGGCATCCGCCGGGGAATCGGGGCCGAGGCCGAGCGCGAGGCTGCCGTCGGCGGCAAGCTGCGCCACGATTCGCGGCTGGCGCAGTTCGATGGTCGCCGGCGCCAGGGTGCCGCGCAGCAGCGCGCGGAAGGAGAGGGTGGCGGCGGCATCCGGCAACTCGGCCCGGGCGCCGCCATCGGCGCCGCGCAGCCGCACGTCGCTCAGCCGGATGTCGATCGGCGCGGCGGTGCCGCCGCGGAAGCCTTCCCAGGCGACCGCCGCGCGGCCGATGGCCAGGCGCGGGCCATCCGTCGCGGCGTTGACGCTGGCCTCGATCTGCCGGGCGAGGAAGGGAATCTCGAGCGGTCCCTCGGCCAGCCGCCAGGCCAGCGCCCCCAGCGCGAGGGCCAGGACGAGCAGGATGGCGAGCAGCAGGTTGCAGGCCCGGGGCACCCATCGGGGCAACGACCAAACCCGCGCTTGACCTTCAGCGCCGGTCACGCCTTCCCTCCTGCATCATGTCCCAGATCGACCCGAGGAGCCTCCTCCCCACCCTGCCGCGCCCCTTCGACCCGGAGGCGGCCTCGCGCCTGGCCGAGCGGTTCGGCGACCGCGACCCCGCCTGCCGGGCCTTCGCCGCCAGCGCTGATGGCGTGGCGCTGCTCGGCGCGCTCGGCGGGCATAGCCCCTATCTCGCGGATCTCGCGGTCAGGGAAGCCCCGGCCCTGCTGCGGCTGCTGGACCGCGGCCCGGACGAGGCCTTCGCCGTGGCCCTGGCGCCGCTCGGCCGGGCCGAGCCGGGGGCCGCGCGGGAGGCGGTGGGCGCCATGCTGCGGCAGGTGAAGCGCCAGGCGGCGCTGATCGCCGCGACCGCGGATATCATCGGGCTGTGGCAGCTCGACCGGGTGACCGGGGCGCTGTCCGAGGTGGCGGAGCAGACCATCGACTTCGCCTGCGCCCATCTGCTGCTCGCCGCGGCGGAGCGCAAGGAACTCCGCATCGCCAAAGGGACCACGCCGAAGGCGATCTCGGCCGGCAGCGGCCTGATCGTGCTCGGCATGGGCAAGCTCGGCGGACGGGAGCTGAACTACTCCTCGGATGTGGACCTCATGGTGCTGTACGACCCGGAGGCGGCAACCTACCACAGCGATCGGGCCGGCGCCTGCTATGTCCGGCTCGCCCGCGATCTCGTGCGGCTGCTCGAGGAGCGGACGGCGGAAGGCTACGTCTTCCGCACCGACCTCCGGCTGCGGCCCGACCCGGCGGCGACGCCGCTCGCGGTCTCGATCAATGCCGCCATCGTCTACTACGAGAGCATGGGGCAGAACTGGGAACGCGCGGCCATGATCAAGGCCCGCCCGGTCGCCGGGGACCGCGCCCTGGGTGAGCAATTCCTGCGGGAGATCCGGCCCTTCGTCTGGCGCCGGCACCTCGATTTCGCCGCGGTCGCGGATATCCATTCGATCAAGCGGCAGATCTATGCCCACAAGGGCGCCAAGGGCGCCGGGGCGACCATCGCCCTGGCCGGGCACGACGTGAAGCTCGGCCGCGGCGGCATCCGCGAGATCGAGTTCACCGCCCAGGTGCTGCAACTGATCTGGGGCGGCCGCGACCCGGGGTTGCGCGACCCGACCACGTTGGGCGCCCTGGCGGCGCTGGCCGCGGCCGGGCGGATCGAGCGGCGGGCCGCCGCCGATCTCGCGGATGCCTATGTCTTCCTCCGCAACCTCGAGCACCGGCTGCAGATGGTGGCGGACCGGCAGACGCACAGGCTGCCGGAGGACGAGGCCGGGCTGGCCCGCATCGCCTCCTTCATGGGCTTCGCCAGCGGGGAGGAATTCGCGGCCGCCTTCCTGGGCCATCTCGGCCGGGTCGAGCGGCACTACGGCAATTTCTTCGAGGCGGCGCCGGCCCTGACCGGCACGGCAGCGACGGAGGCCGGCGGCAACCTGGTCTTCACCGGGGTGGAGGACGACCCGGAGACCTCGGCCACCCTGAAGCGCATGGGCTTCGCCGATCCCGGCTCGGTCGCGGCGATGATCCGCGCCTGGCACCACGGCCGGCCCCGCGCCACCCGCAGCGCCCGGGCGCGGGAGCTGCTGACCGAGCTGATGCCCGGCCTGCTCGGCGCCTTCGCCCGGCAGTTCAACCCCGACCAAGCGCTGGCCCGCTTCGATGCCGTGCTGACGCGGCTGCCGGCGGGCGTGCAGATGCTCAGCCTGTTCCGGCGGAACCCGGCGCTGCTGGACCGGGTGGCGGGGATCCTCGGCGCGGCGCCGGAACTGGCCAATCATCTCGCCCATAACGCGGCGGCACTGGATGGGCTGCTGGCCGGCAGCGTTTCCCAGATGGGTGGGGGGGCCGGGGCCGATCCCTCCGCCTGCCTGCCCGCCCTGGTGAAGGATGCGCGGCACCTGGAGGAGGCGCTGGAGGCGGCGCGGCGGCTGGCGACGGAGCGGAAATTCGAGATCGACGCGGCGGCGCTGGAAGGCCAGCTCGACGTGGACGTGGCCGGGGAGCTGCGGGCCGACTTGGCCGATGCCGCCATCGCCGCGCTGCTGCCGCGCGTCGCGGCGGATTTCGCCGAGCGCTACGGCCGGGTGCCGGGCGGGTCGCTCGCCGTCGTCGCCTTCGGCAAGCTCGGCGGCCGGGAGATGCTGCCGGGCTCCGACCTCGACCTCGTGCTGCTCTATGACCACGACCCGGAGGCGGCCGAGAGCAGCGGTGGCCGGCGCAGCCTGGCGCCTTCCGAGTATTTCCTGCGGCTGGCGCCCCAGGTGGTCGGCGCCATCACCGCGCCGGGCGCCGAGGGGCGGTTGTGGGAGGTCGACATGCGGCTGCGGCCGTCCGGCAACAAGGGACCCGTCGCCATCCGGCTGGCGGCGCTGGAGCAGTACCACCGCGAGAATGCCTGGACCTGGGAGCGCATGGCGCTGACCCGGGCTCGGGCGGTGGCCGGGCCGCCGGCGCTGAAGCGGCGCATCAACGAGGTGCTGCGCGCCAGCATCGTCAAGCCGGGCGCGGCGGCGGTGGCGCTGGCGGATGCCACGGCGATGCGCCAGCGGATGCTGAAGGAGTTGCCGGCCGAAGGCCCCTGGGACGTGAAAGCCATGCCGGGGGGCCTGATCGAGGTGGAGTTCATCGCCCAGGCCCTGCAGCTGGTGCATGCCCCGGCCGAGCTGCGGGTGCTGGCCACCACCACGCGGCTGGCCCTGGCCCGGCTCGGCCAATACGGCTTCCTGCCGGCCGAGGAGGTCCAGGCCCTGGTCGCCGCCGACCGGCTGTGGCGCACCATCATCGGCATGGTGCGGCTGACCATCGGCAAGTCCCGTGAGGTCGCCTTGCCGGCGCCGGCCACCGCGGCGCTGCTGCGCGCGGTCGCGCCGCTGCAGGAACAAGCTCCGGTTGACCTGCCGGCTCTGCGCGCTCAGATGGCGGAGGTGGCCGGAACGGTTCGGGCGATCTTCGAACGCCGCGTCGGCCGGCTGGGTGCGGGTGGGGGATTGGCATGAGCGAGAGCATGGGACCGGTGGAGGGCGCCGCGGCGCCGGATTTCAGCATGCCGGCGAGCGGCGGGCGGACGGTGTCCCTCGCCGGGCTGAAGGGCGCGCCTTTCCTGCTGTATTTCTACCCGAAGGCCGATACGCCCGGCTGCACCAAACAGGCCTGCGGCATCCAGGAAGCTTTGCCGCAGCTCGGCAAGCTCGGGCTGACGGTGATCGGGGTGAGCCCGGACAGGCTGCCGCCGATCGAGAAATTCGCCAGTAAATTCGGCCTCGAATTCCCGCTGGCCTCGGACGAGGACCATGCGGTGGCCGGCGCCTATGGCACCTGGGTCGAGAAATCCATGTATGGCAAGAAGTACATGGGGATGGAGCGCAGCAGCTTCCTGGTCGATGCCCAGGGCAAGGTCGCCAGGGTCTGGCGCAAGGTGAAGCCCGAGGCCCATGCCGCCGATGTCCTGGCGGCCGCCGCGGCGCTGAAGTAGCGCCTCAATCGGCCAGCGGACGGAAGTCCTCGGTCGCCACGTCGCGGCCGAACTGGCCCTTGTCCTCCGGCAGCGGGCCGCGCGCCGCGGGCGGCGGCGGGCCATCCATCGGCGCCGCCAGCATGGAGCCGTCGCCCTCCCGCGGCAGGGCCCGTTCCGCGGTGCAGGAACAGACGTAGCTGCCGTCGGCGAGCAGGTTCGGCATGGTGACCTGGTCGCAATGCGGGCATTGCATTGCGTCCTGGCGGGGGTGGCCGGGCTGGATGTCGCTGTCGCTCATGCCGATCAGAACGCCGGCGGGCCGTCCGGTTCCGCGGGATCAGTTGATCTGGGACAGATCCTCGGCCAGCACGACGATCTGGATGGCGTAGGAAACCTCGCCGTCCTCGGTGTCGCGATGGACGGTACCGACGAATTCGCTGCCGACGAAAAGCTCGACCGAGGCATTCTTTCGCTGCGGCGTGCTGAGCTTGATCCGGTCGTTGCCCAGCAGCCGGCGGAGATGCGCCTGCACCGCGGCGAGTTCGGCTGGAGTCATGGGCTGAGGTCCTGAAACAATAAGGGTCGGCAGGCATAGCCCCGCGGGGCAGGCGGCGCTACCCCTTTGGCGCCGCTTCCGGCGGGACTTCCCCTGGTGCCAAAAGGCGTAGCGACAGCGCATGCAAGCCACCGGCGAATTCGGCGGCCAGCGCAGCATGCACCGCGCGGGACCGGGCGAGGCGGCCCATGCCGTTGAAATCCGGGCTGACCATGGCCAGGCTGTAATGTGTCTCCCCGCCCGGGGCGGCGCCGGCATGGCCGGCATGGCGATGGCTGTCGTCCTGGATCTCGAGCGCTGCCACCGCGAAGGCGGCTTCGAGGGCCTGGCGGATGCGGCCGGCGCGGGTTTCCGAAGCAGGGGTTTCCGTCGGGGAAGGTTCCATGTCGGGTTTCTCGGCGGTTTTGCCGCCGGTGCCAAGCGGGCGTCATCGGGCCGCCTTGCGGAGCCGCCGGGGCACGCCCATAAATCGGGGATGCCTCCTCGACGTGGCGCCTCCCCCGAGCCTCAGAGCCCTGCGCGCCCCTGCGATGCGCCGGGCTGCGAGGCGCATGGCGAGTTCCGGGCGCCGAAATCCCGCGACAGCCTGAACGAATACCGCTGGTTCTGCCTGCCCCACATCCGGGAATTCAATGCTTCCTGGGACTATTACAAGGGCATGGGACCGGCGCAGATCGAGGCCAACCTGCGGCATGACACCGCCTGGCAGCGGCCGACCTGGCCACTGGGCCGCCTGGGCGGCGGGCATCGCTTCAGCGAGGAATACCTGCGGGACCCGCTGGGCCTGCTCTATGCCACCCCGCTGCATGCGCGGCGGACCCGGCCGGCGGAAAAGCCGGTGGCGCCGCCCGAACTGCGGGCCGCGCTGGACGTTCTCGGCCTGGAGTGGCCACTCGACCAGGCGACCCTGCGCGGTCGCTACCATGAGCTGGCCAAGCAGCTGCACCCCGATGTCAACGGCGGCGACCGCGGCGCGGAAGACCGTCTGAAGGATGTGAACCGCGCCTATAGCCTGCTGCGGCGGAAGGTGAGCGGCGGCCATGCCGCCCCGGAAGCCGCCGAAGCGAGTGCCGCGGGCTGATGATGAGGCCGGTTTGGAAAACGCCCCGATGCGGGTAGCCTGCCGCGCCTGCCTGTCCTAGTCTTTCATTCAAGAACCTGAGCGGATGCCGATGACCAAGGTCGCCAACCTCGCCGAAATCCGACCCACCTCGGCGATCGACGCCCCGGATACCACCGTGAATGCGCGGGAGGCCTTCGGACTCGATCTCGACATGCAGGTGCCGGCCTTCTCCGTCCGCACCGAGCACGTGCCGGAAGTGGACGACACCTATCGCTTCGACAAGGAGACGACTCTGGCCATCCTGGCCGGCTTCGCCAACAACCGTCGCGTGATGATCCAGGGCTACCACGGCACGGGCAAGTCGACCCATATCGAGCAGGTGGCGGCCCGGCTGAACTGGCCCTGCATCCGCGTCAACCTCGACAGCCACATCAGCCGCATCGACCTGATCGGCAAGGACGCCATCGTCCTGAAGGATGGCAAGCAGATCACCGAATTCCGCGAGGGCATCCTGCCCTGGGCGCTGCAGCATCCCTGCGCCCTGGTCTTCGACGAATACGATGCCGGCCGCCCGGACGTCATGTTCGTTATCCAGCGCGTGCTGGAGGTCGAGGGCAAGCTGACCCTGCTCGACCAGAACAAGGTGATCCGCCCGAACCCGTATTTCCGGCTGTTTGCCACGGCGAATACCGTTGGCCTGGGCGATACCACCGGCCTCTATCACGGCACCCAGCAGATCAACCAGGGCCAGATGGACCGCTGGAACATCGTCGCCACGCTGAACTACCTGCCGCATGGGCAGGAGACGCAGATCGTGCTGGCGAAGCTCGGCGTCGATGCCGCGGACGCCAAGGCGAAGAAGCGCGTCGAGGCGATGGTGGCGCTGGCCGACCTGACCCGCGCCGGCTTCATCGCCGGCGACATCAGCACCGTCATGTCGCCGCGCACCGTCATCACCTGGGCCGAGAATACCCGCATCTTCGGCGATATCGGCTTCGCCTTCCGCCTCACCTTCCTCAACAAGTGCGACGAGGCGGAGCGCAGCACGGTGGCCGAATACTACCAGCGCTGCTTCAACGAGGACCTGCCGACCGGCACGCAGCTGAAGAAGGCGGGCTGAGACGACGGCCGGGCGCAGCCGTTGGGTGGCGCCCGGCATGGGTCCCTGACCTGGGCAACTAAGGTTGGGGACCGCATGTTGATACTCCGGATCGATCAGGCACTCCCATGAGCAAGCAGGACCTGACCCGTCAGGAAGAATTCAAGCGTGCCACCGCCGGCACCTTGCGCGCCATCGCCCATGCCAATGCCGAGGTGCAGGTCGCCTTCCAGCCCGGCCCCGGCGGCGTCTCCGGCAAGCGGGTGCGGCTGCCGCTGCCGACCCGGGCCCTGCCGGCTGCCGAGATGGCCAAGCTGCGCGGCGCCGCCGATGCCGCCGCGCTGCGCATCCGCCACCATTCCGAAACCGTCCATGCCGCGCGCCTGCCGCAGCGGCGGGAGGCGAAGGAAGTCTACGATGCGCTCGAGGACGTGCGGGTCGAGGCGGTCGGCTCCAGGCACATGTCCGGCGTGGCGGCGAACCTCCGCGCCCGCCTGACCGACATGTGCGAGACCGAGGGCTACGACCGGATGACCCGGAAGGACCAGCTGCCGCTGCCCGCGGCGCTGGCGCTCCTCACCCGCGAACGCATCTCCGGCGAGCCGGCCCCGGCCGCGGCCAAGCGGGTGCTGGACCTCTGGCGGGACAGCCTGGGCGACCGCGCCGACGATGCCCTGGCCGAGATGGCCACCGCGACCGACGACCAGGACGCCTTCGCGCGCGCCGCCCGCAAGCTGCTGACCGCGCTCGACCTGGCCGAGGCCGAGGTGGAAGCCGAGGCGGAGGACCAGGACGACGGCGAGGAAAGCGGCGAGAATTCCAGCCAGCAGGACCAGTCCGGCGAGGGCGAGGCCCAGGCGCAGGACCAGGAATCCATGCTCGGCGCCCAGCCCGAGACCATGCAGGGCGAGGCGGCCGAGGAAGAGGCCCAGGAATCCGAGGACGAGGGCGCCGCCGCCGAGGGCGACGACAAGCCCGGCGGGCCGCAGCAGCGCCGCGAGGTGCCGCAGACCGACGACGCCAGCCGCTACCACCCCTTCACCACCGCGCACGACGAGATCGTCGAGGCGGATGAGCTCTGCGACCCGGAGGAGCTGGGCCGGCTGCGCCAGCAGCTCGACCAGCAGCTCAGCCACCTCCAGGGCGTCGTCTCCAAGCTGGCCAACCGGCTGCAGCGCCGCCTGCTGGCGCAGCAGCAGCGCGCCTGGGAATTCGACATCGAGGAAGGCATGCTGGACGCCGCCCGGCTGTCCCGCATCATCACCAACCCGCTGCTGGCGCTGACCTACAAGCGCGAGCGCGAGGCGGACTTCCGCGATACCGTCGTCTCCCTGCTGATCGACAACTCGGGCTCCATGCGCGGCCGGCCGATCACGGTCGCCGCCATGTGCTCCGACATCCTCGCCCGCACGCTGGAGCGCTGCGCGGTGAAGACCGAGATCCTCGGCTTCACCACCCGCGCCTGGAAGGGCGGCCAGTCCCGCGAGAAATGGGTGCAGGAGGGCAAGCCGCGCAATCCCGGCCGGCTGAACGACCTGCGGCACGTCGTCTACAAGGCGGCCGATGCCCCCTGGCGCCGGGCGCGGAAGAACCTCGGGCTGATGCTGCGGGAAGGCCTGCTGAAGGAGAACATCGACGGCGAGGCCTTGGAGTGGGCCTACAAGCGCCTGCGCAACCGGCCGGAGCATCGCCGCATCCTGATGGTGATCTCGGATGGCGCCCCGGTCGACGACAGCACGCTGAGCGTGAACCCGGGCAACTACCTGGAGCGCCACCTGCGCAAGACCATCGCCGATATCGAGGGCCGCGGCGACGTGGAGCTGATCGCCATCGGCATCGGCCATGACGTGACCCGCTACTACCGCCGCGCCGTGACCATCGTGGATGCCGAGGAGCTGGGCGGCACCATGATGAAGAAGCTGGCCGAGCTCTTCGACGAGGATGCTGCCGAGGCCTGGCAGCGTGCCGCCACGGAACGCTCTTCGCTCGTCGCCTGATTGGCGCAAGGTCTTTCCCGGCGCTGGTTGCTGGCGGGGCTGGCGACCAGCGGTTGCGTGCCCGGAGGCGTGGGCCTTGCCCAGGGCAATGCCCCCCCTGCCCGGCCCCTGGCGCTGGAGCCGATGCCGGCCGGCAGCGTGCTGGAAGCGCTGGGCGGCCTGGTCATCGATGACCAGGCCATGGGATTCGGCGGGCTCTCCGCCCTGCATATCGACGACGACCTGCGGCTGACCGCCATCAGCGACGTCGCCCATTGGATGACGGCGCGGCTGGTCCTGCGGGATGGCCGACCGGCCGGGCTGGCGGAGATGCGGGTCGGGCCCCTGCGCGACGGCGCCGGGCAACCCCTGCCCCGCGGCTATGGCGGCGATGCCGAGGCCCTGACCCGCCTGCCGGACGGTACCTGGCTGGTCGGTTTCGAACGCTGGCACCGCATCCGCGCCTATCGGACCCTCGATGGCCCCGGCGGCTTCGTGGAAGCCCCGCCGGGGCTGGAGCTGGCGCCGGGCAATGGCGGATTGGAAGCCCTGGCGGTGCTGGCGGATGGCCGCTGGCTGGCGATCGCCGAGCAGCTTCGGCCGCCGCGGCAGCCGATGCTGCGCCAGGGCTGGATCGGCGGCCCCGGCCGCTGGCGGCCCTTCGCCTATCGGCCGGAGGATGGCTTCGAGCCGGCCGATGCGGCGCCCCTGCCGGATGGCGGGGCGCTGGTGCTGGAACGCAGCTTCTCCATCTTCGCCGGCTTCGGCGGCCGGCTGGTGCGGCTGAGTGCCGCCCAGCTGCGGGCGGCGCCGGAGGGCGGGGTGCTGGAAGGCGAGGTCATCCTGCGCTTCGCCGCCCCCTTGCCGCGCGACAATTTCGAAGGCGTGACCGTCTTCCGCGCCGGCGGCCGGACGCTGATCGGGCTGGTCTCGGACGACAACGAGAACATGCTGCAGCGGACCCTGCTGCTGGTCTTCGCGCTGCCGGAGGATTGAAGCGATCCGGAAACGGATTCGTAGGAGTTTCGCGGTTTCATGCGGGCCTCGACCCATTGAGGTGCGTCCCATGTCCGCAGCGCTTCGCCGTCTCTGCTACTTCAGCCAAAGCCTGATCGAGGGGTCGGCGGAGGCCAAGGCCCAGGAGATCGAGCGGCTTCTCGCGGTTGCCCGCCGGGTCAACGCGGAGATGAGCGTGACCGGCATGCTGATGACCAGCGAGGATTGCTTCGCCCAGATCCTGGAAGGGACGCCCGAGGCCGTCGGCGAGATCTATGGCCGCATCCGGCAGGATGGCCGGCACGCCGGGGTCACCCTGCTGCGCGATGATCCCGTGGCGGACCGCGCCTTCGCCGGCTGGGCCATGCGCTCGGTCCATAGCCTGTCCTGGCCGCAACTGGCGGCGATGCGGCCGCAGCCGCTGTACGAGCGGCTCAACGCTTTGGCGACGGAGCCGGCGGCGCCGCAGTAGCGCTGCGCGTGGCGAGCCAATCCAGCATGCCACGGGCCGCGGCGACGCCGGTGCTGAAGCAGGCCTGCAGCAGGTAGCCGCCGGTCGGTGCCTCCCAATCCAGCATCTCCCCCGCCAGGAAAACGCCTGGGCGGGTATGCAGCATGAAGCGCTCGTCCACCTCCGCCCAGCCGACGCCGCCGGCCGAGGAGATGGCGCGGTCGATGGGCGCCACGCCGGTCAACCGCAGCGGCAGTGCCTTCACCAGGACGGATAACGGGGCCTGGGCACCGCCATGCAGCGCTTCCTGCACCAGCCCGATCGCCACCGGCGGCAGCCCGGCCCGGCGCAGATGATTGGCCAGCGATTGCCCGCCGCGCGGGCCATCCAGCCGGGTCGCCAGTTCCGCCGCGCCGACATCGGGCCGCAGGTCGAGGTGCAGGATGGCATGGCCCTCGGCGGCGATCGCCTCCCGCAAGGGGGCCGAGAGCGCATAGACCGCCCCGCCTTCAAGGCCATGGGCGGTTACCAGCGCCTCCCCCCGCACCCGGTGGCCGGCGAATTCGAGGGCGATGCGCTTCAGCGGCGCGCCCTCGTGCCGCTGGCGGAAGACATCGGACCACTCCACCAGGACGCCGCAATTGGAAGGCCGGAAGGGCACCACGCCCGGCAGCAGCCCGGTCCAGTTGCCGTCCGAGCCGAGCCGCGGCCAGGAAGCGCCGCCCAATGCCAGGATCGCCGCCGCGGGCCGGACCGCCACCGGCCCCTCCGGCGCGGCGAAGCGCAAGGCGCCCTCGGCGTCCCAGCCCTCCCAGTGGTGGCGGCTGCGCAGGGTCACCCCCAGCCCGCCCAGCCGGCCGAGCCAGGCGCGCAGCAGCGGGGAGGATTTCAGCGCCTTGGGGAAGATGCGCCCGCTGCTGCCGGTGAAGACCGGCTGCCCCAGCGCCTCGGCCCAGGCGGTCAGCGCCTCCGGCGGGAAGCCGGCGATGGCGGCCTCCAGCCGGGGCCGGGCCTCGGCATAGCGGCCGAGGAAGGCGGGCAGCGCCTCGCCATGGGTCAGGTTCAGCCCGCCGCGGCCGGCGATGAGAAATTTCCGGCCGGGGCTGGGCATCCGGTCGAAGACCGTGACGGCGGCCCCGGCCTGGGCCAGCACCTCGGCTGCCATGAGCCCGGCCGGGCCGGCGCCGATGACCGCAACGGCTGCATCTGTCTGAAACATGACGCCTTGTAGGGGCCGAAGCCCAGGCGGTGAACCCTTGGGCCTTCCGGCCGTTAGGGCGCCGCAACCTCCAAAGGGGAATTTCGATGGCTGACGGCTATTTTTCCAACCTCCGCTCGCGCGCCGAGGATGTCCGCGACTCCGCTGGGAAGTATGGCCGCGATGCCCGCGACTCCGCCGAGAAGTATGGCCGCCGCGCCTCCAGCTCCCTGCGCGATGCGGGCGAGACGATCCGCGACCGTGGCGACGATGCCCGGGGCGAGCTGGCGAAGCTCTGGAACGACCTCGAGGATCTGGTGGAGCGGCGCATCTCCCCCGCCGCGCAGGATGCGGCGCGCTATGCCGGCAGTTATGCCCGGGACGGCCGGGATGCGGCGCTCGACATGGCCTCCCAGCTGCGGGACGCGACCCGGTCGCGGCCGCTGATGGCGATCGGCATTGCCGTCGCCGCCACCTGGGTCATCAGCACCATGCTGCGCAGCAGCAAGCGCTGACCGAGCCGGACCGCGGCGGCCCAGACCGCCGCGGTCCATTCTCGGTGCCTTCCCGGCGGCGGGGGCGTAGGCCTCGCCGTGCCGTGTCGATCTTGAGTTTCCCTGGATGCTCGCCGTCGTGGCAGCATGGCGGGAATGCTTCGGCAGAGCTTCAAGCCGCGCCACCGCAGCCCAAGATAGGCAGGCGATGAACCACATCCTCTCCCCGGTCAGCTTCTTCCCCGCCAAGCGCCCGGCCCCGCCGCCGGAGCGGCGGCTGAAGGTCGTCTCCCCCTTCGAGCCGAACGGCGACCAGCCGGCCGCCATCAAGCAGCTGGTGGCAGGGCTGCGGGCGGAGGAACGCGACCAGGTTCTGCTCGGCGTGACCGGGTCCGGCAAGACCTTCACCATGGCCAAGGTGATCGAGGAATTGCAGCGCCCGACGCTGATCCTCGCCCCGAACAAGACCCTGGCGGCGCAGCTCTATGGCGAGATGAAGAGCTTCTTCCCGGACAACGCGGTCGAATACTTCGTCAGCTACTACGACTACTACCAGCCGGAAGCCTATGTTCCGCGCACCGATACCTATATCGAAAAAGATGCGCAGATCAACGAGCAGATCGACCGCATGCGCCACTCCGCCACCCAGTCCCTGCTGGAGCGGAACGACGTGGTCATCGTCGCCTCGGTCTCCTGCATCTACGGTATCGGCTCGGTCGAGACCTATTCGCGGATGGTGGTGAAGCTGGAGGTCGGCGGCCAGATCGACCGCGACGTGCTGATCAAGGGCCTGGTCGAGCAGCAGTATCGCCGCAACGACAGCTTCTTCGCCCGCGGCACCTTCCGCATCCGCGGCGAGACGGTGGATATCTGGCCGGCCCAGCTCGAGGACCGCGCCTGGCGCGTCAGCCTGTTCGGCGACGACATCGAATCCTTACGCGAATTCGACCCGCTGACCGGCGAGATCACCGGCGAGATGGAGCGGGTCAGCGTCTATGCCAATAGCCACTACGTCACGCCCCGCCCGACCCTGCAGCAGGCCATCATCTCCATCAAGGCGGAGCTGAAGGAGCGGCTGGCGGAGCTGCACGCGGCCGGCCGGCTGCTGGAAGCGCAGCGGCTGGAGCAGCGCACGCAGTTCGACATCGAGATGCTGGAGACGACCGGCGTCTGCAAGGGGATCGAGAACTACAGCCGCTACCTGACCGGGCGCCGGCCGGGCGAGCCGCCGCCGACGCTGTTCGAATACCTGCCGGAGAATGCGCTGCTGGTGGTGGACGAAAGCCATGTCACCATCGGCCAGCTCGGCGGCATGTACCGGGGCGACTTCGCGCGCAAAAGCGTGCTCGACGAATTCGGCTTCCGGCTGCCCTCCTGCAAGGACAACCGGCCGCTGAAGTTCGAGGAATGGGAGGCCTATCGCCCCGCCACCGTCTTCGTCAGCGCGACGCCAGGGCCCTGGGAGATGGAGCGCACCGGCGGCACCTTCGCCGAGCAGGTCATCCGCCCCACCGGCTTGATCGACCCGGTCACCGAGATCCGCCCGGTCGAGAAGCAGGTGGACGACCTGCTGGCCGAATGCCGGGAGCAGATGCAGAAGGGCGGCCGGGTGCTGGTGACGACGCTCACCAAGCGCATGGCCGAGGACCTGACGGAATACATGACCGAGGCGGGCATCAAGGTCCGCTACCTGCATTCGGACGTGGATACGCTGGAGCGGATCGAGATCATCCGCGACCTGCGCCGCGGCGTCTTCGACGTGCTGGTCGGCATCAACCTGCTGCGGGAGGGGCTCGACATCCCCGAATGCACCCTGGTCGCCATCCTGGATGCCGACAAGGAAGGCTTCCTGCGCTCCGCCACCGCGCTGATCCAGACCATCGGCCGCGCCGCGCGGAACGTGGAGGGCAAGGTGATCCTCTACGCCGACAAGATGACCGACAGCCTGCGCAAGGCGCTGGAGGAGACCGACCGCCGCCGGACCAAGCAGATCGCCTGGAATACCGCGCACGGCATCACGCCGACGACCATCAAGCGGCAGATCGCCGATGTCATGCAATCCGTCTACGAGGCGGATTACGTGACGGTCGAGGCGGTGGAGGGCGATGCCACCGCGCAGTTCATCGGCAAGGACCTGAAGGCCAGCATCGCCGAGCTGGAGAAGCGGATGCGGGCGGCGGCGGCGGACCTCGAGTTCGAGGAGGCGGCGCGGCTGCGCGACGAGATCAAGCGGATGGAGGCGATGGACCTGGGGCTGGAGCCGAACCTGGCCGGGCGCAGCCTGCAGGACAGCGTGCCGCGGGCGCCGGCCAAGGCCAAGCCGAAGGGCGACTGGAAGCCGAAGCCGCTGGGCCCGGGCGGCGGCGGCTACGACCCGGAGAAGAAGCGCGGCGGCCGCCGCCGCGCCTCATAGGGCCAAGGCGGAACATTCGCCCCTCTTGGCGCGTTCCGGCCGAAAGGCCAAGGAGGATGCGTCCATGGGTGAATATCGCGGCGAGATCGCCATCGACCGGCCGGCGGCGGAAGTCTTCGGCTTCCTCTCCGATATCCGCAACATGCCGCGCTACCTGCCCACGGTCCGCAAGGCCGCGCCGAGCGGCGACGGCAAGGTGGCCATGCAGGGCGAGGCCAATGGCCACCCCTACAAGGACGAAGGCTGGCTGAAATGCGATGCCGGTGCCCTCAGGATGCAGTGGGGCTCGGACAGCAAGCCGGACTACGGCGGCACGATCGAGGTGCGGGAGGCCGGTTCGGGCGCCCGGGTCTCGCTGAGCATGAGCCTGACGCCGGAGTCCGAGGTGGCGGCGCGGATGCAGCGGGACTCCGGCTCGGTGGACCACGCCATGCGGCAGGCGATGGACCGCACGCTGGAGGCCATCAAGGGCGCCTGCGAGACCCCGGCCGAGGCGCCATCCCGTGCCGACGACCTGCCCGAGAGCCGGCCCTTCGGCAGCAGCGCGACGCTAAACCCGGATATCTGAGCCGACTGAGCGAGGTGTCCTGATTGCTGCGGCGCAAGAAAACCTTGCGTCGCCGGGGCGGTCCGATAGCTTCTCCCGCGATCCCGAGGGAGACCGATCATGCTGCGCCGCGCCGTCCTTGCCACCGCCCTCGCCACGCCCCTGGCGATGCCCTTCCTGGCGCGGGCGCAGAGCTTCCCCAAGATCACCATCGGCATGTCCGGCTGGACCGGCTTCGCGCCGCTGACCCTGGCCGAGCAGGCTGGGCTCTTCAAGGCGAATGGCCTGGAGGTCGAAACCAAGTTCGTCCCGCAGCGGGAGCGCAACCTGGCGCTCGTCGGCGGCGCGCTGAACTGCGTGGTGACCACGGTCGATACCATGATCCTCTGGGCCAGCGCGGCGCCGCTGGTGCAGGTGCTGGTGCTGGACCGCTCCAAAGGCGGCGACGGCGTCGCGGTGCGGCCGGCCATCAATGGCTGGGCCGACCTCAAGGGCAAGACCATCGCGGTGGATGGCGCCGGGACCACGCCCTATTTCGTGCTGGCCTACATGATGCGGGAGAATGGCGTCAGCATAAAGGACGTCACCACCGCGACCCTGGCGCCGCAGCCGGCAGCCCAGGCCTTCGTCGCCGGGCAATTCGACGGCTGCTCCACCTATGAGCCCTATCTCTCCCAGGTCCGCGGCATGGGCGCCGACAAGGGCAGGATCCTGGCGACCACGGTGAACCATGCCTGCGTGGTGGATACGCTCGGCTTCCAGCCCGCCTTCATCCAGGCCAATCCGGAAGCGGTCCGCCGCGTGGTGAAGAGCTGGTACGACGCCCTGGCGATGATCGAGCGCGAGCCGGACCGCAGCTACGAGATCATGGGCAAGCGGGTCAACCAGACCGGCGAGGCCTTCAAGGCCAGCGCGCAATACATCGAGTGGCTGGATCAGGCGAAGAACAAGGACTACGTCGCCGGCGGCCTGCCGACCTTCATGCAGAAGGCGCATCTGGTGCAGCGGGAGACGGGCGTGGTCCGGCAGGACGTGGACCTGGGCAAGCTGCTGGATACCAAGTTTATCTAATTTTCCAGGACAAATATTTACCCAAGTCATTATTTTGGAATTATTAAGAAGGATTGAGAAGATTGAATACTCCAGAAGATGCACTCGACGGCGTCCTAAATTTTGGAGGCATCGACGCGCCATCGGATACATTGCTTGACGAATGTTTTGAAAGTCACGCTGCATATGTTGATGCTCGTGGTCACAGTAGGTTTGTCATAATTGGCCGCAAAGGAAGCGGAAAATCAGCAGTTTTTCGTCGCCTTCAGGCTTCGGCGGACTCAACACGCTTCGCATTTGGCCACGTGTTTTCCGATTATCCGTGGCACTTCCACACAAAACAAAAGCAGCATGGCGTTCCAGAAGAACATTGCTATATCAATAGCTGGTCATACTTAATATTTATGACCTTAGCTAAGCTTCTTTTAAATCAAGACAATTCTCAGCCTTACTCAGAATCATCGGTCGAGCAATTAGCCCTATTAGAGAGCTTTGTTTCCGACACATACGGATCCCGAGATCCGTCTATTGTGAGTATATTTGTTCCAACAAAAGAAATTAAGCTTAAAGCTGAGTTAGGCATTGACTGGAAAATTATAAAAGGAAAAATATCTGGAGAAGGAATGCCAATTGAATATTTGCCTTTAATAGCTGACGATTTAAATAGAACTCTTTTAACTGCTGTAACTTCTTGCGCCAATCCAGATAAAGAGTACTTTGTTTGCTTTGATGAGCTAGATCTCGGCATGAGTCTTTCAGACGGAGACTATCAAAATCGCATTGTCGGGCTTTTATTAGCCGCAAGAAAAATCAACTATTTTTCAAGAAGTAAATCAAAGCGCATCACAGTCGTTGTTTTTCTTAGAGACGATATTTATAGCTCACTACATTTCGAGGATAAAAATAAAATCACAGAATCGGATGTATCTATTATTCAATGGGATGAAGACAAAAATAATCCGACATTGAAGCCTTTGATGGAAAAGCGGTTTCATAAGGTTCTTGGGGTTGATGAAGCAAAAGCATGGGACCAAGTTTTTGACGAGACAAAAGAGATGACAGGACATCAAACTAAATATCAACACATAGCAGATCGAACTTTTTTGCGGCCGCGTGATTTTATAAAATTTTGCAACGAAACTCTCGCCGTATATAAAAGCAGAAATGATTCCCGACAAGGAAAATTCGAGAATATTGATGTTATTCAAGCAAGACGTTCTTATTCTGAATATTTACTCAATGAGCTTGACGATGAAATCCGCAAACATCATCCAAATTATAAAATGTACCTTGAGGTTTTTAAAACTATAAACAGTTTACAATTTACAATGGCTGATATGGAGAAGGCCTGCGAAGAACGAAAAAGCTTCTTGCCTGAAAATTTACGACCTCAAGATATATTATCTCAAATGTTCGATTTTTCGGTGGTCGGTTATTATCGCCCTGGTGGTGGAGCAGGTGGTGCAGACTACATTTTCCGCCACAAAGATAGACGCGCAATGTTTAATGAAAATGCAGCCAATTATCGAATTCATGCCGGATTCATGGAGGCATTAGGAGTGAAGAAGTTTACGAAATCTGCATAAATTTTGAAGGCGCTACACTGTGGCTTTGAGCTTTTCTCCGTTGCAGCCGGTCTCCCCCGGCGCCCGGGTCGTCCTGGGCGCCGGCTTCTTCGTCGTCTTCATCGCCGCCTGGGGGCTGGCGACCTATGGCGGCTGGGTGCCGCCGCTCTTCCTTGCTTCGCCGGGGAAGACGCTGGTCGCCGGCTGGTCGCTGCTGACCGAGTTCAACTTCGCCGGCGACATCGCCATCACCATCTGGCGGGTGGTCGGCGGCTTCCTCATCGCCGCGCTCATGGCGGTGCCGCTCGGCCTGCTGATGGGTGCCTTCAAGCCGGTCGAGGCCTTCTTCGAGCCCTTCTTCTCCTTCGCCCGCTACCTGCCGGCTTCCGCCTTCATCCCGCTGCTGATCCTCTGGGCCGGCGTGGGGGAGGCGCAGAAGCTCTCGGTCATCGTCATCGGCAGCGTCTTCCAGCTCGTCATCATGGTCACCGGCATCGCCGGCGCCACGCGGCTCGACCTGGTGGAGGCGGCGCGGACGCTGGGCTCCCGCCGCATCGCCATCCTGCGGCGCGTCGTCATCCCGGCGGCGGCGCCGCAGATCGCCGAGACCCTGCGGCTCGTGCTCGGCTGGGCCTGGACCTACGTGATCGTGGCGGAGCTGATCGGCGCGACCAGCGGCATCGGCCACATGATCATGGACAGCCAGCGGCTGCTGGATACCGGGCAGATGATCTTCGGCATCGCGGTCATCGGCATCATCGGGCTGGTGACCGACCTGCTGTTCAAGGCGCTGAACCGCCGGCTGTTCCCCTGGGCGGTGATCTGATGTCGGCCAAGACCCTGCGCGTCGAGGGTGTCACCCGGACCTTCCCGGGGCGCGGCCGCACCGCGCCGACGCTCGCCCTGCAGCCCACCGATGTCAGCGTGGCCCCGGGCGAGTTCGTTGCCCTCCTCGGCCCCTCCGGCTGCGGCAAGTCGACGCTGCTGCGGATCGTCGCCGGGCTGGACCGGCCGAGCGCCGGGCGGGTGCTGCTGGATGCCGTGCCGGTCACCGGCCCCGGGCCGGACCGCGGCATGGTCTTCCAGTCCTATACCCTGTTCCCCTGGCTGACCGTCGCGCAGAACATCCGCTACGGCCTGGCCGAGCGCGGCCTGCCGGAGGCGCAGCAGGCCGAGATCGCCGCCCGCTTCATCGCCCGCACCGGCCTCCGCGGCTTCGAGAACCATTGGCCGAAGCAGCTCTCCGGCGGCATGCAGCAGCGCTGCGCCCTGGCCCGGGCCCTGGCGAACGACCCGGAGATCCTGCTGCTGGACGAGCCCTTCGGCGCGCTCGACCACCAGACGCGGGAGCTGATGCAGGAGCTGCTGCTGGAGATCTGGGACGCGGATCGGAAAACGGTGCTGTTCGTCACCCACGACATCGACGAGGCGATCTTCCTCTCGAACCGCGTCCTGGTCATGTCCGCCCGCCCCGGCCGGATCAAGGCGGAGGTCGCGGTCCCCCTGCCCTATCCGCGCGACTGGACGATGAAGACCACGCCCGAATTCGCCGTGCTGAAGGCCCGGCTGATGGGCGAGATCCGCGAGGAGGTGCGGAAGTCCATCGCTGCCGTCTAGCCTTTCGCCCGGAACGGGTGACTAATCCCGGCGAAGCGATGGGAGGCTGCGATGCGTCTGGGTGTGATGCTGCCGCTGAGCGATATCGGCGGCGAGCCGCAGGTGGTGCGGGACTTCGCCCTGGCCGCCGAGGGGATGGGCTATACCAACCTCGGCCTGGCCGACCACGTGCTCGGGGTGAATGCCGCCTCGCGCCCGGATTGGGGCGACCGCAATACCTCGGCCGACCTGTTCCACGACCCCTTCGTCTGCTTCGGCTACCTCGCCGGGCTCTGCCGCCCCACCACCGAATTCTCGACCCAGGTGCTGATCCTGGCGCAGCGCCAGGCGGTGCTGGTGGCGAAGCAGGCGGCGAGCCTCGACCTGCTCTGCGGCGGGCGCTTCCGGCTCGGCGTCGGCGTCGGCTGGAACCCGGTCGAGTTCACCGGCCTGAACGAGAACTTCGGCAACCGCGGCCGCCGCAGCGCCGAGCAGGTCGAGGTCATGCAGCAGCTCTGGGCCGCGCCGCATGTGAGCTTCAAGGGCCGCTGGCACGAGATCCAGGACGCCGGGATCAACCCGCTGCCGGTCCACCGCCGCGTGCCGGTCTGGTTCGGCGGCCATGTCGAGCAGACCCTGGAACGCATCGCCACGCTCGGCGACGGCTGGATCATGAATGCCTATCCGCCGGGCGCCGAAATCGAGGCCGAGCTTGCCAAGCTGCGCCGCCTGACGGAAGCCGCGGGGCGCGACCCGGCGGCCATCGGGCTCGAGGTCTGGGTCTCCGGCGGCGCCGGCGACGAGTCCTCGTGGCGGGCCGAGGTCGCCTATTGGAAGACCCAGGGCGCCACGCATATCACCCTGACCAATACCTTCGGCCGGCGGCACCACAAGCGCATCGCCGGGCGCAGCGTGGCCGACCATCTGGCCGTCATGCGGCGCTTCCAATCGGCGGTGGCAGACGTCCTGTGACCGTCGCCATCGGCCTCGGCCTGCAGGACTTCCCCTTCTCCGGCGCGGCACCCTTCTGGGCCTGGGTGGACCTCTGCGAGGCCGGCGGGCTCGACAGCCTGTGGCAGACCGACCGGATCGTCAGCCGCACGCCGATCCTCGAATGCATGGCGGTGATGGCGGCGCTGGCCGGGCGGACGCGGCGGATCAAGTTCGGGATGAACGTCGTCTCCCTGGCGATGCGGGATCCGGTGCTGCTGGCCAAGCAATGCGCCACCATCGACATGCTCTCGGGCGGCCGGCTGCTGCCGGGCTTCGGCATCGGCAGCCCGCTGGCCCCCGAATGGGCCGCGCTGAACCTCGACCCGAAGCAACGCGGCCGCATGACCGATGAGGCGCTGGAGATCATCCACCGCCTCTGGCACGCGGAGAGCGTCGATTTCGAAGGCCGCATCTGGCAGCTCAAGGGCGCCTCGATTGCGCCGCGCCCGGTGCAGGCGGCGCTGCCGATGTGGATCGGCGGCGCATCCGAAGCGGCGGTGCGGCGCACCGCGCGCTACGGCAGCGGCTGGCAGGCCGGGGCGGAGACGCCGGAGGAAGCCGGGGCCGTGGTCGCCGCCATCAAGGCGGCGCTGCCCGCCACCGGCCGGACCATCGACGACGACCACTACGGCGCCGCCTTCGCCTTCCGCTTCGGCAGCGCCGAGGACCCCGGCGTGCAACGGCTGATGGCGGCCTATCGCAAGCGCACGGGCAAGGACCCGGCCGGCCGCTTCGTCACCGGCGATGCCGCATCCATCCTCGACCGCATCGGCGAATACGTCTCGGCGGGCTTGTCCAAGTTCATCCTGCGGCCGCTCGGCGAGGGCGATGCGGAGGTGCTGGCGCAGTCGCGCCAACTCATCGAGCAGGTGCTGCCCGAGGTCGCGCGGCGCTGGCCGAAGCCGGGGCGCTGAGCCACAATCCCGGGCAAGACCACCCGGGAGAAACCTCCATGACCGTCACCCGCCGCCTTGCGCTGGCCGCGCCCGCGCTGCTGCTCGGCACCCGCGCCAAGGCCCAGGCCTTCCCCAACCGCCCCGTCCGGATGGTCGTCCCCTATACCCCGGGCGGCGTCTCCGACATCACCGCGCGGCTGATGGCGGACCCGCTGGCCGCCGCCTGGGGCCAGGCGGTGCCGGTCGAGAACCGCGCCGGCGCCGATGGCGTCATCGGCACCGAGGTCGTGGCGCGGTCCGCCCCGGATGGCCATGTGCTGGGGCTGGTCTCGGTCGGGCATCCGGTGAATGCCGCCTATTACAAGCTGCCCTACGACACCATGAAGGACTTCTCCTTCATCACGCAGACCACCTCGACGCCGCTGGTGCTCTGTGCCGCGAAGAATTTCGCCGCCAGCACCCCGGCCGAGCTGGTCGCCCATGCGAAGAAGAATCCCGGCGTCACCTTCGCCGGCACCGGCGGCGTGGTGCGGCTGGCCCCCGTCCTGTTCGGCCAGCAGACCGGCACCGACCTCACCTACGTGCCCTATCGCGGCAGCACCCAGGCGCATCCGGATCTCATGGCCGGCCGCGTCGACATCATGTTCGATACCGTCCCGGCGGCGCTGGTGCATATCCAGTCCGGCGCGCTGAAGGCGCTGGCGACCACGGGGGCGAAGCGGGCGCCGCAGCTGCCGGAGGTGCCGACCATCGGCGAGGCCTTCCTGCCGGGCTTCGAGGCCTCGACCTGGGGCATGGTCATCGGCCCGGCCGGCATCCCGGCCGAGATCCTGGCCAGGCTGAATGCCGATTGCGTCGCCGCGGTGCGCCGGCCGGAGGTGATGGACCGCCACAAGGTGCTCGGCGCCGAGGTGGTCACCTCCTCGCCGGAGGAGATGCGCCGCTTCTGCCAGGCGGAGATGGAGAAATGGGGCGATGCGGCACGGAAGGCCGGGATCGTCCCGCAATAGGGAGTCGCCCCGCAGGCGTCGGGACTGCGGCGGTCAGGCCCCGAGGCGGGCCGCCGGCCGGAGCAGCCCTTCCAGCAGGTCCAGCAGGTCGCAGGGGACGAAAGGCTTCTGCAGCCGCGGCACCCCCTCATGCGGGCCCGCGCCCAGACCTTCGTCATAGCCGGTCATCAGCACGAAAGGCACGCCGATCCGCAGCAGCGCATCGGCGACCGGAGCCACGCTTTCGCCGCCCAAATTCATGTCGAGCACGGCGGCATCCAGCCCCCCGTCGGACGCCGCAGCGGTCAGCAGCGCCAGGGCATCCTCCACCGAGGCAGCCGGCCCCAGCACCTTGGCGCCCAGGTCGATCAGCTCGTCCTCGACCAGCAGGGCGACCATGGCCTCATCCTCGACCACCAGTATTCGCCTGTTGTTCAGCGGCATGTGGCTGTTTCGGGAAAATACCAATGTCACGCGGACGTCACTCCTGACCCGGGCTGCAAGCAGCGGGTGGTCCAGCAGCGGGGACGCTAAGGTTCCTACCAGCCCTTGTTTGTACGCTTGCGGACGATGTCTGCCGGGTCGCTCTCCGCCTGCCCCAGCAACCGTTCGTATTCCGAACGGACCGCAGCGAAGCATTCGCAGGCGGCCTGTTCCAGCCCCGCCCGGTCGGTCACCTCCATCTGCCCGCGGTCGTAGCGGATGAGGCCGGCCCGCTGCAGGCTGCCGGCGGCGACGCTGACGCCGGCGCGGCGCAGCCCCAGCATCATCGACAGCAATTCATGGGTGATCGGGAACCGGTCCTCGTCGGCCCGATCATGCGCCATGAGCAGCCAGCGGGCGAGGCGCTGCTCGGTCTGGTGCCGGCCGTTGCAGGCGGCGGTATGGGCGACCTGCTCATGATGCGCCAGGGCATAGCGCAGCAGTCGCTGCCTCAGGGCCGGGCTCCATTCGCAAGCCTCCAGCAGGGCCCCCGCCTCGATCCGCAGCGCCGTGCCGGGGCATTGCACGATGCCCTCGATATCGGACCGGTCCGTGCCATAGACCAGCGGCAGGCCGAGCATGCCTTCGCGCCCGACCAGCCCCACCTCGGCGCCGTCGCCATCCTCGAGCGTGATGACCATGGAAATGAATCCGCTTTCGATGAAATAGCCGGCGGTGATGGCCTCGTTGGGGATCTGCACCATCTGGCGGAACGGCAGTTCCACGCTCTGCAACAGCGGCGCAAGCCGCGCCCAATCCTCCGGCGGCAGACCGGCGAGAAGCCGATTGCGCGGGCCAGGCGACGAAATTTCAGGCAATGATCACACCTCGCAACGATAGCCGGCGAGAGACTGCGATCTCCCGCCGCCGCGCCGGCTCCGCGCGGCGATCCTCCAGCTATGCGCCGGAAACGATGTTGTCGGTACGGTTTCGAGGATCGTTCAGATTTCCCTGCACATAAACCTGCGCCGGCATCGCCGCGGGTCGTCAGGCGGCAGGCAGCCAGACGCGGAAGGTCGCCCCGCTGCCCGGCTCGCTCTCGATCAGCAGATGGCCGCGGTGCCGGTTTACGATATGCTTGACGATGGCAAGGCCGAGGCCGGTGCCACCGGCGCTGCGCGAACGGCCGCGGTCCACCCGGTAGAAACGCTCGGTCAGCCGGGGAATATGCTCGGGCGGGATGCCGGGGCCGTCGTCGGTGACGGAGAGCAGCACGCCCGGCCGGTTGGGCAGGCGAAGGTTCGGCAGGCGGGGGCCGCCGGTGCAGCGTCCGACCGCAAGCCTTACCTCGCCGCCCTCGCGGCCATGGCGGACGGCATTCTCCAGCAGGTTGCGGATCACCTGGGCGAGCTGCTCGCCATCGGCCGGCCCCGCCATGGCCTCCTCCAGCGCCAGCGCCAGGGTGGCGCCGCGGCCGCGGAACAGCGGCTCCAGCGCCTCCGCCTCGGCCTTGGCGATGGCGGCGACATCCGCGGTGCCGGTCGGTGGCTGGTGCTCGGTCAGCTCGATCCGGGACAGGCCGAGCAGGTCGTCGATCAGCCGCCGCATCCGCTCCGACTGCTCGGCCATGATGCCGAGGAAGCGCTTGCGCGCCACCGCGTCATCCTCGGCCGGGCCGCGCAGCGTCTCGATGAAGCCGATCAGGCTGGCGAGCGGGGTGCGCAGCTCATGGCTGGCATTGGCGACGAAATCCGCCCGCATCCGCTCCACCGCCCGCTCCCGCGACCGGTCCGACAGCATGATGACGATGCGGCCGCCATCGGCCAGCGCCGGTTCCATCGGGATGACCTGGGCGGCGATCTCCCGCATCACCGGCACCGGCAGCACCAGGTCGGCGGTCTGCGGCCGGCCATCGGCCAGCGCCTTGTCGACCGCCGCGGCCAGGGTCGGGTGGCGCAGCAGGGCGGCGACGTCGCCGTCGCGCGGCGGCCCGGCGGCGCCCCCGTTGCCGCCGCTGCCGAACAGGGCGCGGGCGGCGGCATTGGCGCGCAGCGGCGCACGGTCCGGCGAGAGCACCAGCAGCGGATCGGGCAGCCGCTCCACGATCGCCTCATCCGCCCGGCGCAGGCGGCCCACCAGCTCCCCCTGGGCGGCCAGGCTGCGGGCGAGGCGGGCGACGCCCTCGGCGATCTCGCCGACCGCGGGCAGCAGCGGGGTGCCATCGGGCGGCACCAGCTGGCCGTCCTCCTCGGCGGCGCGGCGCAGCGCCTCCGCCAGCCGGGCGAGGTTGCCGATCCAGAGCCGCGCCACGGCCAGGGCCGCGAGCAGGCAGACGGCCAGGGCGAGGATCCCATGCAGCGGATCCACCGCGCCTTCCAGCAGCAGCACCCCCAGCACCAGGACCGGGACGCCGCCGATCAGCCCGGCGGCGCCGAGCAGCCGGGCGAGCGGCGGCGACGCCATGGCCCTCAGCTGCCGGCGGCGCCGGGGATCGGGGCCGGCTGCACCAGCCGCGGCTCGCCGGAAGGATCCAGCGCGAACAGCGCCAGGCCGTGCTGGGCCAGGCCCTCCGGCGCCAGGCGGATCGGGCCGTCGGCGCCGAGCATGGCCTGGCCGACGGTCCCCGCCAGCGGACCCGCCATCGCGCCATCGCCCTCCCGCGCCGCCCGGCTGGCCAGCGCCGCGGCATCATAGGCGACGCCGGCGAGGCGCGGCGGACGCTCCCCGAAGGCGGACTGGTAGCGCTGCTCGAAGGCGGAGCGGGTGGCCGGGTCGGGGCCGGGGAACCAGGCATCGGCCAGCGCCGGCTCGCGCGCCACCACCGGGTCCTGCGCCCAGAGCGAGGTGCCCATCAGCCGGGCCGGCTGCGGCAGCGCGGTCGCCAGGGCGATGGCCGCCGCCTTGGCGCGCTCGCCGCCGAGGCCGAGCAGCACCGCATCCAGCCCTTCCGGCCCTGCCTGCGTCGCCAGGTCGCGGGCGGCGGCGGCGCTGTCGCCCGCCCGCGCATGCAGCACGACGACCGGCGCGGCGAGGCCGAGCGCCGGCATCCGGGCGCGCAGCGCGGCGGCGAGGCGCCGGCCGAACTCGTCATCCGGCGCGATCAGCCCGAAGCGCCGGGCGCCGAGGGCGGCGGCGGCATTGGCCAGCCGCTCCGCCTGTTCCGCCGGCGTCGTGCCGAGCACCCAGACGCCGTTCCCCGCCTGGGCGGCATCCGAGGTGAAGGCCATGAGCGGCGCGCGGGCGGCCCGGGCCGGGCCCGCCGCGGCGGCGGTCTCGGTCAGGGTCAGCGGCCCGGCGAGTGCCCGGGCCCCCTCGCCGAGGGCGGACCGGGCCGCCTCGGCGGCGCCGGCCGGGGTGCTGCCGGTATCGCGGGGCAGGAATTCGATCCCCGGATCGGCCTGGTCGAACAAGGCGAGCTGGGCGGCATTGAGCATCGCCTGGCCGAGCGGGCGGTTGGCCCCGCTGAGCGGCAGCAGCAGCCCGACCCGGGTGCGCGGCGGCTCGACCGGCAGCGGCGCCGCGGCGGGCGCCGGCCAGGCCGGGGTGGCGTAGCGCGGCGGGGCTTGCGTGGCACAGGCGACGAGGGGCAAGAGCAGGGCCAGCAGGCCCAGGCGTACCGCAACCCGCCGCTTCGGGTGACGCCGGGGGCCGGCGGTGGAACAGGATGGCGGCGCAACGCATGACGGATTTGGCAAGCGATCCTCCTGACCCGGTGCCGGCCGGCACCCTGCCGGCAGGCATCTCAACCGGTCTGACCCTGGTGGCAACGCCGATCGGCAACCTTGGTGACCTGTCGCCCCGCGCGCTGGCGGCCATGCAGGGCGCCGCCGTGGTGCTCTGCGAGGATACCAGGGTAACCGGCGCCATGCTGGCCCGGCATGGTGTTTCGGTGACCATGGTTCCTCTGCACGAGCACAATGAGGATGACCAGACCCCACGCATCCTGGAACGCCTGCGGGCGGGCGAAAGAATCGCCCTGGTTTCGGATGCCGGGACGCCGCTGGTCTCCGACCCCGGCTATCGGCTGGTGCGCGCGGCCATCGCGGCCGGGCTGCCGGTGGGCGCGGTGCCCGGGCCGAATGCCGCGGTCATGGCGCTGACCCTGTCCGGGCTGCCGCCGCATCCCTTCCTCTTCCTCGGCTTCCTGCCGGTGAAGGCAGGGGCGCGGACGGCCGAGATCGCCCGGCTGCGGGCGGTGGAACGGGCCGGGCTGGCCGCCAGCCTGATCTTCTACGAAGCGCCGCACCGGCTGGCCGAAACCCTGGCGGCGCTCGCCGAGGGCTTCGGCCCGGCCCGGCCGGCGGCGGTGGCGCGGGAGCTGACCAAGCGCTTCGAGGAGGTCCGGCGCGGCACCCTGGCGGTGCTGGCCGCGCATTACGCCGCCGAGCAGGCCCGCGGCGAGATCGCGATCGTGATAGGCCCGGCGCCCGAGGAGGCCGCCGGTGCGGTCGAACTCGACCAGGCGCTGCGGGATGCGCTGGCGGCGGGACTCAGCGTGCGGGACGCCGCCGCCGCGGTGGCGACCGCGACGGGCCTGCCGCGCAAGCAGGTCTATCGCCGGGCGCTGGAGATGGGAGGCGGGGATGGTGGATAAGGCCAAGGTCACGGCGGCGGAACGCCGGGTGCTGCGGGTGATCGAGCAGGCGACGGTCAAGATCGACCATGCGGTGAACGAGGCCCAGATGATCGCCTTCGACGCCATGGAGGCCACGGGCCCCGAGCGGCTGACGCTGGCCGGGAAGGCGCTGGAGACCAGCGGGCTCAGCGTCGATGCCTGGGGCATCCTGGCCGCCGAGGCGCCGGACGGGTCGGCCTTCGCCCTCCAGCTCTGGCGGCATGCGGTGGCGGTGGGGGAGGCCGGCTTCGGCCCCTGGCGCATGGCCGCATGGAAGGGCGAGTTCTGGCAGATCATCGAGACCCGCCCCTATATGCGCGCCCGCCAGGGACTGGCGCTGGAGCTGCGCCGGCAAGGCGCGGTGGCCGAGGCCATCGATACCCTGCGCGGCACCCTGGCGCTGAACCCGAACGACAACCAGGGGATCCGCTACATCCTGCTGGACTGGCTGCTGGAGGCCGGCGCGGTGCCGGAAGCCGCGGCGCTGCATGGCGCCTATGAGGAGGACGACAGCGCCGCCTGGCACTACGGCGCCCTGCTGCTGGCCTTCCGCCAGGGCGGCGCGGCGGCCGCGGCGCCCCTGCTGGCGGTGGCGCTGGCGAACAACCCGCATGTGCCGGGGCTGCTGCTCGGCCGGGTGGCGGCACCGGCGGCGGAGCCGGAATTCTATACGCCGGGCGAGGCCAGCGAGGCGGTGGTCTATCTGCAGACCGGCGCCGCCGGCTGGCAGGCCGCGCCCGGGGCCCTGGACTGGCTGCGGGAGGCGGTGCCGGGCGAGGAAGCACCGCCGGCGAAGCCGAAGCGGAAGGCGAAGCCCAGGGCCTAGCGCAGCAGCACCGGCAGCATGGCGTCCAGCCGCATCCGGCCCTCGTCCGTCGCCAGCAGCCGCCCGGCCGGGCTCCATTCCAGGTAGCCTTCGTCCAGGCAGGCCAGCAGCATGGCCGGGTCCAGCGCCTCGGCCAGCGACAGGCCGCTGCGCGCCTGGATGCGGGCCGGGTCGATCCCCTCGGTCAGCCGCAGCCCCATCAGCAGCGCCTCCCGGGCGCGGTCCTGCGAGCTCAGGCTCTCCTCCGACGTCGTGGCATGGCCGTCGCGTTCGACCCGCGTCAGCCATTCCTCCGGCGCCCGGTGGCGGCGGCCGGCGAGCAGGGCGCCATCGAGCATCAACCGTTGATGCGCCCCGGGGCCGATGCCGAGGTAGTCGCCATAGCGCCAATAGACCAGGTTGTGCCGGCTTTCGGCTCCCGGCTTGGCGTAGTTCGAGATCTCATAGGGGGCGAGGCCGAAGCGCGCCGCCTCCTCGACCGTCGCCCAGTACAGCCGCGCCGCCTCATCCGCATCCGGCAGGGTGAAGGCGCCGCGGGCATATTCGGTGGCGAAGCGCGTCCCCGGCTCGATGGTGAGCTGGTAGAGCGAGAGGTGGTCGGCGGCCAGCGCCAGCGCCTGGCGCAACTCCGCCCGCCAGGCCGCCTCGGGCTGGTGCGGCCGGGCATAGATCAGGTCGAAGGACAGCCGCGGGAACAGCCTGCGGCCGATCTCGAGCGCCGCCATCGCCTGCGCCGCGTCGTGCCGGCGACCGAGGAAGCGCAGCGCCTCCCCATCCAGCGCCTGGATGCCGAGCGAGAGGCGGTTGACGCCGGCATCGCGGATTTCGCCGAGGCGCGCCGCCTCCACGCTGGTCGGGTTGGCCTCCAGCGTCACCTCGAGGTCGGCCGGCGCATCGAACAGCGCCCTTGCATCGGCGATCAGCGCGGCGGCGGTCGATGGGTCCATCAGGCTCGGGGTGCCGCCGCCGAAGAAGATGCTGGCCAGCGGCCGGCGGCCATGGCGGTTGGCCCGCGCCGCCTCATGCGCCAGCTCCCGCCGCAGCCCCTCGCGCCAGCGAACCTGGTCGATGCTGTCGCGGACATGGCTGTTGAAGTCGCAATAGGGGCATTTCGCGGCGCAGAACGGCCAGTGGATGTAAAGCGCGATGGGTTCCATAGATGCGGGATATGGCCCCGCCGGGGCCGCCTGTCGAACCCGAGCCGGAACTCCGTCCCATGCTGCCCATCACCGCCTTCTATGCCGCCCTCTGCGGCCTGGTTTTCGCCGGCCTGACGCTGGGGGTGGTCCGGGCGCGGATGCGCAGCAAGGTGCTGCTCGGCACCGGCGGCGACCGGATGCTGGAACGGGCGGTGCGGGCGCATGCCAATTTCAGCGAATTCGTCCCCCTGGCCCTGGTGCTGCTGGCGCTGGCCGAGGGGCTGGGGCTGGCCGCCTGGGCGCTGCATGCCTTGGGCGCGGTGCTGGTGCTGGCCCGCATCGGCCATGGCATCGGCATCAGCCGGGAGCCGGACGTCGCCGCCCTGCGCGGCCTCGGCGCGGTGCTGACGCTGAGCGTGGTGCTGCTGGCCAGCCTCGCGCTGCTGGCGCTCGCCGCCCCGCGCATCCTGGGCTAGCCTCCAGCCTCCAACCAGGGAGGGAAAGCCCATGCCGACGACCGTGAAGGATATGGTGGCCGCCGCCAATGCCAGCGTGCCGCGGATCAGCGCCGCCGAGGCCCAGGCGCTGCAGGCCTCGGGCAAGGCCGTCTTCATCGACCTGCGCGAGCCGGCCGAGATCACCGCCTCCGGCAAGGTGCCGGGCGCCCTGCCGATCCCGCGCGGGCTGCTCGAATTCCGCGTCGATCCGGAAAGCCCGGCGCGCAACCCGGCGCTGGGCAAGCCGACGGTCATCACCTACTGCGCCTCGGGCGGCCGCGCCGCGCTGGCGGGGAAGATGATGCAGGACCTCGGCTACCCGGATGTGCGCAACCTCGGCGGCTTCAAGGATTGGGTCGAGGGCGGCGGGCCGGTTGAGAAGGGCTGAGCCCATGCGTCCCGTCCGCAAGGTCGCGGTCATCGGCGCCGGGACCATCGGCGCGAGCTGGGCGGCCTGGTTCCTCAGCCGCGGGCTGGAGGTGGTCGCCAGCGACCCCTCCCCCGATGCCCCCGCGCTGATCCGCCGCATGATCGAGGGCGCCTGGCCGATCCAGGGCGCCACGCCGGAGGCCGACCCCGGCCGCTGGTCCTTCGAGCCGGACCCGGTCAAGGCGGTGGCCGGCTGCGATCTGGTGCAGGAAAGCGCGCCGGAACGCTACGAGGTGAAGCAGCCCCTGCTGCGCGCCATCAGCGCGGCGCTGCCGGAGGACGTGCTGATCCTCTGCTCCTCCTCCGGCCTGCTGGTCAGCCGGCTGTCGGAGGGCTGCACCCATCCGGGGCGGGTGGTCATCGGCCATCCCTTCAACCCGCCGCACCTGATCCCGCTGGTCGAGGTGGTGGGCGGCACGACGGCGAGCCCGGCGGCCGTCGCGGCCGCGGTCGCCTTCTACCGCGCCATCGGCAAGTACCCGATCACCCTGAACAAGGAAGTGCCGGGGCACCTGGCGAACCGGCTGCAGGCGGCGCTCTGGCGGGAAGCGGTGCACATGGTGGCGGAGGGCGTGGCCAGCGTCGCCGACGTCGATGCCGCCATCAGCCAGGGGCCCGGCCTGCGCTGGGCGCTGATGGGGCCGCACACGACCTTCCATCTGGCGGGCGGCGAGGGCGGCTATCCCGCCTTCATGCATCACCTGATGCCGGCGGTGACGAGCTGGTGGGAGAGCCTGGGCAACCCGGTGGTGACGCCGGAGCTGCAGGCGAAACTCATTGCCGGGGTGACGGAGGCAACCGGCGGCCGCCCCATCCCCGAACTCGCCGCGGAACGCGATGCGGCGCTGGTACGGCTGCTGGCGGCCAAGGGCTGAACACCAGCCCGAGGCCGCCAGGCGGACCGGAGGGCTAGAGCCTTCCGGTCAGCGCCATCACCAGCAGCACCACCACGACGATGCCGATCAGGCCCGAGGGGTAGTAGCCCCAGCCCCGGCTATGCGGCCAGGTCGGCAGCACGCCGAGCAGCACGACAATCAGGACAATCAGCAGAACGGTTGAACTCATCGCAGGACCTCCGTCCGGCAGCGTGCCGGTGCGGAGGGCGAACGTGTTCCTCGCGCCGTGGTTGCGCCGAATTCACCGGAGGAATTCCGGGGAGATGAGGTTCGGCAGGAAAAGCACAATGCTCGGGAAGACGATGATCAGCACCAGCACCGCGAACATCGGTGCCAGCATGATCATGGTGTCCTTCAGCGCATCGCCGATCCGCATCCCGGCCACCGAGCAGGCGATCATCAGGCACAGCCCATAGGGCGGCGTCACCAGCCCGAAGGCGAGGCTGACGATGCCGATCATGGCGAAATGCACCTGGTCCATGCCGACGCCCATGGTCAGCGGCTGCAGGATGGCGCCGACGATGATGATGGCCGGGATGGCATCCAGGAAGCAGCCGACCACCAGGAAGACGCCGGCGATGAAGAAGCCGACGCCGATCGGACCCATCCCCCAGGTCTTCACCCCGGCGAGCAGGAATTCCGGGATCTGGTAGAAGGCCAGCAGCCAGCCGAAGGCCGAGGCGGTGCCGACGCAGAACAGGGTGACGCCGGCCAGCCGCCCGGTATCGCCGAGCGCCGCGACCAGCCCCTTCCAGTCCATCTCGCAATAGACCACGAAGGACAGGAAGCCGGCATAGAGCACCGCGATGCAGGCGGACTCGGTCGCGGTGAACCAGCCGAAGATCTTGCCGCCGATGATGATCAGCGGCGTCATCAGCGCCGGGATGGAGACGAGGAAGCTGCCGAAGATCTCGGCCAGCGTCGCCCGCGGATAGGTCGGGTAGCCGCGCGCCTTCGCATAGGCATGCACGGTGCCCATCTGCACCAGGGCGATCAACGCGCCGGGGATGACGCCGGCCAGGAACAGCGCGCCGATCGAGACGGTCAGCACGCCGCCCCAGACGATCATCAGGATGGACGGCGGGATGATGACCGCGAGCACCGCGGAGACGGCAGTGATGGCGACGGAGAAGCTGTCGTCGTAGCCCTCCTTCCGCTGCGCCTCGATGAAGATCTTGGACTGCGACGCCGCATCCGCCGTGCTGCTGCCCGAGATGCCGGCGAAGAAGAAGGACAGCACCACGTTGATCTGGGCGAGGCCACCGGGGAAATGCCCGACGAGCGAGCGGGAGAAGTTCATCAGCCGGTCGGTGATGCCGCCGATGTTCATCAGGTTTGCGGTCAGCAGGAAGAAGGGCACCGCCAGCAGGATGAAGGAGTTGTAGGCATTGAAGGTTTCCTGCGCGAGCATCATCGGGCTCAGCCGCGGCTCGATCAGCAGGATGGGCAGGCAGGCGAGGCCGAGCGAGACGGCGACGGGCACGCGCAGCACCAGCAGCAGGAAGAAGATACCGAAGAGGATCTGCGCCGCGGTGCCCGCGCCGAGGACATTGCCACCCATCACGCGTTACCCCGCAGCACGGCGACCGCATTCAGCATGCGTTCGGTCTGGAACAGCAGCCAGACCACGCCGGCGATCGGCCAGGCCATGTGGATGGTCCAGAGCGGCAGCTCGGCCAGCTCGCTGATGCGGTAGATGGCGAATTCGGTGAACTCCCAGCCCCACCAGATGAAGACGCAGGCGAAGATCACGACGAAGCTGCCGGAGAGCAGTTCGAGCTTCGCCTCGCCCCGCGGGGTCAGCCGGGGGAAGACATCGACGACGAAATGCGTGCCCTCCCGCACCGCCAGCATGGCGCCGAGCATGACCGCATAGACCAGGCAGAAGCGGGCCAGTTCCTCGGTCCAGATATAGGCCGGGATGAAGCTGGTGTAGCGGGAGAAGATCTGCAGCGTGACCGGGATGATGATGATCGCGACGCTGACGATGAGAAGGAATGCAATACCGCGGCCGAGCACGAAATTGACGCGGCGGAGCGCGGCCGGCGCCCCGGGGGAGGATGTCGTCATGAGGAATCCTGACTGGGGGAGGCCGGGCGCCGCGCGCAGTACGCGGCGCCCGTTCCGCGACTAGGCGGTCAGCGCGTTGATGCGGTTGAGGATGCTCTCGGCATCGATCTCCCGCGCATAGGCGGCCATGACCGGGTCCACCAGCCGCTTCATCTCGGCGCGCTGGGTGAACTCGACCTTGTGCAGCTTGCCGGACTTGGCCAGGGCCTCGATGATCTGGCCGTCGGCGCTGGACTCCGCTTCGCGGTGGAAGGCCGCGGCCTCCTTGCCGGCCCGCTTGATCGCCGCCTGCAGGTCGTTCGGCAGCTTCGCCAGGGTCTGGGTCGCGAAGCACAGCGGGCGGATGGTGATGGCGTGCTGGGTCATCGAAAGCTGCGGCGCCACCTCGAAGAAGCGCATCTGCTCGACGCCGGCCGCCTCGTTCTCGCCGCCATCGATGACGTTGTTCTGGATGGCGTTGTAGATCTCGTTGTAGGCGATGACGGTGGGCGACATGCCGATGGCGGCGAAGGTGCGGGACCAGATCGGCGCGCCCTGGACCCGGACCTTGAGGCCCTTCAGCTCGGCCAGGTTGGACACCTTCTTGTTGAAGAAGATGTTGCGCACGCCGCCGCCGCCGTAGCCGATCATCGCCACCTTGGCGCGGCGCTCGACCTCGTCGGCCACCGGCTTGAACATGTCCTGGTCCAGCACCGCGTTCCAGTGCGCCAGGTCGCGGAAGATGAAGGGCGCGTCGACGAAGGGCGCCGCCTTGGAGAAGGTGGACATATGCGCCGGCGAAACCACGGCATAGTCCACCGCCCGGCCCTGCGCCATGTACTCGAAGTACTGCTTCTCCAGGCCGAGTGACGAGTTCTTGTGCAGCACGAAGTTGACCGGCTTGCCGTAGTACTGCTTCACCAGCTCCTCGAAGCGGACCAGCGCCTTGGTATAGGGGTGCTCGTCGCCGAATTGGGAGGCGCCGTTCAGCGTGATGGTGCCCTGGGCACGCACGGGGATGGACAGGATGGCGGGCGTGGCGAGCACGCCGCCGAGCAGGGCCCTGCGGTACATCGGATAACTCCCTTGGACATCACGGCCGGCTTCGCGCCGGCTCTGTCCGCGAGATTACCCTCAGACCATGACGGTTGGGAACCGGCTGGTTACGCCGGTTCCCGTTTCTTGTGCGTCAGCCGAGATGCCGGGCGAAGAAGGCCAGGGTCCGCTCCTGTGCCTTGGCCGCATCGGCGGCAACGTAGCTGCCGCGCTCCTCGCAGCCGAAGCCATGGCCGGCGCCCTGGTAGACGAAGATCTCGACCCCGGGCTGGGCGGCGCGGATCGCCTCCACATCGGCCATGGGGATGGAGGCATCGGTCTCGCCGAAGTGGAGCTGCACCGGGCAGCGTGCCTCCTCGTCCTTGGCGGCGACGATGCCGCCGCCGTACCAGCCGCAGGCCGCGGCGAAGGCGCTGGTGCGGGTCGCGCCATGCCAGGCGACGGTGCCGCCCCAGCAATAGCCGACGATGCCGCGCTTCGCCGCCTTGGGCAGGGCGGCGGCGGCGGCCAGCACATCCAGCACGGTCTTGCCGGCATCGATGGTGCCACGGAGGTCGCGGCCGCGCGCCACGTCCGCGGCGGCATAGCCCAGCTCGACGCCGCGCTCGGTCCGGTCGAACAGTGCCGGGGCGATGACGGCGTAGCCTTCCTTGGCGAAATCGTCGCAGATCCGGCGCATGTGCCGGTTCACCCCGAAGATCTCCTGGACGACGACCAGGGCGCGCTTCGCATCGGCCGGGCCGGCGCTATAGGCGGCGAAGGTATGGCCATCGGCGGCGGTGAGTTCGATCATGGGCATGGAAATCTCCTCCCGTTCTGGGGTGTGGGCGCTATGCTGCGGCTATGGGCGAAATCGTCAACCTGAACCGCGTGAAGAAGCAGCAGGCCCGCGTCGCCGCCACGGCCGAGGCGGCGGCCAACCGGGCGAAGCACGGCCGGACCGCGGCCGAGAAGGCCAACGACCGCCGGGCCGAAGCCCGGCGGCAGGCCTTGCTGGATGGGGCGAAGCGCCCGCCCACGAAGGACTAGCTGCGGGCCTCCTGGCCCATGATCTTCTCATAGACCTGCAGGACCGAGGTCGAATCCTGCCCGCCGAGGCCCATCGCCCGTCCCATCCGCATCAGGTTCAGCGCCTCCGGCGCCATCAGCCCGGGCAGCCCATGCTCGGCCGCCAGGTCGACCGCCAGGCCGACATCCTTGTAGGCGAGGTCGAGCGCGAAGCTGGCGGTGAAATTGCCCTTCAGCGCCCGGTTCGCCATGCCGCGGAAGGCCGCGCTGTCGCCTGAGCCATTCTGGATGATGCCGGCCAGGATACCCATGTCGATCCCCGCCAGGGCGCCGAGCATCAGCCCCTCCGCCGCGATCGCCATGTTGCAGAGGGCGAGCATGTTGTTGACCAGCTTGGCGACCGAGCCGGAGCCGACCGGCCCGACATGCACCACCTGGCTGCTGAAGGACGCGAGCAGGCCCCGGTTGGCTTCCACCGTGGCCGCCTCGCCGCCCACCATGACGACGATGGTGCCGTCGGTCGCCCGGATGACGCCGCCGGTGACCGGGCTGTCGAGGAAGCCGATGCCCTTGGCCGCCAGTTCCTCCGCCAGCCGCCGCACCACCGCCGGGGCATTGGTGCTGAGGTCGATCAACGCGGTGCCGGACCTGGCATGGGCGCCGATGGTCGCCGCCACCGCCTCCACATGCTTCGGCGTCGGCAGGGAGGTGAAGATGACGTCGCACTCGGCCGCCAGCGCCGCGATCCCGGTGCCGGCGGTGCCGCCGACCGCGGTGCAGGCGGCGATGGCCTCGGGGTTGAGGTCATAGACCACGACCTCATGGTTCACGCCCTTGATGAGGTTGCGGCACATCGGGCCGCCCATATTGCCGAGACCGATGAACCCGAGCTTCATGGCCGCCCTCTCCCCTTGGATCTTTCCGGGACCAGCCTAGGCGCGCTGCGGCCGGATTGTAAAAATTGGCCCGATGGCGGCGTGCCGGGTAACCTTCGCCCATGAACCCGAGGATCCGCATGCGCCATTTCCCCGCCGCCCTGGCCCCTGCCGTCCTGGCCCCCGCCGTTCTGGGCCCCGCCGTCCTGGCATTCGGACTTCTCGCCCTGTTGGGCTGCGCCAATGAATCGGCCATTCCGGAAGCCGGCATCGCCGGCTCGGGCGGTACCTCCCGCAGCGCCTCGGCCTCCCGGCCGCCGCCGCGGGTGGTCGCCTTCGACGGCCGCTGGATGGGCACCATCACGCTGAACCCGGACCGCACCCGGGAATGCCCGCGCGCGCCCTCACAGGAGCGGGAAATCACCGTCACCCAGGGCCGCGCGACCTTTGTGCTCAATCCCGAGATGCGGCAGACCCAGACCGGTCTGGTCGCCGCCGAGGGATCCGTGCGGCTGGCCGATTCGCTCGATCGGACCATCGCCACGACCGGGCTTTTCGCCGATGGCGTCTTCCTCGGCGAATACCGCAACGGGCTCTGCACCTACACCGTCCGCATGACGAAGCGCAGCTGAGGATGCCGCTGCCGACCCGCCATGTCCTGGCCGGCTTCCCGCCCACCGTCTCCCCCAGCAGCCATGCGGTGGAGGCGGAGGGCTGGGTCTACCTGACCGGGCAGCTCGGCCGCGACCTGGACGATCCGGCGGCACCCCTGCCGGAGGACGTGGCGGCGCAGACGGACCAGGCGCTGGCCAATCTGGCGCGGACCCTGGCCGCGCTCGGCCTGGGGCTGGAGCACGTCGTCTCCTGCCGGGTCTATCTGACGCGCTTCGAGGCGGATTACGCGGCGATGAACGCGGCCTATGCCCGGGCCTTCCCGGCAGGCGCCCGGCCGACCCGGGCCTGCGTCGGCGTCACCGCCCTGGCGCTCGGCGCGCTGGTCGAGATCGAGGCGGTGGCGCGGCGGCCCTAGTCACCGCAGGATCCTGGCGCTCCCCGCCACCCCGAGCAGCAGCGCCGCCACCAGCAGGAAGGCCGCCGGCAGCCCGGCGAATTGGGCGATGATGCCGATCGCCGCCGGGCCGGCCAGCACGCCTGCATAGCCGAGCGTGGTGACCGCCGGGACCGCCAGGCTTTCCGGCATGACGCGCTGGCGGCCCACCGCGGTAAACAGCACCGGGACGATATTGGAACACCCCGCCCCGACCAGCGCATAGCCGGCCAGCGCCGCCTCCCAGGCCGGGACCAGCACGGCGAGGGCGAAGCCGGCCGCAGCCAGCACGCCGCCGGCCAGCACCACCGCCGGCCCGCCGAGCCGGGCGACGATGCGGTCCCCGCCCAGCCGGCCGAGGGTCATGGTGACGGAGAAGGCGGCATAGCCGAGGCCGGCCGTGGCCGGGTCCATGCCCCGCACGGCGGTGAGGAAGACCGCCCCCCAGTCCAGCACCGCGCCCTCGGCCAGGAAGCCGATGCAGCATAGCAGGCCGATCGTCAGCACGATGCCATGCGGCAGGGCGAAGGCGGGGCCACCGCTGGGCTCGCCCCGCGGCAGCAGATGCGGCGCCGCGATGGCCAGCGCCGCCAGGGCCGAAGCCACCACGGCCAGGCTGGCCGCCAGCGGCGCAGCGCCTGCCGCCAGCAGCGCCGCCATGCCGGCCGCGCCGGCGATGCCGCCCAGGCTGAACAGCCCATGGAAGCCGGACATCAGCGGCCGGGCGCTGGCCCGCTCCACCCCGATCGCCTGGATATTGATGGCGACATCCACCGCGCCGATGCCCGCCCCGAAGGCGACCAGGGCCAGCAGCAGCAGCCAGAGGCTGGTCGCCGCGGCCAGCAAGGGCAGCGCCAGGCAGGCGACCAGGGTGCCGAGGGCGACGACCCGGCGGCAGCCCAGCCGCGCGACGGCGGCGCCGGCCAGCGGCATGGCAAGGATCGAGCCGATGCCGAGGCCGAGCAGCAGCAGACCCAGCACCCCCTCCGTCACCCCCAGCCGCGACTTGGCGAAGGGCACCAGCGGCGCCCAGGCCGCCATGACCAGGCCGGCGATGAAGAAGCCGAGGCGCGTCGCACGCTGCTGCCGGCGGAGCAGGTCGGATTCGGTCAATCCAGTCGGATCCTTGTCGATGCCAGGAGGAGGCCCTGGGGCCGTCAGCGCGGCCCGCTTTGCGGCGGCGGCGCGCGATGCTCGATCCAGGCCGAGAGCCGGCGCAGCAGCACATGCGCGAAGAAGACCAGCGCCGTCAGCCCGAGCGCCATGCCGTATTCCGCCAGCCCCGCCGCGGTGCCGACCGCCGCCACCGCCCAGAAGGTGGCCGCGGTGGACAGGCCGCGCACCGTCGTGCCCCGCCGCAGGATGACCCCGGCCCCGAGGAAGCCGACGCCGGTGGCGATCGCCCCCAACGCGGCACCGGGATTGCTGCCGCCATGGTCCACGGCGATGCGGGCGAAGACGCAGGCGGCGGCGGCGACCAGGGCGCAGGACCGCAGCCCGCCGGGATGCCGCCGCCATTCCCGCTCGGCGCCGATCAGGGCGCCCAGCGCGAAGGCCAGCACGACGGTCAGCGCGTGTTCCGGGAAGGGATGCATCAGCCCTTCCACGCCGCGCTAGACGTTGAAGCGGAAGAGCAGGACGTCGCCGTCCTTCACCAGGTATTCCTTGCCCTCGATCCGCATCTTGCCGGATTCCTTGGCGCCCTGCTCGCCACCCAGCGCCACGTAGTCGTCATAGGCGATGGTCTCGCAGGCGATGAAGCCGCGCTCGAAGTCGCCATGGATGACGCCGGCGGCCTGCGGTGCCTTCATCCCGCGGGTGATGGTCCAGGCCCGCGTCTCCTTCGGGCCGACGGTGAAGTAGGTCAGCAGGCCGAGCAGCGCGTAGCCGGCGCGGATGACCCGGTCGAGCCCGGCATCCGGCAGGCCGAGGCTCTCGAGGAACTCGCCGCGGTCGGCCTGGGCCATCTGGCTGATCTCGGCCTCGATGGCGGCGGAGACGACCACGGCGCGGGCGCCCTGCGCCGCGGCCATGGCGAAGACCTTCTCGGAGAAGGCATTGCCGCTGCCGGCGGAGGCTTCCTCGACGTTGCAGACATAGAGCACCGGCTTGGTGGTCAGCAGCTGCAGCCGCTTCGCCGCCTCCTCCTCGCCCTTCGGCACCGCGGTGCGCGCCGGCTTGCCGGCCTGCAGCGCGGCGACGATCGGGTCGATCAGCACCAACTGGGCGATCGCTTCCTTGTCGCCGTTCTTCGCGCGCTTCTGCAGGCCGATCTGGCGCTTCTCCAGCCCCTCGAGGTCGGCCAGCATCAGCTCGGTCTCGACCGTCTCGGCATCCCGCACCGGATCGACGCTGCCCTCGACATGGGTGACGTCGCTGTCCTCGAAGCAGCGGAGGACATGGACGATGGCATCCACCTCCCGGATATTCGCCAGGAATTGGTTGCCCAGGCCCTCGCCCTTGGAGGCGCCGCGCACCAGCCCGGCGATGTCGACGAATTCGAGCGTCGTCGGGACGATCTTCTGGCTTTTCCCGATGCGCGCCAGCTCACCCAGGCGCGGGTCGGGCACGCCGACGCGGCCGACGTTCGGCTCGATGGTGCAGAAGGGATAATTGGCCGCCTGCGCCGCCGCGGTCTCGGTCAGCGCATTGAACAGCGTGGATTTGCCGACATTGGGCAGGCCGACGATGCCGCAGTTGAAACCCACGATACTCTCCTCAACAAAAGGCCTGCCCTAGCGGGCGCGGCCGAGCAGCTCGGCCAGGGTCTGGGCGATGGTGGCGGCGGCGATGCGGGCGGCGCCGTCGTCAGTGCCGAGCGCGAGCGCCGCGGCGCGGATCGGCGCGGCCAGCACGCCAGGCAGGGTGCCGCCGCGGCGGGCGGCCGTTGCGATGCGGTCGGCCAGCGCGGCCGGGTTGCCGCCGCCGCCGGTGATCTCCGCGGCATCGAGCAGCAGCGCCGCCTTCATCGCCGCCTCGCCGGCGGCGGCGAGCGCCACCCGCTGGCGGCGGATATCGGACAGCGGCCCGCCATTGGGGTCGCCGGGGGTGAGGGCCGCGGCGGCACGCAGCGCGGCGGCGGTGGTGGCCAGCGCCTGCGCTTCCCGCACCATCGCGGCGGCCAGGGTGGCGGCACCATTGGCGAAATCCTCGGCCCCCGGGCCACCCATGCCGCCGGCGAAATCGGCTTCCTCAGGCTCCATGGGCGGGTTCATCGGCTGCTCTCCTGGGTCAGCAAGGCGACCTTCGTCATGAACTCCTCCGCCTTGCCGGTGGCGAGGCCCTGGACCAGCAGCGGCGCGGCATCGGCCACGGCCTCCAGCAGCGGCTCCAGCCAGGTATCCACCTTGGCGAAATTCCCCAGCACATGGCCGGTCACGCGGTCCTTGTGGCCGGGATGGCCGATGCCGAGGCGCACCCGCCAGAAGTCCGGCGAGCCCAGCGCCCGCTGCATGTCGCGCAGGCCGTTGTGCCCGGCCGCGCCGCCGCCGCGCTTCACCCGGACCTTGCCGGGGGCGAGATCCAGCTCGTCGTGGAAGGCGCAGATCGCCTCGGGCGGGATCTTGTGGAAGGCGCCGGCGGGCTGCACCGCCTCGCCCGAGCCGTTCATGTAGGTCAGCGGCTTTAGCGCCAGCACCTTGGTGCCGGCGATGCTGCCCTCGGCGATCAGGCCCTTGAAGCGCTGCCGCCAGGGCGAGAAGCCATGGCGGCGGGCGATCGCATCGAGCGCCATGAAGCCGATATTGTGGCGATGCCGCGCCTGGGAGGGCTCGGGATTGCCCAGGCCAACCCAGAGCAGCATCGCCATCTTACCCGTGGACTTGGGTTACTTCTTCTTGGCCGGCGCCTTGGCGGCGGCCGGAGCGGCTGCCGCGGCCTTGGCCGGAGCACCCTTGCCACCCTTGCCCTTGGCGGGCGCGGCCTCGACCGGGGCGGCGGCCACCGGGGCGATGTCCTCGACCACCGTCGGCGCGGCGACCGTCGCCACGACGAAGTCGCGGTCGATGACGGACTTCGTGCCGAACTGGTCCTTCACCACGGACCAGCGCAGGCTGTCGCCGATCTCGGCAGCGGCCAGGTCGACCTCGAAGCTGTCCGGCACTTGGTCGGGATCGGCGAAGACCTCGATGTCGCGGCGGACGACGTTCAGCACGCCGCCGGTCTTGATGCCGGGGCAGGTGTCCTCGTTCAGGAAGGTGACGGGCACCTTCACGCGGATCTTCTGGCCGACGGCGAGGCGCTGGAAGTCCACATGGATCGGGCGGTCGCTGACCGGGTGGAACTGGATGTCGCGCATCAGGGTACGCGTGGTTCCACCGCCCTTGACGGCGACCTCGTACAGGTGGCTCTGCCAGCCGCCCTTGTGCAATTCCTTCATGATATCGCGCGGGTCGAGGGCGATCAGCGTCGCCTCCTGCTTCGCGCCATAGATCACTGCGGGGACCAGGCCCCCTTTCCGAGTTGCGCGCGCCGCCCCCTTACCGGCCTGCTCACGCGTCTCGGCCTCGATCCGAATGGTTTGGACCATGGTCGGTACTCCGTTTGCTACGTCTTTGAAGACTAGGTCTATGAACCCGGCGCAACGCCGAGCGCGCGGGCCTCCAGGGGTGCCCGCGTCGGTGCCGCAGTTAGCGGATCGGCGTTTCCCGCGCAACAGCGCAGGGCCTGGCCAGCCCAAGCCTTGTGAACGCCCAGGCCTTGCGAAGACCCGGGCCTTGTGAACGACCCCTTGACCCGGACGGTGCGGCAGCGGAGCGTTCGGGCATGGAAGCCATGCTCGTTCTCCTCGTCCTCGGTTTTTTCCTGGGCTGGGGGCTGGGGATCGCCGGCTTCGTCAAGGCCGGTGGATTGCGGCGCCGGGTCGAGGCGCTGGAGACCGCGCTGCGCGAGGGTACGCCCCTGGGCACGCCCCTGGCCGAGGTCGCGCCGGCCCCGCCCTCGCCCTGGGCGCAGCCGGCCGCGCCACCTGTCGAAGCCGTGCCGGAGGCGACCGAGGCGCTGCCGCCGCCCGAAGCCCCGGCTCCGGCGGACCCGCCGCCCCCGCCCAGCCGCCGCCCGGGGATCGAGGAATTGCTCACCCTGCGCTGGGGCGTCTGGCTCGGCGCCGGGGCGCTGCTGCTGGCCGGCGTCTTCCTGGTGCGGACCGCGGTCGAGGAAGGCTGGCTGGGGCCGGAGGCGCGCTGCGGCCTGGCCGCGCTGCTCGGCCTCGGGCTGATCGCCGGCGCCGAATGGCTGCGCCGCCGCCCGGCCGCGGACCGCCCGAACATCCCCTGGCCGGACCAGGCCCCGGCGGCGCTGGCGGCGGGGGGCGTCGCCATCCTCTTCGGCGCCGCCTATGCGACCGGGCCGATGTACGGGCTGGTGCCGCCGCTGCTCGGCTTCGCCCTGCTGGCCGCGGTCGCCCTCGGCGGCATCGCCCTGGCACTGCTCTTCGGCCCGGTGGTCGCCGCCATCGGCATCGCCGGCGCCTATGTGACGCCCGCGCTGGTCGAGACGCAGGATCCCTCGCTGCCCGGACTCTTCCTTTATCTGCTGGCGGTCACCGCGGCGGCGCTGGCGGTGCTGCGGCAGGTGGGCGCCGCCTGGCTCGGCTGGTGCGCGACGGCCGCGGCGGCCGGCTGGGTGCTGGCCGGGGGGATGATCGCGACCAGCGCCGCCGACCTCTGGTCCCCGGCCCTGTTCGCCCCGGCCGCGGCGGCGCTGCATGTCGGCTTCCTGCCGGGCGCGGCGCTGGACAGCACGCTCGGCCGCCGCCTCGCCTTCCTGCCCTTCGCCGTCCTCGCCGCCGCGGTGCTGGTGCTGGTCCCCGGCGCCGGCGGCTTCGCCCCCGCCGTCGGCGTGCTGCTCTTCACCCCGGTCGCGCTGGCGCGGGCGATCCGGGAGCCACGCCTCGTCCTGCTGCCCTGGGTCGCGGCACTGGCCGGGCTGCTGGCCCTGCTCGGCTGGACCATCCCCGCTTGGTTGCCGCCGGATGAGGCGGTGACCATCGACGGCGTGGTGCAGGCGCTGCTGCCGATCCATCCCTGGCCGCCGGAGGCGCTGGTCCCCTTCCTGACCGGCGCGCTGCTGCTGGCCGGGATGCATGCCGCGGCCGGCATCTGGCAGGAACGCCGGGCGCCGCGGCCGGTCGCCTGGGCGGCGCTGCCGGCCGCGGTGCCGGTGCTGGTGCTGCTGGTGGCCTATGCCCGGGTGCGCGGCTTCGCCCTCGACGCCCGCTGGGCCCTGGCGGCGCTGGCGCTGGCCGGCGCGCTCACCGGGCTGGCGACCCTGGCCCAGAAGGAAGGCGCACTGCCGCGGGCCGGGGCCCATGCCGCCGGCGCCATGGCCGCGCTGGCGCTCGGCGCCGCCATGGTGCTGTCCGACCAATGGCTGACCCTGGCCGTGGCATTGTTCCTGCCGCCGCTCGCCTGGGTGGAGGGCCGCAGCGGCCTGACCCCGCTCCGCCATGTCGCCCTGGCGGTGGCCGGGGTGGTGCTGGTCCGGCTGCTGCTGAACTGGAACATCCTGGACTATGCCTTCGGCAGCACGCCGGTGCTGAACGGCCTGCTCGCCGCCTATGGCGTGCCGGCCGCCAGCTTCGCCCTGGCGGCCTGGATGTTCGGCCGCCGCCGGGACGACCTGCTGGTCGGGGTGCTGGAAGCCGGCGCCCTGGTCTTCACCGCCGCCCTGGTGATGCTCGAGATCCGCCACGCCCTGACCGGCGGCGAGCCCCTGGTGGTGGAGGATTGGGGCTTCCGCGAGGCGGCGCTGCAGGTGACCGCCCTGGCGCTGCTGGCGACCATCACCCGCTGGCTGGACGCGCGGCTGGGCGGCCGGCCGGTGCTGGGCTGGGGCTGGCGGCTGCTGCTGGGCCTGGTTCTCCTGCTCGGCACCTGGCTGATCCTGGCCAATCCGGCAACGGAGACGGGGGTGGGGATCCTGCCCTGGCCGGTCTTCAACGAGCTGGCGCTGGCCTATGCCATCCCGGCCGTGCTGGTCGCCCTGGCGGTGCCGGCGGCGCGGCAGCCCTGGTTCGCACGGCTGCTGGCGCTCTATGCCCTGGTGGCCGGCTTCGTCTGGGTGACGCTGGAGGTGCGGCACCGCTTCCAGCCGTTCGACATGTCGCTCGACCTGGAGCCGATCGGCGGCTCGGAGCTCTATGCCTATAGCGGCGCCTGGCTGGCCTTCGGTGCGGCGCTGCTGGCGCTCGGCATCCGCCAGGGCGCGCCGGCGCTGCGGCTGGCGGCGCTGGCGGTCATCGGGCTGACGATCCTCAAGGCCTTCTTCGTCGACATGGCCGAGCTCGAGGGGCTGTGGCGGGTACTCAGCTTCCTCGGGCTCGGCCTGGCGCTGATCGCGCTCGGCGCGGTCTACCGCCGCTTCGTCGTGGTCACGCCCCCTCTGGCGCCAGCGCCGCCGGCGTGACTTCCCAGATATCGCCGCTGGACGGCGGCGCGCAGTAGATGGGCAGGGCATTCGGCGTGCGGACGTTCGGCTCGTGCCCGAAGGCCAGCCGCAGGGCGCGGAACAGCGCGCCATGCGCGACGATGAGCACCGGGCCCGGCAGCGCCGTGGCCCGGTTCACCGCGGCGACCGACCGGGCCAGCAGCCCGGCGAAGGTCTCCGCCCCCTCCGGCGTGTAGGTCCCGGCGATCCAGTCGTCGTACCAGTCGCCCATCGGCTTGCCTTCCTGGTCGCCGAAGGAGACCTCCTGCAGGTCCTCGTCGAAGCGCACCGGCAGGCCCAGCGCCGCCGCCGCCACCTCCGCCGTCACCCGCGCGCGGATGAGCGGGGAGGCGACGATGGTGGTGATGGGGCCGAGGCCGCGCAGGGTCTCGGCCGCCCGCTTCGCCTGGGCCTGGCCGATGCCGTTCAGCGCGATGTCGCTGCGGCCCTGGGACAGGCCCTGGGCGTTCCAGTCCGTCTCGCCGTGGCGGAGGAACCAGAAGGGAATGCGGTTCAGGCTCTCCGCCACGCCGGCCACCCTTACGCCAGGCCTTCGGCGGCCATGGTCCGCTGCACCGCCGGCCGGGCCTTCATCCGGGCGTAATGCGCGGCGACGTTCGGCGGCAGCTCGTTGTTGAGCCGGCCGTTCCACCAGAAGGAGACATAGAACAGCGCGCTATCGGCGAAGGAGAAATCGCCGAGCAGGTAGTCCTTGCCCTCCAGCGCCTTGTCGAAGACCGCGAGGCCCTTGCGGAAGATCTCCTCGCCCTTCGCCTTCACCGCCGCATGGTCGGCCTCGTTCGGGGCGAAATTGCCCGGGCGGAAGATGCGGGAGAAGCCCTGCATATGCAGCGTGGCGACCGCGAAATCGATATATTCCAGCGCCTTGGCAAGCTGATCGGCGCCGGCGGGCAGCAGCTTCGCCTCGGGGAAGGTGGTGGCGAGCCAGAGCGCGATGGCCGGGTATTCGGTGACGACCCCGCCATCGTCCTTCACCAGGGTCGGCACCTTGGACTTCGGGTTGATATCGGTGAACTCGGGCTTGAACTGGGCACCCTCGCGGATGTTCAGCGCCACCGGCTCATAGGGCTTGCCGATCTCCTCCAGCAGGACATGAATGCCGACGGAACAGGCGCCGGGCGCATAGAACAGCTTCATGGGAGGCCTCCTCGATTGCGGCGGCAGACTCACCGAGGCGGTGGCTATGGGCAAGGGGAAATCCAGATAGCCCCGCATTGGCCGAGGGCGCATGGCTGGAATGCCGGCGGAGGCGGTAGCCGATGAAGAAGTATTTCGTTAGAGTGAGGATATACGAAACTATGATGCGGAAATCAGCGCCATGGCGCCCATGAACGAACCCACCATCGGCTTCACCCGGACCCGGACGCCGCAGCGCCGGCCGGAGGACTCCACCCTGTCCTTCGGCAAGGTCCTGACCGACCACATGTTCATGATGAACTACGAGGACGGCCGCGGCTGGCACGACCCCCGCGTCGTCCCCTATGCCCCGCTGACGCTCGACCCCGCCACCTCCGTCCTGCACTACGGCCAGGCGGTGTTCGATGGGCTGAAGGCCTTCCGTGGCGAGGACGGGACCATCCGGCTGTTCCGCGCCCAGCGCCATGCCGAGCGGCTGAACAAATCCTGCGCCGCCCTCTGCATCCCCACCATGGATGCCGGCCTCATCCGCCGCTCCTTCGAGGCGATCGTCGGCGCCGACCATGCCTGGGTGCCCTCGAGCCCCGGCACCTCGCTCTATATCCGCCCGACCGTCATCGCGACGGAGGTCCAGCTCGGCGTCCATCCGGCGCATAGCTACACCTATTTCGTCATCTGCTCCCCGGTCGGCTCCTACTACAAGGAAGGGGTGAAGCCGGTCCGCATCCTGGCGACGGACAAGTACGTCCGCGCGGTGCAGGGCGGCCTGGGCGAGGCCAAGACGGCGGCCAATTACGCCGCCTCGCTGGCGGCGCAGCAGGATGCCGAGCGCCAGGGCTATACCCAGGTGCTCTGGCTCGACGGCCTGGAGCGGCGCTACATCGACGAGGTCGGCACCATGAACATCATGCTGCGGATCGGCGACGAGGTGATCACCCCGCCGCTGGCCGGCACCATCCTCGATGGCGTGACGCGCAACTCGGCGCTGACCCTGATGCGCGACTGGGGCCTGAAGGTCTCCGAGCGGAAGATCGCGATCGAGGAGGTCATGCAGGCCGGCCGCGACGGCACCCTGGCCGAGATGTGGGGCACCGGGACGGCCGCGGTGGTCTCCCCGGTCGGCGAGCTGGGCTACAAGGGCGAGACCATCCGCATCGGCGGCGGCCAGACCGGCCCGGTGACGCAGCGGTTGTACGATGCGATCGTCGCGCTGCAATACGGCCGGGCGCCCGACCCGCATGGCTGGATGAGCAGCGTGCCGGTGCCCGTCGCCGCCTGAAGCCTGAAGCCTGAAGCCTGAAGCCTGACGGCAGGCCCGCGATCGGCGGGCCTGCCAAGCCTTAGTCAACCAACGTCAGTTGAACAGCGAGGAGACCGAGCTTTCCTCGGAAATGCGCCGCATCGCCTCGGCCAGCAGCGGGGCGATGGTCACCTGGCGGATGTTGGAGGAGACGCGCACCGCCTCCGTCGCCAGGATGCTGTCGGTCACCGTCATGTTCTCGATCGGCGAGGCCCCGACCCGGGCCACCGCGCCGCCCGAGAAGACGCCGTGGGTGACATAGACGGACACGCCGCTGGCGCCGTTCTTGATCAGCGCCTCGGCCGCATTCACCAGGGTGCCGCCAGAATCGACGATGTCATCCACCAGGATGCAGTGCCGGCCATCCACTTCGCCGATCACGTTCATCACCTCGGACACGCCGGCCCGCGGGCGGCGCTTGTCGATGATGGCGAGGTCGGTGTGCAGCCGCGACGCCATGGCCCGGGCCCGCACCACCCCGCCGACGTCGGGGGAGACGACCAGCAGGTCGCGGCCCTTGTAGCGTTCCATGATGTCGCGGGAGAACAGCGGGGCGGAGAACAGGTTGTCCACCGGGATGTCGAAGAAGCCCTGGATCTGCGCCGCATGCAGATCCATGGTCAGCACCCGGTTGGCCCCGGCCGTGGTGATGATATTGGCCACCAGCTTGGCCGAGATCGGGGTGCGGGACCCCGACTTCCGGTCCTGCCGGGCATAGCCGAAATAGGGGATGACCGCGGTCACCCGCCGGGCGCTGGCGCGGCGCAGCGCGTCCAGCATGATGAGCAATTCCATCAGGTTGTCGTTGGCCGGATAGCTCGTGGACTGGATCACGAAGACATCCTCGCCGCGGACGTTGTCGTCGATCTCGACGAAGACCTCCATGTCGGCGAAGCGCCGGACGGAGGCACTGGTAAGCGGCAGGCCCAGGGAAGCGGCAACCGCCTCGGCCAGAGGGCGGTTGCTGTTGCAGGCGACGATCTTCATCCTCGGCCGGACCCTTGATATGACACGCGAGGTGTCTGTGCGCGACCCGAACGCCGCCGAAGCCCGCATTCCGCATGGCCGGGCGGAAATATCAAGGTGATGGGGGCCTGTAAATCACCGGGAGCCCGCGGCTGTGACATGGCAGCGCCGCGGGAATGACCCGGCCGCGCCGCAACCGCAACCGGGCCGCGCCGCGATCTTAACCCAGAGCCTCGCGGCGGCGGGACCGCCGCCCCCGGCTTTTGCCCCGCCATTTTAACCGGACCGAAAGCCGCACGCGGCAATTTCTGCCCCGTCGGCAAAACGCTGGCCGGGGGAAAGTGGTGATGCGGCGGCCTGGTTCGGCGGCACGGCAGGTGGCGAAGGGGCGCAGCCCGGCCCGGTTGGCGCCATGGGCGGGCTGATTGCCGGCCTGCGGGCGCTGGGCCCGGTCCGGCTGCTGGCGCTGCTGGCCGTGGGCATCGGCATCCTCGGCCTGCTGGCGGCCATGGCCTTCCGCGCCGGCGACCCGCCGATGAGTCCCCTCTTCGGGGAGCTGGAATCGCGCGATGCCGCGGCCATCGTCGCCGCGCTGGAACGCCAGCGGGTACCCTACCGGCTGGCCGGGGGCGGCACCCAGGTCCTGGCACCGACCGACCAGGTCGCCCGGCTGCGGCTGCTGCTGGCGCGGGATGGCCTGCCGGCCGGCGGCGGCGTCGGCTGGGAAATCTTCGACCGCAGCGAAAGCCTGACCACCAGCCCCTTCCAGCAGGACGTGAACCGGCTGCGCGCCTTGGAAGGGGAGCTGGCACGGACCATCCGCGGCCTCGCCGGCGTCCGCTCCGCCCGCGTCCACCTCGTGCTGCCCCGCCGGGAAGCCTTCTCCCGCGAAAGGGGCGAAGCCCAGGCCAGCGTGGTGCTCGCCATGCAGGGCGCCCAGCGGCTGGACCGGGACGGCGTGCAGGCGGTGCTGCACCTGGTCGCCACCGCCGTGCCCGGGCTGAAGCCGCAAAGCGTCTCCATCGTCGACAGCCGGGGCGAATTGCTGGCCCGCGGCGGCCAGGCCCTCGCCGGCCCGGCCCAGGCACTGAGCCAGGAGGAGATGCGCCGGGCGCAGGAGCTGCGGATCGGCCGCGCGGTCGAGGAGCTGCTGGAACGCACCCTCGGCCCCGGCCGGGTCCGCGCCGAAGCCACCGTCGAGATGGACTTCGAGCGCGTGGAAACCCGCGAGGAACGCTTCGACCCGGAAAACCAGGTGCCCCGCAGCACGCAAAGCGTGACCGAGGCGAGCCGCGGCGCCGAGCCGGCCCCCACCACCGTCGCCACCAACCTCCCCGGCCAGGAGGCCGCGCCCGGCGGCGGCTCCTCGGAGAACCGGCAGGAGGAGACGACCAATTTCGAGATCGGCCGGACCAGCCGCAATACCGTGCGGGACCACCCGGTGGTGCGCCGCCTGTCGATCGCCGTGCTGGTGGACGGCATCGCCGAGCCGCCCGCCCCCTGGCGGGAACGCCCGCCGGAGGAACTGGCCCGCATCGCCACCCTGGTCCGCAGCGCCATCGGCTTCGACGAACGGCGGGGCGACAAGGTCGACGTCGTCTCCATGCGCTTCGTCGAGGAAGCCCAGGCGACGCCGGAGGCCGGTGGCTTCCTCGGCCTGGCCGTCAGCCCGGCGCTGGCGACGCGGCTGATCGAGAGCGGGCTGCTGGCCCTGGTGGCGCTGGTCACCATCCTGCTGCTCGGCCGGCCGATGGTCGGGCGCTTCACCGCGGTGCTGGCGCCGCAGGGCGTGCTGGCCGGGGCCCAGGCGGGCGCGGCCGGGGCGGATGGCGCGGTGGCCGGGCCGGGCGGGGCGGTGGCGACGCTGCCGGATGGCTCCCCCGCCCCGGCCGGTGAGGCCGGCCCCGAGGATGCGGCCCGGCTGGAAAGCGGGGAAAGCATGGTCGACCTGGCGCATGTGCAGGGCCAGCTGCGCGCCTCGGCCATCGCCAACCTGGTGAAGATGGTCAACCAGCATCCGGATGAGGCCCTCTCGGTCCTCCGCCGCTGGCTGGCCCCGGAAGGAGCAAGCTGATGGTCATGTCCAAGGACGGCATGACGGGGCCGCAGAAGGCCGCCGCCCTCCTGCTCGCCCTGGGGGAGGAGCATGCCGCCGGCCTCTTCGCCCGGATGCATGAGGATGAGATCCGCGACCTTTCGGTGGCGATGGCGACGCTCGGCACCGTGCCCGCCGCCACCATCGAGGATTTGTGCAAGGATTTCAGCGAACAGCTCGGCCAGGCCGGCTCGCTGACCGGCAGCTTCGAAAGCACCGAGCGGCTGCTGCTGAAGACCCTGACGCCCGACCGCGTCGCCCTGATCATGGAGGAGATCCGCGGCCCCGCCGGCCGCACCATGTGGGACAAGCTGGGCAACGTGAACGAGGCGGTGCTCGCCAATTACCTGAAGAACGAATACCCGCAGACCGTCGCCGTGGTGCTCACCAAGGTCCGCGCCGACCACGCCGCCCGCGTGCTCTCGCTGCTGCCGGAAGGCTTCGCCATGGAAGTGGTGATGCGCATGCTGCGGATGGAGACGGTGCAGAAGGAGGCGCTCGAAGGCGTCGAGCGCACCCTGAAGATGGAATTCATGTCGAACCTCGCCCGCGCCGCGCGGCGCGATGCGCATGAGATGATGGCCGAGATCTTCAACAACCTCGACCGCGCCGCCGAGGGCCGCATCCTGAGCGCGCTCGAGGAGCGCAACCGCGACAGCGCCGAGCGCATCCGCGGGTTGATGTTCACCTTCGAGGACCTGCAGCGGGTCGATGGCGCCGGGCTGCAGACCCTGCTGCGCTCGGTCGAGAAGGACAAGCTGGCGCTGGCGCTGAAGGGCGCCTCGGAGACGCTGCGCGAGATGTTCATGAAGAACCTGACGGAACGCGCCGCCAAGCTGCTGCGCGACGACATCGCCGGGCTCGGCCCAGTGCGGCTGCGCGACGTGGATGAGGCGCAGGCGACGATCGTCTCCGTCGCCAAGGACATGGCGGCGACCGGCGCCATCACCCTGCAGGACGGCCGGGACGAGGAAATGGTGCCATGAGCGGCTTCGAGCCGATCCTGGTGCTGCAGCGGCCGAAGCCCGGCGCCGCGACCAGCGCCCGCTTCTTCGTGCCGGACCTGGATGCACCGCCGCCCGAGGCGCCGGACCCGGCCGCCCTGGCCGCGGCCGAGGCTGCCGCCGCCGCGGCGACGCAGGCCGCGCTGCTGGCCGCCGAGCATGCCCGCGGCTTCGCCGCCGGGGAAGCCGCGGGCCAGGCCGCCGCCGCCGCCAGCCAGGCCGCCGCCCAGGCCAGCGCGCTGGCCGCCATCGCCGCCGCCCTCGCCGAGGCAGGCCATGGCGCGGCGCAGGCGGCCGGACAGGCCGCGGGCGACCTCGCCGGGCTGCTGCTCGCCGCGCTGGATGCCGCCCTGCCCGCCGCCACCCTGCGGCTGGCACCCGAGAGCGCCGCCCTGCTCGCCGCCCGCCTGGCCCCGCTGCTGGCCGATTCCGTGGCCGTGACGCTGCATGTCGCCCCCGGCTGCGGCCCGGCGGCCGAGGCGCGGATCGGCGACCCGCGCCTGCAGGTGCGGGAAGACCCCGCCCTGCCGGCCGGCGCGGCGCGGGCCGATTGGCGCGGCGGCGGCGCCGGCTTCACGCCGGCCGCGCGGCGCGAGGCGGTGGCAGCGCTGCTCGAAAGCTTTGGACTGCAACCCATGACCGAGGAGGCCTGACCGATGGCAGCGCCCGATGGATTCGAGACCATGGCGCCGGTGGATGCGACGGCCCCGCGTGCCGCCGCGCCCTCCGGCCGCGACCTGGAGGCGGTCTACGACATCCCGGTGCAGGTCAGCGCGGTGCTGGGCCGGGCGACGATGCAGGTCTCGCAGCTGCTGAAGCTCGGCCGCGGCGCGGTGGTCGAGCTCGACCGCAAGCTGGGCGAGGCGGTGGACATCTACGTGAACAACCGCCTGGTCGCCCGCGGCGAGGTGGTGATGGTCGAGGACAACCGCCTCGGCGTGACCATGACCGAGATCGTGAAGGGCGACCGGGGAATCTAGCGCATGACACGGCTCCTCATCATCGGCGCGCTGGACGCGGAACTCGGCCTGGCCGCGCGCATCGCCACCGCGCGCGGCGCGCGGCTGGCCCAGGCGGATGGCGTCGCCTCCGGCATGGCGCGGCTGCGGGCGGAAGGCGCCGACCTCGTCCTGTGCGACGTCAGCCACGACATCGGCTGGCTCGTGGAACAGCTGGCGGCCGAACGCATCGCCTGCCCCGTCATCGCCTGCGGCCGCAACCCGGATCCGGCCGCGGTGGTGCGCGCCATCCGCGCCGGGGCGAAGGAATTCCTGCCCCTGCCGCCGGATGCGGACCTCATCGCGGCGATGCTCACCGCCGCCGCGGGCGATGCGGAAGCACCCGTCACCCGCGATGCGGCGATGGTGGCGCTGCTTGCCCGGGCGACACAGCTTGCCACCGCCCAGGCCAGCGTGCTGATCACCGGCGAAAGCGGCACCGGCAAGGAGGTGCTGGCGCGGCACATCCATCGCAACAGCCGCCGCGCCCAGGGCCCCTTCGTCGCGCTCAACTGCGCCGCCCTGCCGGAAGCGCTGCTGGAATCCGAGCTCTTCGGCCATGAGAAGGGCGCCTTCAGCGGCGCCGTCGCTGCCCGCCGCGGCAAATTCGAACAGGCCGATGGTGGCACCCTGCTGCTCGACGAAATCGGCGAGATGGACACCCGGCTGCAGGCGAAAATCCTCCGCGTGATCCAGGAACGCGAGGTGGACCGGCTGGGCGGCGGCGCGCCGACCAAGGTGGATGTGCGGCTGCTGGCCGCCACCAACCGTGACCTCGCCGCCGAGGTCCAGGCCGGGCGGTTCCGCGCCGACCTGTATTTCCGGCTGAATGTCGTCGCGCTGCATATCCCGCCGCTGCGCGACCGGCCGCAGGACATCAGCGCCCTCGCCGCGCATTTCGCCGAACGCTTCGCCGAGGCCAATGGCCTGCCCCGCCGCGGCGTGACCCCGGCGGCGGAGGCGCTGCTGCTCGCCCACCCCTGGCCCGGCAACGTCCGGGAGCTGGAGAATGCCCTGCACCGCGCCGTGCTGCTGGCGCGCGGCAACAGCATCGGCCCGGAGGCGATCGAGCTGACCAGCCTGCCGCCACCCCGCACCGAAGCCGCCGCCACCGCCACACCCGCCACCACCACCGCCGCCCCGCGCAGCGTCGCCGGCCTGGTCGGCCGCAAGGTGGAGGAGGTGGAACGCGACCTCATCCTCGAGACCCTCACCCATTGCCTCGGCAACCGCACCCGCGCGGCCGAGATCCTCGGCATCTCCATCCGCACCCTGCGCAACAAGCTGCACGAATACCGCGCCCAGGGCGTCCCGGTCCCGGCGATCCACCCGACCGGCTATCCGAACGCCTATTGGCCGGCGGAAGCCTGAGGCATGGGGGCCATCGCGGTGCCTGACTGGCTGCGGCGCCTGCAGCCGGGCGGCGACGTCACCCTCGCGGTCGGCGTCGGCCTGCTGCTGGCGGTGCTGGTGGTGCCGCTGCCGACCCTGCTGCTGGATGCGGGGCTCGCGCTTTCCATCACCCTCGCGGTGCTGGTGCTGATGGTCGCACTCTTCCTGCGCACCCCGCTCGATTTCACCGCCTTCCCGCAACTGCTGCTGCTGACCACGCTGCTGCGCCTGGCGCTCAACGTCGCCACCACCCGCACCATCCTGAGCCATGGGCATGAGGGACCGGAATCCGCCGGCCAAGTGGTCGCGGCCTTCGGCGGCTTCCTGATGGGCGGCGACGTGATGGTCGGGATGATCGTCTTCGCCATCCTGCTCATCGTCAATTTCATGGTCGTCACCAAGGGCTCCGGCCGCATCGCCGAGGTCGCCGCCCGCTTCAGCCTGGATGCCATGCCGGGCAAGCAGATGGCGATCGACGCCGACCTCTCCGCCGGCATCATCGACGAGGCGGAGGCGCGCCGCCGCCGCACCGAGCTGGAACAGGAAAGCGCCTTCCACGGCGCCATGGACGGCGCGGCGAAATTCGTCCGCGGCGATGCCATCGCCGGGCTCATCGTCACCGTGGTGAACCTGCTCGGCGGCCTCGCCATCGGCGTGCTGCGGCATGGCCTGCCGATCGGCGAGGCGGCGACGACCTTCGCCACGCTGACCGTCGGCGACGGCCTGATCAGCCAGATCCCCGCGCTGCTGATCTCGGTCGCCGCCGGCATCGTCGTCACCAAGGGCTCCGGGCGGGAGCGTGCCGATGAGGTGATGAGCCGCCAGCTCGGCGGCGGCTGGAAGCCCATGGCGCTGGCCGCCGGCGTCGCCGGGTTGCTGGCGCTGATGCCGGGGATGCCGCTGCTGCCCTTCCTGGCGCTGGCCGCCGGCGGCGGGGCGCTGGCCTGGACCAGGCGCGCCGCCGATGCCGAAGTCGCCAATGCGCCGCCCCCCGCGCCGCCGCCACCGGGCGAACCGCCGGTCGCCGAGAGCCTGCGGCTCGACCTGCTGCGGCTCGAGCTCGGCTACGGGCTGCTGGCGCTGGCGGCCGGCGAGGCACCCCGGCTGACCGAGCAGATCCGCGCGCTGCGCCGTTCCATGGCCAGCGAGATGGGCTTCGTGCTGCCCAGCGTCCGCATCCAGGACAACCTGGAGCTGCCGCCGGACCACTACATCCTCCGCGTCAAGGAGATCGAGGCGGCGCGCGGCCGGCTGCGGCCGCCGCTGCACCTGGCCATCGACCCCTCCGGGCAGGTTCCCGCCATGGCCGGGGAACGCACGACCGAGCCCACCTTCGGCCTGCCCGCCCTCTGGATCGAGGAAGCGCTGCGCGACGAGGCCCTGGCGCGCGGCTGCACCGTGGTCGACTGCGCCGGCGTGCTGGCGACGCACCTGACCGAGACGGTGCGGGAGAACATGGCCGAGCTGCTGTCCTTCGCCGAGACCCAGAAGCTGCTGGATGAGCTGCCCAAGGAACATCAGAAGCTGATCGCCGACGTCATCCCCTCGCAGATCGGCGTCGGTGCGCTGCAGCGGGTGCTGCAGGCGCTGCTGGCGGAGCGCGTCTCCATCCGCGACCTGCCGACCATCCTGGAAGGGGTGCAGGAAGCGACGGCGGGCGGCGCGCGGGGGATGTCCACCATCCTCACCGTGGTGCGCGGCCGGCTGGCGCGGCAGCTCTCGGATGCCGCGCGCGGGCCGCAGGGCTACGTGCCGCTGATCGCGCTGTCCTCCGACTGGGAACTCGCCTTCGCCGAAAGCCTGGCCGGCCCGCCGGAGGAGCGCCAGCTCGCCATGGCCCCCTCCCGCCTGCAGGAATTCATGCAGCGGGTGCGGGAGGTCTTCGATGCCGCCGCCGCCACCGGGGAGACGCCGGTGCTGGTCTGCTCCGCCGGCATCCGCGGCCATGTCCGCGCCATCGTGGAACGCTTCCGCCCCTCCACCACCGTGCTGAGCCAGGCGGAGATCCATCCGCGCAGCCGCATCCGCACCGTCGGCAGCTTGTAATGGCGCCCCGATGCGGCTGAAGCTGTTCCGCGCCGCCAGCATGGCGGAGGCCATGGCCCAACTCCGCACCGCGCTGGGGCCGGAGGCGGTGATCCTCGACAGCCGCCGGGTGCCGGGCGGTGGGGTGGAGGTGACCGCCGCGCTCGGCCGCAGCGCCGAGCCGCCCGACTGGGCGACCGGAGCCCCGGCCGACCCGGCCGAGCCGCGGCTGATCCTGCCGCAACCGGTCGCGCCGCCGTTGCCACCCACCTCGCCCCATCTCGCCCGCCACAACCTGCCCGCCGCGCTCGCCGCCCGGCTGCGGCCCGGCCGGCTGGCGGAGGGGCTGGGCGCCAGCCTGACCTTCGCCCCGCTGCCGGATGGGCTGGCCCGGCCGGTGCTGCTGGCCGGCCCGCCCGGCGCCGGCAAGACGCTGAGCTGCGCCAAGCTCGCCACCCGCGGCGTCCTCGCCGGCGCCTCACCCCTGGTCGTCACCACCGATGGCGACCGGGCCGGGGCGGCGGAACAGCTCGCCGCCTTCACCCGGCTGCTTGGCCTGACCCTGGCGGTGGCGCCGGAGCCGGCGGTGCTGGCCCGGGCCATGGCCCGCCGCCAGCCCGGCCAGCCGACCCTGGTGGATACCGCCGGCTGCGACCCTTTCGATGCCGCCCAGGCCGCCCGGCTGCGCGCCCTGGCCCAGGCGGCGGATGCCGAGATCCTGGTCGTGCTGCCGGCCGGCCTCGACCGGGAGGAAGCGGCCGAGCTCGGCGCCGCCTTCGCCGCGCTCGGCGCCCGCCACCTTTTGCCGACGCGGCTCGATGGCGCCCGCCGCCTGGGCGGCATCCTCGCCGCCGCCGCCGCCGGCCTCGCCCTGGCGGAAGCCGGCACCGGCCCCGGCGTGGCCGATGGGCTCACCCCGATCGATGCCGCCTGGCTGGCCCGGCGCCTCGACCCCTCCCTTGATACGGACGCCCTCGCATGAGCCTGCCGAATGCCGGGCGGATCATCGCCATCGCCTCGGGCAAGGGCGGCGTCGGCAAGACCTGGCTTGCCATCAGCCTGGCCCAGGCGCTGGCCCAATCCGGGCAGCGGGTGCTGCTGGTGGATGCGGATTTCGGCCTGGCCAATGTCGACGTGCAGCTCGGCCTCGCCCCGGCGCAGGACCTGGGCGCGGTGCTGGGCGGGCAGGTGCCGCTGGCCGCCGCCGCCCAGCGGCATGAGGCGGGCTTCGATATCCTGCCCGGCCGGTCCGGCTGCGGCTCCCTCGCCGGGCTCGGCCCCGCCGCCCTGGCGCGGCTACCGGGGCTGCTGCGGGCGGCGGCGGCGGGCTGGGGCCTGGTGGTGCTCGACCTCGGCGCCGGGCTGGAGCCCACGGTGCGCCAGCTCGCCGCCGCGGCGGATACGCTGCTGGTCCTCGCCACCGGGGAGCCGACGAGCCTGACCGATGCCTATGCCGTGCTGAAGCTGCACCGGCGGGACCGGCCGGGCGGCGATGCCCGCGTCGTGGTGAACCTGGCGGCGGACCGGGCGAAGGGGAGCGGGTCTGGCGCAGCCTGGATACCGCCTGCGGCCGCTTCCTCGGCGCCGGGGTGCCGCTCGCCGGCATCATCCGACGCGACGCGAAGGTCCCGGAGGCGATCCGCCGCCAGATGCCGCTCCTCACCCGCCATCCCGGCAGCGTCGCGGCGCAGGACGTGGCCGCCCTGGCCCAAGCTGTGCAGGACTGATTTCCACCCCAGGGCGATCATCACGTTCCCTGGACGCGCCTGGGCTGCATCGGGCCTTTTCCGGCTTTCCGCCTGGGCTCCGGCCGCTTCGCCCCTGCTGCCATATTGCGGCGCGGCATTGCAGCCAAAGGGCGTTTGGTGCTTGTGTTGCGCAACGGCCCGGGGTTTCGGGGTGGCCGTGATGACGCATGTCCTGCCCTTCCGCCCGATGCTGGGGCCGAGCTACCGGAGCATTCGATGACCTTCCGCCACCTCCTTCTCGCCACCGCCGTCGCAGCCGTCGCGGCCCTGCCCGTCAGCGGCCGCGCCCAGCCGGTGAGCGGGCTGTATGTCGGCGCCGGTGCCGGCATCAACAACTGGAAGGACAACAGCCGCCGCGGCATCTCCATCCATGACAACGACATCGGCTTCGCCGGCGTCGGGTCGCTGGGCTGGGGCTTCGGCAACGGCTTCCGGGCCGAGGTGGAAGGCAACTACCGCAACCACGAGATCAAGACCCTGGTGCTGCCGAACCGGCTGCTCGGCCATTCCGGCACCGTCGACCGCTACGGCGTGATGGCGAATGCGCTCTTCGACTTCGACCTCAGCAGCTTCGGCATCTCGCCCTCGGTCTACATGCCCTACCTCGGCGGCGGTGCCGGCTATGCCTGGACCGATGTCAGCAAGGCCCGGCTGCGCGGCGCCGGCACCAGCAATTACGTCGTGGACGATACCGCCGGGTCCTTTGCCTATCAGGCGATCGTCGGCGGCGCCTTCGGCCTGGCCCCGGGCCTCGCCATGACGGTGGAGTACCGCTACTTCAACGTGCTCTCGCCGAGCCTCGAGATCACCCGCACCAGCGGCCCGGCCCAGGCCAATGTCCCCGGCAGGTGGAAGCCGGAAGGCGAGAACCACAGCCTGCTGGTCGGCCTGCGCTATGCCTTCAACCCGCCGGCCGCCGCCGCCCCGGTGGCCGAGGCACCGGCCGCGCCGCCGCCGCCGCCGAGCGTCGCCCGCACCTATCTGGTCTTCTTCGACTGGAACTCGGCCGACCTGACCGACCGCGCCCGGCAGATCATCGGCGAGGCCGCCGGCAATGCCCGTCGCCTGGCCGCCACCCGGATCGAGCTGGCCGGCCATGCCGACCGTTCCGGCACCCCCGCCTACAACCAGCGCCTGTCCGAGCGCCGTGCCCAGGTCGTGGCCGCGGAGCTGGAACGCCAGGGCGTGCAGCGCGGCGACATCGGCGTGACCGCCTTCGGCGAAAGCCGCCCACTGGTGCCCACGGCCGATGGCGTGCGCGAGCCGCAGAACCGCCGGGTCGAGATCGTCCTGCGCTGAGGCCGGCCGACACCGACCGCAGCAGGCCCGGGGGAGCGATCCCCCGGGCCTTTTTTCTGCCCAGGCCGCGGAACCGGCGAAACATCTGGCGCTCCGCGGCGGTTTCCGCTGAAACCACCCGAGGGGCGCAGCGTCGCCTCGCCGCGACAACGAAGCCACCCTGGGAAACGTCCATGCTCCAGCGCCGCCACCTGCTCGCCGCCCCCCTCCTGGCCGCGCCCGCCCTGCTGCGGCCCAGCGCCGCCCGGGCGCAGGAGGTGACCCTGCGGCTGCACCACTTCCTGCCGGCGGTGTCCAACGTGCATCGCTTCTTCCTGCAGCCCTGGGCGCAGAAGGTCGCGGCCGAGAGCAACAACCGCATCCGCATCCAGATCTTCCCGGCGATGCAGCTCGGCGGCGCCCCGCCGCAGCTGTTTGACCAGGCGCGCGACGGCGTCGCCGACATCGTCTGGACCCTGCCCGGCAATACCCCCGGCCGCTTCCCCCGCATCGAGGTCTTCGAGCTGCCCTTCGTCGCCCACAAGCGCGCCGCGGTGAATGTGCAGGCGGTGCAGGCGCTGGTCGAGCGGCGCATGCAGGAGGAGTTCAAGGACGTCCACCTCATCACCGCCTGGGGCCATGATGCCGGGGTCATCCATTCGCGGCGCGAGGTCCGCCGCATGGAGGACCTGGCCGGCCTCAAGCTGCGCTTCCCGACCCGGCAGACCGGGGAGGCGCTGAAGGCGCTCGGCGCCGCGCCGGTCGGCATGCCGGTGCCGCAGGTGCCGGAAGCGCTGAGCCAGGGCGTGATCGACGGCGCGGTGGTGCCCTGGGAGGTCGTGCCCAGCATCCGCCTGCATGAGATGGTGAAGAACCACACCGAGATCGCCGGCTCCCCGACGCTCTACGTCGCCACCTTCATCCTGGCGATGAACCCGGCGAAGTATGCCGCCCTGCCGGCCGACCTGCGCGCCGTCATCGATGCCAATAGCGGCCAGGCCGCGGCCCGGATGGCCGCCCGCCCCTGGGACGAGGAAGGCCCCAAGGCCGAGGAGATGGTCCGCAAGCGTGGCAACCAGATCGTCGAGCTCTCGGAGGAGGAGCGGAACCGCTGGCAGCGCCAGACCGCGCCGGTGATCGAGAATTGGATCGCCGCGATGAAGGACCGCAGCATCGACGGCGGCGCCCTGCTGGAGGAGGCCCGGGCCCTGGTGGCGCAATACGGCCAGGGCATAGGCTGAGCCCCGCATGGCCGATGAGACGGCGGTGGCGCCCCCGGCGCGCGGCGCCGTCGCGCTGCTCGCCGGCCTGCTCGCCCATACCGGCGGCGCGGCCCTGCTGGCCACCGCCCTGCTGACCAGCGCCAGCGTCCTCAAGCGCTGGGCGACCAACCAGCCGGTGCCGGGGGATTTCGAGCTGGTCTCGCTCGGCTCCGGCCTCGCGGTCGCCGGCTTCCTCGCCTATGGCACGCTGCTGCGGACCAATATCCTGGTCGATACCTTCACCACCTGGATGCCGAAGCGGCTGGCCCGCGGGGTGGATGCCTTCTGGACCCTGGTCTGGGCCGGCGTCGCCGCGGTGCTGGCCGAGCGCCTGTTCGTCGGGGCCACTGAAACGCTGCGGACCGGCACCACCACCATGGTGCTCGGCCTGCCGACCTGGTGGGCGGTGGGGCTGGCGGCGCTGGGCTTCGGCGCGACGGCGCTGGCGGCGCTCTACTGGGTGGTGCGACTGATGGGGGGGCGCGGCTGATGGCGCCGGAATTCCTGCTGGCGGCCACCGGCTTCGCCGCGCTGCTGGCGCTGATCGCGGCCCGCGCGCCGGTCGGCCTCGCCATGATGCTGGTCGGCGCCGGCGGCTATGTCTGGGTGGTCGATACCGCGACCCTGCTGAACTACCTGAAGACCACGCCCTATTTCCTCTTTGCCAACTACACCCTCTCGGTCATCCCGCTGTTCATCCTGATGGGCGCGCTGGCGGAACGCGGCGGGCTGGCGCGGGACCTTTTCGCCGCGGCCAATGCGCTGTTCGGCCACAAGCCGGGCGGCATGGCGATGAGCGTGATCGGCGCCTGCGCCGCCTTCGGCGCGGTCTGCGGCAGCAGCGTCGCGACAACCGCCACCTTCGGCCGTGCGGCGCTGCCGGAGCTGCGCCGCTACGGCTACGACGCCGGGCTGGCGACCGGCACCATCGCGGTCGGCGGCACGCTCGGCATCCTCATCCCGCCCAGCGTCATCCTGGTGGTCTATGCCATCAGCACCGAGCAGAACATCGCCAAGCTCTTCATGGCGGCGCTGATCCCCGGGCTGCTGGCATCGTTGTTCTACGTCGCCGCCATCTGGGCCGTCGCCCGGCTGCGCCCGGCGCTGGCCCCCGCCGCCGCCCGCGTTCCGCCCGAGATCCGGCGCGAGGCGATGCGCAACGTCATCCCCGTGCTGCTGATCGCGGTCGTCGTCGTCGGCGGCATCTACGGCGGCATCTTCACCCCGACCGAAAGCGCCGCCATCGGCTGCATCGCGACGCTGGTCGTCGGCGTCGCCCGCGGCACGCTCAGCGGCCGGCAGGTGCGGGAGGCGCTGCTGGCCACCGCCGAGACCACGGCGATGATCTTCGTCATCCTGCTGGGGGCGGAGGTCTTCAACGCCTTCCTGGCGCTGACCTCGGCGCCGGAGCTTCTCGCGCTCTGGATCGCCGAGCAGGATTTCCCGCCCTTCGGCGTGCTGGCGCTGCTGCTGGCGGCCTATGTCGTGCTCGGCGCGGTGATGGACGAGCTGGCGATGATCCTGCTCACCCTGCCGATCTTCTTTCCCGTGGTCACGGCGCTCGACTTCGGCCTGGCGAGCACGGAGGAAACCGCGATCTGGTTCGGCATCCTGGTGCTGATCGTGGTCGGCATCGGGCTGACCGCGCCGCCGATCGGGCTGAATGTCTTCGTCGTCTCCTCCCTCGCGCGGGACGTGCCGATCGGCCGGACCTATCGCGGGGTCCTGCCCTTCCTGGCGACGGATCTGCTGCGGCTGGCGTTGTGCGTCGCCTTCCCCGCGCTCAGCCTCTGGCTGGTGCGGCTGCTCAGTTGAGCGGCTGCACCGGGACCGGCAGGCTGCGGAAGCCCGGCCGGGCCAGCAGGTAGCCCTGCACCAGGGTGACGCCGATCTCCCGCAAGGTCGCCAGTTCGGCCGCGGTCTCGATCCCCTCGGCGATCACCTGCACGCCGAGTTCGCCGCAGGCCCGCACCATGTTGGCGAGGATGACCCGGCGCGCCCGGTCCTGGTCGCAGCCATGCACCAGCCCCATGTCGAGCTTGACGATATCCACCGGCAGGTCGGCCAGCAGCGACAGGCCGGCATGGCCGGCGCCGAAGTCGTCGATGGCGACGGCGAAGCCCATGGCCCGGTAGGCCTGGAAGATGCGCAGCAGATGGCCGGCATCGGCGACCTTCTCCTGCTCGCTGACCTCGAAGATCAGCCGGTCGCGCGGGAAGCCGGTCCGTTCGGCCGCGCGCAGGGTCGCCTGGATGCAGGCCAAGGGGTTGTAGACGGCATTGGGCAGGAAATTGATCGCCAGCCGGGCCCCGGTCGCCGGCAGGCCCAGGCGGCTGGCCTCCTCGATGGCGGTGACGCGGCAGGCCTGGTCGAAGGCATAGAGCGCATCCGGCGCGACCTGCCCGATGACCCAGCCGGCCCCCTGGCCCTCCGGCCCGCGCACCAGCGCTTCCTGCGCCATCACGGCGCCGCCCTGGCTGAGATCGACGATCGGCTGAAAGGCCATGGAAAGGGTGAAATTCAGGCCGGTACCGGACTGGCAACCCGAGCAGGCGGAATTCTTCCGACTGGAAATGCTATTCATCGAAGTTTCCAAACAGGATCTTGCAAGTCATAAGCCCAGCGGTTGCGAAAGGTACGAGACAATCACTTCACGGTTGCGTAAGGCGATGATTCGCCCCCGTCCTGTGATGATTGTGCAAAGCGTTGACCGACACAGGCCGGCGCGCGACTGTCCGGCCCAATGACCGGAGGAGACCCCACATGGCCGAGGCCCGCAGCGGCGGCGCTGTCCGCATCCCATTCGGCGGCCATCCCTTGAGGCTTTCCGGCGCGCGGCCGGCACCGGCCACCCTGGTCAGCGAAGGGGCCTGATCCATGTTCGTCCAGCTCGGCGACGTCGTCATCCATGCGGAGGTTTCCGGCCCGGCCACCGGCATCCCGGTGCTGCTGATGCACAGCCTCGGCACCACCCTGCACATGTGGGACCCGCAGGCCGCGGCCCTGGCCAGGCGCTACCGCGTCATCCGCATGGACATGCGCGGCCATGGGCTGAGCGAGGCGCCGGAGGGCCCCTATTCCATGGAGATGCTGGCGCGGGATGCGCTGGCCCTGCTGCATGCGCTCGGCATCCGCCAGGCGCATGTCGGCGGCGTCTCCATCGGCGGGCATATCGCCATGCGCATGGCGGCACTGGCGCCGGAGGCGGTGCTGTCGCTGCTGCCCTGCGACACCGCGCTGGAGTTCGGCGGCCCCGCCAATTGGCAGGCGCGGATGGATACCGTCGCGGCGCAGGGCCTCGCCGCCATCGCCGATGCGACCATGGGCCGCTGGGTGCTGGACCAGTCGCTCGCCTCCTCCAAGGGGCTGCGGCGGATGCTGCTGGGCACCGATCCCCAGGGCTGGCTCGGCTGCGCCGCGGCGCTGCGCGACACCACCGGGCAGGAGCTGCTGGGCAGGATCAAGTGCCCCGCCACGGTCCTGGTCGGCGACCGCGACGAATCGACGCCGCCCGCCGCCGCCCAGGCGATCCATGCGGCCATCCCCGACAGCCGCATGGTGATCGTCGCCGAGGGCGCGCATATCCCGAATTTCGAGCGCGAGGATGCCGTCACCCGCGCCATCCTCGCCCATATGAAGCTGATGACGGCGCTGCCGGCCAATGTCGCCGAGGCCGGCATGGCGGTCCGCCGCCGCATCCTCGGCGAGGCGCATGTCGCCCGGTCCGAGGCGGCGCTGACCGCGATGGATGCGCCCTTCCGCGAGTTCATCCTGGAGGGTGTCTGGGGCCGGGTCTGGACCCGCCCGGGCCTGTCCGACCGCGACCGCAGCCTGCTCTGCCTCGGCATCCTCTCGGCGCTGGGCCACCACGAGGAATTCCGCCTGCATGTCCGCGCGACGGCCAATACCGGCGTGACGCCGGAGGAGATCGGCGAGGTGCTGCTGCAGGTCGGCGCCTATGCCGGCGTGCCGACCGCCAATACCGCGCTGCGCATCGCCAAGGAAACCTTGAAGGACATGGAGGCATGAGCTTCCGCCCGCCCGCCCCCGGTACCCAGC